>URDJ01000012.1 GCA_900546615.1 uncultured Eubacteriales bacterium | reverse complement strand
AAGGAAAGTGTAACCCATGTCCTTGCACTATCTGTCACCTATGTTACTCTTGACAGCCCCCTGGACCCCCACCAGCTTTTTTACTAAAAAACTGGCAAGGGCGTCGCCCTATGCCAGCTTTTTTGTAAAAAAGCTGGGCAAAAAACTTCAAATTTGGGAGGTTTCTATGGACCCGCTTGCTATAGATACTGTTAAGCTCTCGGGTGACGCGCTCGTCATCATTGACCAGACGCTCCTGCCCAACGAGGTCAAGTACCTCAGCCTGCGCGAGACGCCCGAGATCTGCGAGGCTATACGGCTCCTGCGCGTGCGCGGTGCGCCCGCCATAGGCGTCGCCGCCGCCTTCGGCGCGTATCTGGCGGCGTACTATGCCCCGGATGCGGAGCTGGAGAGCACCTTCTTCGCCGCCTGCGACATGCTCGCTGCCTCCCGGCCCACCGCCGTCAACCTGTTCTGGGCCCTCGACCGTATGCGCAGAGCCTACGCGAAGGCCAGCTCCGAAACGCCAGATGAGATACGCAGCGCCCTCCGCCGCGAGGCGCAGGCCGTCATGGACGAGGATATCGAAATAAGCCGGAATATCGGCCGCTATGGCCTCGAGCTGCTCCGGCCCGGCATGGGCATCCTCACACACTGCAACGCCGGTACCCTCGCCACCGCCAAGTACGGCACAGCCCTCGCGCCCGTCTACGCCGCGCTCGAGGCGGGAATCGACGGCCTGCGCGTCTACTGCGACGAGACCCGCCCGCTCCTGCAGGGCGCCCGCCTCTCCGCCTTCGAAATGGTCTCCGCCGGGGTGGACACCATCCTGCTGTGCGACAACATGGCCTCCTCGCTCATGAAGTCGGGCAAGGTTGACATAATATTCGTCGGCTGCGACAGGGTCGCCCGCAACGGCGACGCGGCGAACAAAATCGGCACCTCGGGCGTCGCGATACTGGCCGCGCACTACGGCATACCTTTCTACGTCTGCGCGCCCAGCTCGACCATAGACCCGGCCATAGCGACCGGAGCGGAGATACCCATCGAGTTCCGCGACGGGGCAGAGGTCACGGAGCTCTGGTACAAAAAGCGCATGGCCCCCGAGGGCGTCGGGGTCTACAACCCGGCCTTCGACGTCACCGACGCCGGGCTCATAACCGGCATCATCACCGAGCGCGGTCTCGTTCGCGCGCCCTTCGAGGAGGGCTTCAAGGCGCTCGGGCTGCTCGGCTGACGCGGTAACGAAACGGTGTGCATTTTGTCAGTGCGTATCGAAAAAATGTAGTGCCCGTTACAAAGAGGTTACGGGCATTTACAATCCAACTTTTTGTGCTTCAACCCCTTGACAAGAGAGAGATAACACTATATATTGTGATACGGACGCTCCCGGTACCGCAAGATGTGCGGGTCTGGTGAGCGCCCGTTTATCGCTTGAAACGGGGATGTATTGGGTAAAATGGACGTTTCCGGGCTGCAGAAGCTCACTTTACTGGACTATCCGGGCCGTGTGGCCTGCACGATTTTTACAGGCGGCTGCGACCTTCGCTGTCCGTTCTGCCACAATGCCTCGCTGGCTCTGCCGGAGCGTGAGCGGGACGTAATAGGGCACGACGAGCTGATAACCTTTCTGAAAAAGCGTGTGGGGATACTGGACGGCGTGGCCGTCACCGGCGGCGAGCCGCTGCTGCATGCGGGCATTGAGGGACTGCTGTCGGAGGTCAAGGCGCTGGGCTATGCGGTGAAGCTGGACACGAACGGCACTTTCCCGGAGCGGCTGCGGCGGATAGTCGAGCAGGGCTTGGCGGACCGGGTAGCGATGGACATCAAGGCCGCGCCGGAGAACTACGCGCGGGTGACTGGCGTACCGGGGCTGGACCTGGGGCCTGTGCGCGAGTCTGCGGCGTATCTGATGGGCTGTGGTGTGGACTACGAGTTCCGCACGACGGCGGTGAAGGGCCTGCACACGCAGGACGATTTCGAGGGCATAGCCGAGTGGATAGCGGGCGCGAGGGAGTATTACATCCAGTGCTTCAAGGACTCTGGCGATCTCATCGCGGCGCAGGGGCTCGAGGCTTTTACGGAGGCCGAGATGCAGCGCCTTGCCGACATCGTGCGGCCCAAGGTGCCGTCTGTCCAACTCCGCGGTATATAATTAAAGTTTTCGCCCGCCTTTTTCAAAAGGCGGCAGGGGTCCAGGGGGCGGCGCCCCATGGCCGCTGCCCGCAGGCAGCGGAACACCCTAATGCACACAAAAGGTCAGGAAAGGGGTCAGGGGAAAACCCTGCCAAGGGGTTTTCCCCTGTTCAGCGGAGCCGAAGCAAGCCCGCGACGTCCGGGCGGGGGTGGAACCCCGCCCCTACAAGGGCGTGTGCGGAGCCGCGGGGTCGTCCGAGACCGGAACGGCGGGTCGTCGAGGACGCCGACCCCTACGGCGGTCTGTCGTCGTACCACAAGCGGAGCCGTTGGGCCGTCCGAGCCCGCGACGTCCGGGCGGGGATGGAACCCCGCCCCTACAAGGGTTTACAATTTTTGATGGAAATACAGGAGGACAAAAGATGTACAGGGTCAGGAAAAGAGAGGGCGAGCTTGTAGATTTCAATATCGCCAAGATATCCGACGCCATCACCAAGGCTTTCGAGGCCACGGGGACTGAGTATAACGAGAGCGTTATCGACTTCCTCTCGCTCAAGGTCACGGCAGACTTCCAGTCCAAGATAGAGGACGGGGCCGTCTCGGTCGAGGATATTCAGGACAGTGTCGAGGCCGTGCTCTCGAGGGGCGGCTACGAGCACGTCGCCAAGGCCTACATACTCTACCGCCGTCAGCGCGAAAAGCTGCGCAACATGCGCTCTACCTACCTTGACTACAAAAACGTCGTCGACTCCTACCTCGATGCCTCCGACTGGCGCGTCAAGGAGAACAGCACGGTGAACTACTCCGTGGGCGGTCTCATACTCTCTAACTCCGGCGCGATCACGGCCAACTACTGGCTCTCCGAGATATACGACGACGAGATAGCCAACGCTCACAAGAACGCCGACATCCATCTGCACGATCTCTCCATGCTGACCGGCTACTGCGCAGGCTGGAGCCTCAAGCAGCTCATTCAGGAGGGCCTCGGCGGCATCCCCGGCAAGATAACCTCCTCGCCCGCCAGTCACCTGTCCACGCTCTGCAACCAGATGGTCAACTTCCTCGGCATCATGCAGAACGAGTGGGCCGGCGCTCAGGCTTTCTCGAGCTTCGACACCTATCTTGCCCCCTTTGTGAAGGTCGATAACCTCAACTACAAAGAGGTCAAGCAGTGCATCCAGAGCTTCGTCTACGGCGTGAACACCCCCTCGCGATGGGGCACGCAGGCCCCGTTTAGCAACATCACCCTCGACTGGACCGTCCCCGCCGACCTGAAGGACCAGAAGGCCATCGTGGGCGGCAAGGAGCAGGATTTTACCTACGGCGACTGCAAGCGCGAGATGGACATGGTCAACAAGGCCTTCATCGACATCATGATCGAGGGCGACGCCAACGGCCGCGGCTTCCAGTACCCCATCCCGACCTACTCCATCACCCGCGACTTCGACTGGAGCCCCACCGAGAACAACAAGCTGCTTTTTGAGATGACCGCGAAGTACGGCACTCCGTATTTCTCGAACTATATAAACTCCGACATGGAGCCCAGCGACGTGCGCAGCATGTGCTGCCGTCTGAGGCTGGACCTGCGTGAGCTGCGCAAGAAGTCCGGCGGATATTTCGGCTCCGGTGAGAGCACCGGCTCCATCGGCGTCGTCACGCTGAACATGCCTAGGCTCGCCTATCTCGCGAAGGACGAGCACGACTACTTCCGCCGCCTCGACAAGCTCATGGATCTCGCCGCGCGCAGCCTCAAAATAAAGCGCGACGTCGTGACGAAGCTCATGAACGAGGGCCTCTACCCCTACACCAAGCGCTACCTCGGCACCTTCGACAACCACTTCTCCACCATCGGACTTGTAGGCATGAACGAGGCGGGCCTGAATGCCAGGTGGGTGCGCGCCGACATGACGCATGAGAGCTGCCAGGAATTCACGAAGAAGACGCTCAAGCACATGCTGTCGAGGCTGTCGGATTATCAGGAGAAGTATGGCGACCTCTATAACCTCGAGGCCACCCCGGCGGAGAGCACCAGCTACCGTCTGGCGAAACACGATGTGGAGCGCTACCCGGACATCATCACCGCCGCCGAGCCGGGCGGGACGCCGTACTACACCAACAGCTCCCACCTGCCCGTGGGCTATACCGAGGACATTTTCGCCGCCCTCGACGTGCAGGACGAGCTGCAGACGCTCTACACCTCCGGCACCGTGTTCCACGCCTTCCTGGGCGAGAAGCTGCCCGACTGGCAGGCCGCTGCGAGCCTCGTGCGGAAGATCGCCGAGAACTACAAGCTGCCCTACTACACGCTCAGCCCGACTTACTCCGTCTGCAAGAACGACGGCTACCTCGCCGGCGAGCAGTTCACCTGCCCGCACTGCGGCGAGAGCGCCGAGGTGTACAGCCGTATCACCGGCTACTATCGCCCCGTGCAGAACTGGAACGCGGGCAAGACGCAGGAGTACAAGGAGCGCAAGACCTACGACCTCAGCCACTCGCACCTCGACCCCGTGAAGCACCCGCACACCGCGGCCTGCGGCTGTGACGCGGAGCCGGACCTCGACCGGCACATCCAGCCCGCGGCTCAGGTCGAGAAGGCTGGCCAGGCGCTTCTGTTCACCACGCCGACCTGCCCGAACTGCCGCCTTGCGGTGACCATGCTGGACAAGCAGGGCTTTGCTTACGAGAAGCTCAACGCCGAGGACAATGCGGAGCTGGCGAAGAAGTACGGCGTAAAGCAGGCGCCGACGCTGATCGTGACCGACGGCGAGCACTTTGAGAAGTACGCCGGCGCGGGCGCGATAAGGCAGTACGCGGCGAACGTAGCGCAATGACGGATTTCACGAGGCGTATCTACGAGGTCGTAAAGTCGATACCTGCCGGGCGCGTGATGTGCTACGGACACGTAGCGGCACTTGCCGGAAATCCGCGCGGCGCGCGTGGCGTTGGCTTCGCACTGCACCGGAACCCGGAACCTGGCATTATACCGTGTCACCGGGTAGTCTTTGCGGACGGCAGGCTCGCGCCGGGCTTTGCCTTCGGCGGACCCGAGGTGCAGAGGCGGCTGCTGGAGGATGAGAACGTGAGTTTTCTCCCGGATGGCCGGGTAAATATGGCCGAGTGCGGGATTTGAGCACAGTAAAATGGGCTTCCGGGGCGTTCCGGAAGCCCATTTGTTTTGCCTTGCTGTCTGTCATGGAAGACTCCCCAATACCTTTGCCCTTGCCCAAAGATATGGGGGGATTTTCACCTCTCGATGTTCCCAAACCGAAATAAATATGGTATCATTAAAAAGGGCGATTGCCATGAGTAAAAACATAACCGCAAAACTCCAGCAGATGCTTTCCTCTCTGCGCGCCAAGATCCGGGCGCCCATTGTCTGCCCCAACTGCGGCGAGAAGATGACCGGCGGCACCATCGCGATGTTTCATATGCGGGAAAACCGTATGCTCTGCCCCAACTGCGGCACCATTATACAGCTGCGCTGAATCTATAAACTGTTTTGGGAGCGATACTTATGCTTGGTTCTTACGATATCATCGTCGTAGGCGGAGGTCCGGCCGGGCTTACCGCCGCAATCTATGCGCGCCGCGCTGAGAAGTCTGTGCTCATCCTCGAGAAAAACGGCTTCGGCGGCCAGATCGCATGGTCTCCCCGTGTGGACAATTTTCCCGGTATACCCTCCATCTCCGGCGCGGAGTTGTCCGACCGCATGTTCTCTCAGGCGCTCGACATGGGCGCGGAAGCAGAACTGCTCGAGGCCGTCGGCCTGCGCAGGAGCGAGGCTGGTCTGGTTGTCATAACTCCCGAAGGTGAGTTCACCGCCAAGGCCGTGGTACTCGCCACCGGCGCGCAGCACCGCAAGCTCGACGTCGACCGCGAGGACGAATTCGCCGGGAACGGCGTCTGCTACTGCGCCGTATGTGACGGAGCCTTCTACAAAGACCGCCCCGTCGCCGTCGCGGGCGGCGGCGACGCCGCATTGCAGGACGCGCTGCTGCTCTCCAACGGCTGCTCTGAGGTTTACATAATTCACAGGCGTGATGAATTCAGGGCCGAGGCAGCAAATGTCAGTGCGCTGATGTCCCGGCCGAACGTAAAGCTGTGCATGTCTTCACGTATAGTTGCGCTTGAGGGTGGAGATGAGTTGACCGGCGTTGTGATAGAGTCCGTAACTGACGGACAGAGACGCACGCTCAATATAGACGGACTCTTTGTCGCCGTCGGCTACGAGTCGGGCAATGCTGCTTTTGCAGAACTCACCAGTCAGGACGCCGCAGGTTGGTTCGTCACGAACGAGGACTGCGCTGTAGGCACTCCGGGCGTTTTTGCAGCGGGCGACTGCCGAGCCAAGACCATACGCCAGCTCACCACCGCTGTTGGCGATGGAGCCGCCGCGGCGGTCTCCGCCTGCCGATACATAGACAAACTATAAAGGAGACACCTGCCATGAGAGTCGCACTTATTCAAATGCAGAACGTCGCTGACAAGGAAACGAACCTTGTCCACGCCGCCGGGCTTATCCGCGAGGCTGCGGAAAACGGCGCTGAGCTTTGCGTCCTGCCCGAGATGTTCTGCTGTGAATACCGCAACCGTGCCTTCCGCGAGCATCAGGAACCCGCCGGAGGTCCTGCCTGGCAGATGCTCTCCTGCGCCGCGCGGGAGAACCGGGTTTGGCTCATCGGCGGCACGATACCGGAGTCGGACGGCGGGCGCATCTACAACACTTCCTTCGTCTTCGACCGCGAGGGAAAACAGGCGGCGCGCTGCCGCAAGTCGCATCTTTTCGACATCGACGTCGAGGGTGGCCAGAAGTTCAAGGAGTCGGACACCTTCACCGCCGGGGACGAGATATGCACCTTCGACACGGAGTACGGCCGCTTCGGGCTGTGCGTGTGCTTCGACATGCGCTTCCCCGAGCTGGCGCGCATCATGTCCATCGACGGCGCCTGGGCGGTGTTCTGCCCGGCGAGCTTCAACATGACCACCGGCCCGGCGCACTGGGAGGTCATGTTCCGCTCCCGCGCAGTCGAGAGCCAGGTCTACACCCTGGGCTGTGCGCCCGCCAGGGACGAGCAGGGCAGCTATGTCTCCTATGCCAACTCCATAGCGGTCTCGCCCTGGGGAGACGTCATCGCCCGCGCCGGGGCCGGCGAGACGACCCTGTATGTCGACATCGACGAGGCGTATGTTCAGAGCATCCGTCGTCAGCTGCCGCTCATGCCGGCGCGCAGGACGGACATGTACGAGCTGCGCCGCGTATGACGGGCTGCACCGCATGAGCTGCTTTGTTTTCAGGGTGAACTACGGCGCCAGCTTTGAGTTTGTCAGGGCCAGCCTGCTTGAAGGCAAGCTGAGGCAGACCCTGGCTCCCAGCTCAGGCAGGATACGGAGACGCTCGAAGCACTCGCCGGGTCTGAGAACGTCCGCAGCGCGAGGCGCGAGTATCTTCTGAGCATACTGGAACAGCTCGAGCGCTGGTCGCCGAGACAGCTTGAGCTCGCCGTGGAGGAGCTGTTCAACCGGAACGGCTACACCACCATTCGCAGAAACGACTTCGACCGGGAGGGCGGGGATATAGACCTCGCGTTCGGCTGTTTCCCTGACACGGGCTTCATCGCCGACGTTTCCTCAGCCGCCGACGGCAGCGTACCGGAGCTGAGGGTGCAGGTGAAGAAGAAATCCGGCCGCGACAGCAACGACATTGAGGGCGTGGAACAGCGCACGAGGATGAGGGACGGCAGGTCCTCTTTCAATATAGTTATTAACACCGCCGAGGGGTTCTCGGACAGGGCGAAGGAAGCCGCGCTGAAGG
The DNA here is from genome assembly GCA_900546615.1 of uncultured Eubacteriales bacterium. Taxonomy (GTDB): domain Bacteria; phylum Bacillota; class Clostridia; order Oscillospirales; family Oscillospiraceae; genus Scatomorpha; species Scatomorpha pullistercoris. Next base: position 56,654 of record URDJ01000012.1, on the reverse strand, counting down.
AAGGCATACTTCTCATAAGCGGGCTGGCCTTTGCCGATCTGCTTGACAGATACGGTCTGATTAATTCAAAACAGATATATGGAGGCGAGGAGCATGCTTAAAATCACAGAAGCCGAAAAGAAGGCGCTCAAGGGGCGTGGACTGATCCTTACGAACGACGGGGAACACTTCATTGCCCGCATCGTCACGCCGAACGGTGTGTTCACAAATGAGCAGATGCAGATGGTCACGGACGTCGCCAGGAAGTACGGCGACGGGCGCGTGGCGCTGACCGTGAGGCTGACGCTCGAGATCCAGGGCGTGCCCTATGAGAACCTCGAGCCGCTGGTCAAAGAGGTTGAGGCGGCGGGGCTTGTAACGGGCGGCACAGGCTCTATAGTCAGGCCCGTCGTTGCCTGCAAGGGCACCGTCTGCGTACACGGGCTGTTCGACACGCAGGCGTTCGCAAAGAGGATATACGATGAGTACTTTGTCGGCTGGCATACGGTCACCCTGCCGCACAAGTTCAAGATCGCGGTGGGCGGCTGCCCGAACAACTGCGTGAAGCCGGGCCTGAACGACTTCGGCGTTTACGGCCAGAGTGTGCCGGAGCAGGACCTCATCAAGTGCCGCAACTGCGTCAAGTGCGGTGTCATCGAGCGCTGTCCCGTCCACTGTGTCTCGAGGGGCGCCGCCGGCAAGATTGTCGTCGATACGGACAAATGTACGAACTGCGGTAAGTGTATCGCCGCCTGCCCCATGCACAGTTTCTCCGAGAAAGAGCGCGGCTACGCCGTGGTCATCGGCGGCATCTGGGGCAAGACCCAGCGGCTGGGCACGAACATCGGCGGCGTGTATTCCGAGGACGAGGTCATGAAGCTCATAGAGAAGGCCATACTGCTCTACCGCGAGCTGGGCAAAACCGGCGAGCGCTTCGGGCGCACCATCGACCGCGTTGGCGTGGACGAGTTTATCCGCCAGCTCAAGAGCGACGACGTGCTCTCCAGGAAGGACGAGATACTTGCCGTAGCCGCAAAAGCCAAGGGCGGCGCCAGCTGCTGAAAAATCTATATAGAGACGGGACGCCGGTCATTTGACCGGCGTCCCACTCTTTTCAACTATGCCGAACAGCAGCAGCTCAACCAGTCTGCCGCAACTGCTGACCATACTCTCTACACTCGTGACCCCGTATTCTCCCGCGAACCCGTCCAGCAGCGTCTTGTAAGCCGCGCTCACAGCTTCAAGATAGCGCTGGATCTCCTCTCGTGTACAGCCCTGTCTTGGCTCGAGCCGCTCTGCGAGCCTGCGCATGAACTCGCGGTTCAGCTCCTCCAAAGGCACGTGCAACTCGCTGATCCGCTCCTCAAGCCCTCGCGGCGTGCGGAACAGCGCGTTTTCAAATATGGCCTTCTCGACCGGCCTGTCCGCAAAATAGCGCTCACGCTCGGCAAAAAAACCTCGCACGGCTGCAGACACATCCAAAAAGTCCGTGCTCTCCAGCAGCGGCTCCAGCCTCGCGCGCAGGCGGCCGAACACCGCCTCCACACAGTGCAGGAACAGGTCGTCACGTCCGCTGAAATAGTGATACATCATGCCCTTCGAGATCCCGTACCCCGCGCAGATGCCGTCTACAGTCACAGACTCACAGCCCAGCTTCGCAAACTCCTGCGCCGCAGCCTCAAGTATCCTCGCGCGGCTGCGTTCCTGTCTCTCACTCTGCTTCAAGCCCATCCCTCCCTTCCGCGGCACGGCCCAGCTCCCCGGCCCACTCAAAGCCCTTCTTGGCCGCTACCACTGCTATCAGCTCGTTTATCACTGCCGCCGCAGCTATCGTGCCCTGCAGGACCGCAGCGCACTCCGGCGCAGGACCGCTCAGGGCCGACACCGCTATGCCCGTAAACACCAGCGAGACCCCCGAATGCGGCAGCAGCGTCAGACCAAGGTACTTCCGCACCGTCGCCGGCGCATGCGTCAGAGTTGCGCCCAGCCATGCACCAAAGTATTTCCCAAGCGCTCTTGATATTATGTAAATCGCCGTATATATCCCTGCGCCGAGCACAAGGTGGTAATCCAGCGGCGCGCCGAGGCCCAGTATTATCACCATCATGCACAGCATTATAACTGGGTCCATGACAGACATGATGCCGCGCAGCTGCGTTTCGTCTATCATATTGGAAAACGCCGCGGAAAAGGCCATGCCCAGCAGCAGGAAGTTGAAGGTGGGCAGCGGCAGCACGGACAAATTGAGCCACATACCCAGCGCCGCGCTCGCCATAAGCATCGCCAGCATAACGCAGAGCGAGGCCGCACGTCCGTGAACGCGCCTGAGTGCGAGACCGCACACGGCGCCTGTGGCCGCGCCCACAAGCACAGGCAGAAACACCAAAAAGAGTATGCCTGCCACGGATATGCCTGCGTCCGATATCCCCGCGGTGACGCAGGCCATCACGAGGAAAAACACCAGAGCTGCCACAAGGTCGTCCAGCACCGCCATCGGCACCAGCGTACTCGTCACAGGCCCCGCTGTCTTCATGTCCGCAACGATGGACAGCGAGGGCGCAGGCGCCGTTGCCAGCGCTATCCCGCCGAACACCAGTGACAGATAGAGCGGCAGCCCGACACACAGGAATATCACTGCAAACAGCGCGCTCACGCACACGAAGGCGCCCAGCGATTCCGTCAGCGTCGTGACCACGATCTGCGCCCCCGAACCGCGCATCTTCTTCCAGACCAGCTCCGTGCCTATCATGAGGCCGGCGGTGCACTCCATCACGCTCTCGGCAGTATTATACCATCCCGCGTCAAGCAGCGCTTCATCTACCAGACCCAAAGCGTGCGGTCCCAGCGCCATGCCCGCCAGCAGCCAGCCCAGTATAGACGGTAGCCTCAGCTTCGCTGCCAGCCGCCCCATAAGGTAAGCCGCCGCCAACGCCAGAAGCAGCCTCAATATCCCGATAAGCATATTCAACACCCCAATGATTATTATAGACGGTATCGTCTGTTTTTTATTGTAGCACTTATAGACGACTCCGTCTGTAAATTTTCCTTGAACGTTTTCGCAGGATGGTTTATCATGGACAGGAATAAGGCAGCGGGGGTAATATGCATGGACGAGCTGAAGAACGACATCATTGAGGGCCGAAACGCGGTGCAGGAGGCGCTGCGTGCAGGTCGGGCGATAGACAAGGTATATATAGCGAGGGGCGAAGCGGATCGCACCCTGGGCCATATCGCGGGCATGGCGCGGGACAGGGGCATCACGGTATCGGACTGCGACCGGAGGAAGCTCGACGCGATGAGCGTGACGAAGGCTCATCAGGGCGTGATAGCGGTCTGTGCGGTACGCGAGTATGCGAGCCTCGAGGACATACTGAAAGTCGCGCAGGAGCGCGGCGAGGCCCCTTTCGTCATCGTGTGCGACGAGATATCGGACCCTCACAATCTGGGCGCCATCATCAGGAGCGCGGAGTGTGTGGGCGCGCACGGCGTCGTCATACCGAAGCACCGCAGCGCGGGCCTGACGGCGGTGGTCGGCAAGACCAGCGCGGGCGCGGCGGAGCATATGGCGGTCGCCCGTGTGGCGAACATTGCCTCGGCGCTGGACGAGCTGAAAAAGCAGGGGCTTTGGGTCTATGGCGCCGCTGCAGAGGGCAGCTCTGAGATGTGGCGGACAGACCTCACAGGTCCTATCGCGCTGGTCATCGGCAGCGAGGGCGAGGGCCTCGGCAGGCTCGTGAGAGAACGCTGCGACTTTCTCGTCAGCATCCCCATGAGAGGCCGGGTAAGCTCCCTGAACGCCTCCACAGCCGCCGCGGTGCTCATGTACGAGATACTGCGCCAGCGGTCAAAATAAGGCCAAAACGCAAAAACTCCCGTCCGAGAGGACGGGAGTTTTACTTTTATCGTTCGGCTCACACGAGCTCTATGACGGCCATCTCGGCGGCGTCGCCGCGGCGGGGGCCGGTGCGGGTGACGCGGGTATAGCCGCCGTTGCGGTCGGCATACTTCGCAGCGGTCTCGTTGAAGACCTTGTGCGCCACGTCTTCGCGAGTGATGAAGCTCAGGGCCTGGCGGTAGGCCGCCATGTCCTTCTGCTTGCCGAGGCTTATCATCTTCTCGGCCAGCGGCTGTATCTCCTTGGCACGGGTGAAGGTCGTCTCCATCCGGCCCTTGTCCAGGAGATCAGTCACCTGCTGGCGCAGCATAGCCATGCGCGCCTCAGTCGGCTTGCCGAGTTTCCTTGTACCGGGCATTGTGGTTTCCTCCTTACTGGTTGTCGTCGCTGGCCAGGCTCAGTCCCATCATCGCGAGCTTGTGCTCGACTTCCTCCAGGGACTTCCGGCCCAGATTGCGGACCTTTATCATCTCGTCCTGTGTCTTGCTGATAAGGTCCTCGACAGTGTTGATATTGGCGCGCTTGAGGCAGTTGAAGCTGCGGACCGAGAGGTCCAGCTCCTCTATCGTCATCTCAAGCACCTTGTCTCGCTGCGTCTCCACCTTCTCCACCACCGTGGAGCGGCTGCCTATGCTGTCCGACAGATCGGTGAACAGCGTGAAGTGGTCCACCAGTATCTTCGCACCCAGCGACACCGCGTCACGAGGACTGATCGTCCGGTCGGTCCACACCTCGAGCGTCAGCTTGTCAAAGTCCGTCTGGTTACCGACGCGCGTGTTCTCCACCGCGTAGTTCACCTTCAGAACTGGCGTATAGATCGAATCCACAGGTATCGTTCCTATGATCTGCTGCGGGTTCTTGTTCTTGTCCGCCGGGACATAGCCTCTGCCGTGGTCGAGGGTCAGCTCCATCGACAGCGAAGCGTCCGGACCCAGAGTCGCTATATGCAGCTCAGGATTCAGTATCTCGACCTCACCGTCGGCCTTGATGTCGCCCGCCGTGACCTCTCCCTCGCCCGATGCCTCAATGTACACCGTCTTGGGATCGTCGCTATGCAGCCTCGCTATGATACGCTTGATGTTGAGGACGATTTCTGTTACGTCCTCCTTCACGCCGGGGATCGTGGAAAACTCATGCTGGATGCCGGATATCCTGATGCTCGTCACAGCCGTTCCGGGCAGCGACGACAGGAGCACCCGACGAAGAGAGTTGCCCAAAGTCGTGCCGTAGCCGCGCTCCAGAGGTTCGATCACATACTTGCCGTAAGAATCGTCCGTCGGGGTCTCGATGCACTCGATACGCGGCTTTTCTATTTCAATCATTTGCGAACTAACCCTCCTTTAATATTTGCGCCATCGGGGGGCGCGTGGTTCAGCTTTCCAATCGAGGGTTTATTTATCACTTGGAATAGAGCTCGACGATGAGGTGCTCCTCTATCGGCAGATCTATGTCCTCACGAGCGGGGACAGCGGTGACCTTCGCTATCATGTTCGCGGCGTCATAATCCAGCCACTTCGGAGGCTGACGGAAGGCGTTTGCCTCGACGTTCGCCTTTATCTTTTCCAGCCCGCGGCTCCGCTCACGCAGAGTCACGACCATGCCCGGCTTCACCTGGAAGCTCGGAATGTTGACCTTGCGGCCGTTTACCGTGAAGTGCCCGTGGTTCACGAGCTGACGCGCCTCGGCGCGGCTCATCGCAAAGCCCAGACGGTAGACGACGTTGTCCAGCCTGCTCTCGCAGATAGCCAGAAGGTTCTCGCCCGTCTGGCCGGGACGGCGCTCGGCCATGTCGAAATAGCTCCTGAACTGGCTCTCCAGAAGGCCATAGTACCTCTTGGCCTTCTGCTTCTCACGCATCTGCTGGCCATACTCGGAGGTCTTGCTCCTGCCCTGGCCGTGCTGTCCGGGGGGATAGGGGCGGTTCTCCATCGCGCACTTCTGAGTGTAGCACCTGTCGCCCTTGAGGAAGAGCTTCTGGCCCTCCCTGCGGCACTGGCGGCAGACGGCGTCGGTATATCTTGCCATTTCTTCTTACCTCCCCTGATTACACGCGGCGGCGCTTCGGCGGACGGCAGCCGTTGTGCGGTATCGGCGTTACGTCCTTGATCATCGTGACCTCGAGACCCGCAGTCTGCAGAGCGCGGATCGCCGCCTCACGGCCCGAACCGGGACCCTTCACGTACACCTCGACGGTCTTCAGCCCGTGCTCCATGGCAGCCTTAGCAGCAGTCTCAGCCGCGGTCTGAGCCGCGAAAGGAGTGCTCTTCTTGCTGCCGCGGAAGCCCATGCCGCCCGCGGAGGCCCAGGAAATGGCGTTGCCGTTGGTGTCGGTTATCGTCACCATCGTGTTGTTGAAAGAGGAGCTGATATGCACGGCTCCACGCTCGATATTCTTCCGCTCTCTGCGGCGAGTGCGGACCTTCTTCTTGGGTGCTGCCATTACATATCCCTCCCTTACTTCTTCTTATTAGCTATCGTGCGCTTCGGGCCCTTGCGGGTACGGGCGTTCGTCTTGCTGCGCTGGCCGCGGACGGGCAGGCCCTTCCTGTGACGCAGGCCACGGTAGCTGCCTATCTCGGTCAGGCGCTTGATGTCCAGCGCCACGCTGCGGCGCAGGTCGCCTTCCACGACGTAATGATGATCTATGCACTCACGGATCTTGGCCTCTTCTTCGTCGGTCAGGTCTTTCACTCGGGTGTCGGGGTTGATTCCGGTCTGCTCGAGGATCTTTTTCGCGCTGGTCCTGCCGATTCCGTAGACGTAGGTGAGGCCAATCTCTATCCTCTTGTCTTTGGGCAGGTCAACGCCGGCTATACGTGCCATCTTTCGCGATCATTCCTTTCAATGATTTTCCCCGCGCTTCTCAGGCGGAGGCTTGGTCCCGCCGGAGGGAGCCTCCGTCCCGCGGGGGATGTTTCTTTCGCTCTTTCAAATACTTGGGGTCTCAGCCCTGACGCTGCTTGTGCTTCGGGTTCTCGCAGATCACCATGACCTTGCCATGGCGCTTGATTATCTTGCACTTCTCGCACATGGGCTTTACCGAAGGTCTGACTTTCATTTAAGCTCCTCCTATTCGGCTTCGCGCTGAGCGCTTACGCGCTCCTTACTTCGATCTCCAGGTGATCCTGCCGCGGGTCAGGTCGTACGGGCTCATCTGCACCGTCACCTTGTCCCCAGGCAGTATCCTGATGAAGTTCATCCTCAGTTTCCCGGATATGTGGGCCAGTATCGTATGGCCGCCTCCGATGTCCACGCTGAACATCGTATTCGGCAGGGATTCGACGACCGTGCCCTCAAGCTCGATCACATCGTCTTTTGCCAAGTTATATAACCTCCCTCGCGGTTCATCGTCACAGATCCTCTGCCATGGTCAGGATCTCAGGCTCGCCATCTGTTATCAGCACCGTGTTCTCGTAGTGCGCTGACAGCCGCCCGTCCGACGTCACGGCAGTCCAACCGTTGTCCTGCACGTAGACCTCCCAGGTCCCGGCGTTCACCATCGGCTCTATCGCCAGGGTCATGCCCTTCACCAGTCTCGGCCCGTGTCCCGGATCGCCGAAGTTCGGTATCTCCGGCTCCTCGTGCAGCTGCGCTCCAACGCCGTGTCCCTCGTACGCCCGCACCACGGAAAACCCGTGGCTCTCAACGTATTCCTGTATCGCGTGTCCGATATCCGATACCCGGTAGCCCGGCTTCGCAAACTTGATGCCCTCGAAAAAGCTCTGCCGCGTCACCTCAATGAGCCGCTTCGCCTCCTCGGTCACCTCCCCGCAGGGATAGGTCCCAGCGCAGTCGCCTGTGAAGCCGTGTATCTTTGCTCCCACATCTACGCTCACGATGTCGCCGTCTTTCACGATGCGTCTGCCCGGAAAGCCGTGCACTACCTCATCGTTCACCGAGATGCAGGCGCTGGCCGGGAATCCGCCGTAATTCAGAAATGTCGGCGTCGCTCCCGAGCGCAGTATGAACTTGTGGACTTCTCTGTCGATCTCCCGCGTGGTCACTCCGGCTGCTATCGCCTGCCTGGCCACGGTGCGCGCGCCTGCCGTTATCCGGCAGGCCTCGCGCATGAACTCGATCTCTCGCGGGGACTTCACTATTATCATAGCTCGATCCCCAGGGTCTTTGCTATCTCGGCCGTCGTGGCCTCGATCGTCGGCTGATTGTTTACCGACTTCAGCTTGCCGCGCTCGGCGTAGAACGCCTTGAGCGGCTCGGTCTCCCTGTGGTAGACCTCAAGCCTCGCCTTAACGGTCTCGGGAGCGTCGTCCTTCCTGATGGTAAGCGCCGCACCGCAGCTGTCGCACACGCCTTCCGCCTTCGGAGGGGCTGACACCACATGATACGTGGCGCCGCAGTTCGGGCAGGTCCTCCTGCCGGACATGCGCTCGACTATCGTCTCGTCCGCTATCTCGATGGACAGCGCGCAGTCGATGTTGATTCCCCGCTCCTCGAGCGCCTCCGCCTGTGGTATCGTCCTCGGCATGCCGTCGAGGATGTAGCCGTCCTTGCAGTCAGGCTCCGCGAGGCGTTCCTCGACGATGCCGATTATGACATCGTCGGGAACGAGCTTGCCGCTTTCAACGTATTCCTTGGCCTTCAGTCCCACGGGCGTGCCGTTTTTCATGGCTGCCCTCAGGATATTGCCAGTCGATATGGTCGGTATACCCAGCCTTTGGCTGATAATCTCCGCCTGGGTGCCCTTGCCGGCGCCTGGCGCTCCCAAAAGTATCAGCTTCATTTTAACCTCCGATCAGTCAAGGAAGCCTTTGTAGTTGCGCATGAGCATCTGCGCCTCCACGGCACGGACGGTCTCAATGGCAACGCCCACAACTATGATTATGGAGGTGCCGCCGAGGGATATGCCCGAAAGGGTCGGGGCATCGGAGAAGCAGCTTATCAGGATAGGCACAACAGCCACAACGCTCAGGTACAGAGCACCCATCAGGGTGATCTTGTTGAGCACCTTCCTGATGTACTCACTGGTCGGCTTGCCGGCGCGGAAACCGGGGATGAAGCCGCCGTTCTTCTTCAGGTTGTTCGATATCTCGACGGGGTCAAACTGGATGGTGGCGTAGAAGTAGCTGAACGCTATGATGAGCAGGAAATAGATTATCGCGTAGGGTATGGTGTTCGTCCCAAAGACGTTTTTCATGACCCAGGAATCCTGCCACTTGGGTACAAAGGCACAGATAGTGCCGGGGATGCTCGCTATCGATGAGGCGAAAATGATGGGCATGACGCCGGACATGTTTACCTTCATCGGCAGATGCGTGCTCTGTCCGCCGTAGAGCTTGCGGCCCACGACGCGCTTGGAGTACTGCACCGGTATCCTGCGCTCGGCATCGTTCACGATGACTATGAGTACGATTATCGCCAGGGCGCCGAGGATTATGAGCGCGAGAGCCCACCAGGCCAGGCTGCCGGAGGAGACGTTCGTGATCATCGTGCTGATGGAAGTCGGGAACCTCGCGATGATGCTTGCAAACAGGATGATGGAGATGCCGTTGCCTACACCGAACTCGGTAATCTGCTCGCCCATCCACATGATCAGCGCGGAGCCGGCCATGAAGGTCATGATGATGACGATGGCGGGCCACACGCCGGTGCCGTCGGCGGTCAGCATGCTCTGGCCGTTGGAGCCATTCTTGATGAGCATGTAGTAGGCAAAGCCCATGACGAGACCGATGCCGACCGTGGTGTAGCGGGTAATGGACGCGATCTTCTTGCGGCCTTCCTCGCCGCCTTCCTTCTGCAGCCGCTCAAGGGCCGGAATGGCTATCGTGAGCAGCTGGATGATGATGGAGGCGTTGATGTAGGGCTGTATCGACAGTGCGAATATCGTCGCCATCGAGAAGCTGCCGCCGGACATGGTATTCCAGAGACCGAGTATCGTGTTGTTGACCGTGTTGAAGTAGCTCTCCAGCAGGGTCGTGTTGACATAGGGCACGGGGACGGCGTTGCCAAGACGGTATACGAGAATGATGAACAGCGTGAAGAGTATTTTCTTGCGAAGCTCCTCGATGCCCCACGCATTCTTGAGAGTCTTAAGCACCTTACACCACCTCGGCCTTTCCGCCTGCCGCCTCTATCTTTTGCTTTGCAGATTCGGAGAAGGCGGAAGCCTTGACGGTCAGCTTCTTCTCGAGGCTGCCGTTGCCCAGTATCTTGACGCCGTAGACGCACTTGGACAGCACGCCCGCGTCGAGCAGCGCAGCCGCATCGACCTCGGCGCCGTCCTCAAAACGGTTGAGCGCGGAGACGTTCACGGCCTCCAGCGGCTCGGCAAAAATGTTGTGGAAGCCTCTCTTGGGGATACGCCTCGCCAGCGGCATCTGGCCGCCCTCGAAGCCGACGCGGACGCCGCCGCCGCTCCTGGCCTTCTGGCCCTTATGACCGCGGCCTGCGGTCTTGCCGTTACCGGTGCCGTGTCCTCTGCCCTTGCGCTTGGCGACCTGGGTGCTGCCAGCGGCCGGAGAAAGTTCACTCAGTTTCATTGCGTACCCTCCTTATTCTTCCGTCACCTGAAGCAGATAGCCTATCTGAGCTATCTTGCCCCTGGTCTGAGGATTGTCGGGCTGGACGGTCTCGTTGCCGATCTTGTGCAGGCCCAGAGAATGAGCCGTAGCAATGTGCTTATCGAGACGTCCGTTCAGGCTCTTGACGAGCTTCACCTTGATGTTCTTAGCCATTTCGCGAGCCCTCCTTAACCGACTATCTCGTCGGCGGACTTGCCCCTGTAGGCCGCGACCTGCTGCGCGTTCCTCAGAGACTGGAGCCCGACCATCGTCGCCGCAACGACATTCTGCGGGTTGTTGGACCTCAGGCACTTCGTACGAATGTTCTTGATGCCCGCGGCCTCGACCACCGCACGGACAGCGCCGCCGGCGATGACGCCGGTGCCTTCCGGGGCCGGCTTGAGCAGCACGCGGCCCGCGCCAAACTCGCCGATGACCTCGTGCGGTATCGTCGTGCCCTGCAGAGTGATCGTCACGATGTGCTTCTTCGCGTCCTCGAGACCCTTGCGGATAGCCTCGGAGACCTCGTTGGCCTTGCCCAGACCGTAGCCCACGCGGCCCTTGCCGTCGCCCACGACGCACAGCGCCGAGAACTTCATGACACGGCCGCCCTTGACGGTCTTCGATACGCGGTTGAGGGAAACTACCTTTTCAGTGAACTCGGAAGGCTCCTCGCCGCCGCGTCCCCTGCGGTCATTACGCCTGTCGTTATTGTAAGCCATAATCTGTTTCCTCCTCCCGCCTTAGAACTTCAGGCCGCCCTCGCGGGCGCCGTCAGCCAGGGCCTGCACGCGGCCGTGATAAATGTAGCCGCCGCGGTCAAATACGACTTCCTCGATGCCCTTCGCAAGAGCACGCTCGGCAACCTTCTTGCCGACCTGCTTCGCGGACTCGATGTTGCCGCCGCCCTCGAAGCCCTTCTCCACCGAGGACGCCGAGCACAGAGTGTGGCCCGCCACGTCGTCGATGACCTGGGCATAGATGTTGTTCTCGCTCCTGTATACGCTCAGACGGGGCCTCTCCGGCGTGCCGCTGATCTTGGAGCGGACTCTCTTGTGGCGCTTGATGCGCTGAGCCTTCGTATTGGGTCTTTTAATCATTTAAGCGCACCTCCCCTTATTTGGCACCGGTCTTGCCTTCTTTGCGGCGGATGTGCTCATAGTCGTACTTGATGCCCTTGCCCTTGTACGGCTCAGGCGGACGCTTGTTGCGCACATCGGCGGCAAACTGGCCGACCTTCTGCTTGTCGACGCCCTTGATTATCAGATGGTTCGCATCCGGCACGTCGATCTTGATGTCAGCCGTCTCCTTGATGGTGACATCGTGGCTGTAGCCGAGCTTCATGACGACTTCCTCGCCCTTCTTCTCGGCGCGGTAGCCGACGCCGTTGATCTCCAGCTTCTTCTCAAAGCCGTTCGTCACGCCGACGACCATGTTGTTGAGGAGGCTGCGGGTCAGGCCATGCAGACTGCGGTTGGCCTTGGTATCATCCGGACGGGTGACGTGCAGCACGCCGTTGTCCAGAGTGATGGTCATCGCCGGGCACAGCGCCTCGGTGATGCTTCCCTTGGGTCCCTTGACGGTGACTACGTTGCCCTCGGCTATCGTCACTTCGACACCGGCGGGCACGGTGATGGGCTCTCTACCTATTCTCGACATCTTTACGCCCTCCTTACCACACAAACGCGAGGACTTCGCCGCCAACATGCTCCCTGCGAGCCTGCTTGTCGGTCATGACGCCCTTCGAGGTGGAGATTATGGCTATGCCGAGCCCCTTCAGAACACGGGGCAGCTCGTCGGCGCCGGCGTACACGCGCAGGCCGGGCTTCGAGACGCGGCGGAGGCCCTGGATGGCCTTCTCCTTGCCGGGGAGATACTTCAGAGTGATGCGGATGATGCCCTGGGTGCCGTCGTCGATGAGCTGGAAGCTCCTGATGTAGCCCTCGTCCAGCAGTATCTGGGCAATGGCCTTCTTCATCTTCGACGCGGGGACATCCACGGTCTCATGCTTCGCGCTTCCGGCGTTGCGGATGCGGGTCAGCATATCGGCGATGGGGTCTGTGATCTGCATTGTTTTTCCTCCTAATTCAGAGTTACCGCTTTCGCGGTGAACGGCGGCGAGGTTCCGGAGCAATAGGCGGCCCCTTGCGAAGTCCCGATTGGCCTCGGCCTTTCGCCACCGTGCCGGGTGATTTATGCCCAAGCGGATTTCCGCTTAAACAACTTGATTACCAGGAAGCCTTTTTCACTCCAGGAATCTGGCCCTTGTAAGCCAGCTCGCGGAAGCAGATACGGCAGATGCCGTAGTCGCGCAGGTAGGCGTGGGGACGGCCGCAGATCTTGCAGCGGTTATAGCGCCTGGTGGAGAACTTCGCCTCGCGCTGCTGCTTGAGTATCATAGATTTCTTAGCCATATCTCGATATCCTCCTTACTCAAGCCGTGACGAACGGGGCGCCCATGAGCTTCAGCAACTCCCTGGCTTCCTCGTCGGTCTGGGCGGTGGTGCAGATGGCGATGTTCATGCCGCGCAGCTTCTCAATCTTGTCGTACTCTATCTCGGGGAAGATGATCTGCTCACGGATGCCAAGGCTGTAGTTGCCCCTGCCGTCGAAGGCGTCGGCCGAGATGCCGCGGAAGTCGCGGACACGCGGCAGAGCCACGTTGAACAGCCTGTCGAGGAACTCCCACATCCTGTCGTGCCTCAGAGTGACCTTCACGCCGACGTGCATGCCCTCGCGGAGCTTGAAGTTCGCGACGGATTTCTTCGCGACGGTGGCCACGGCCTTCTGGCCGGTGATGGCGGTGATGTCCTTGATGACGGCGTCAAGCGCCTTTGCGTTGTCCTTGCAGTCGCCGCAGCCCACGGACACGACTATCTTGTCGAGCTTCGGGATCTGCATGACGCTCTTGTACTGGAACTTGTTCATGAGAGCGGGGGCGACCTCGGTATTGTACATTTCCTTCATTCTGTTCATAACCTGTCACCCTCCTTACAGCTCGGCGCCGCAGTGCTTGCAGACGCGGACCTTCTTGCCGTCCGCGGTCACCTTGTGTGCGACGCGGGTGGGCTTGGAGCACTTCGGGCAGACCACCATGACCTTGCAGGCGTAGATGGGGGTCTCTACCTTGATGATGCTGCTCTCCTCGCCCTGCTTGCGGGCCTTCTGATGCTTCGTCGCAACGCTCACGCCCTGCACGACGACCTTGCCCTCGGCGGGCATGGCGCGGAGCACCTCGCCCTGCTTGCCCTTGTCCTTGCCGGACAGGACTACGACCTTATCATTCTTTCTGACGTTCATTCTTCGCGCCCTCCTCAAATGACTTCGGGAGCGAGCGACAGGATCTTCATGTAGTCCCTGTCACGGAGCTCACGGGCAACGGGCCCAAAGATGCGGGTGCCGGTCGGGTTCCTGTCGTCCTTTATCAGGACGGCGGCGTTGTCGTCAAAGCGGACATACGTCCCGTCGGCGCGCCTCACGGCCTTGCTGGTCCTCACGACGACCGCCTTCACAACGTCGCCCTTCTTGACCTGGCCGCCAGGAGCGGCCTTGCGGACGGACGCCACTATGACGTCGCCAATGCTGGCGTACTTGCGCTTGGAGCCGCCCAGGACCCTGATGCACTTTATTTCCTTGGCGCCGGTATTGTCGGCGACCTTGAGATAACTTTCCTGCTGTATCATTTAGGCGCCTCCTTACTTGGCCTTCTCGATGATCTCGACCACGCGCCAGCGCTTGTCGCGGCTGAGCGGACGGGTCTCCATCACACGCACCCTGTCGCCTATGCCGCACTCGTTGTTCTCATCGTGCGCCTTCAGGCGGTAGGTACGGCCGATTATCTTCTTATATCTCTTGTGGGCAACGCGGTCCTCGACGATGACGACCACGGTCTTGTCCATCTTGTCGGACACGACCTTGCCAACGCGGGTCTTACGGGAAGTCGTTCTTACTTCAGTCATTTCCTTCTACCTCCTCAGCGCCCGAGCTGCTTCTCGCGGATGACGGTCAGCACACGGGCTATGTCGCGCCGCGTTGCGGAGATCCGGGTCGGGTTGTCAAGATGATTAGTCGCGTGCTGCATCCTGAGCATGAACAGGTCCTTCTTGAGCTCGGCCAGCTTCGCGTTCAGCTCGGTCTCGGACATGGAGCGTATTTCGTTTGCCTTCATCTCATTCACCGCCTGTCTCTGAATCCGCCTTGCTGACGACCTTCGTCTTGCAGGGCAGCTTGTGGCTGGCAAGGCGCAGAGCCTCGCGCGCGGTCTCCTCAGAGACGCCCGCTATCTCGAACAGCACCCTGCCCGGCTTCACTACCGCGACCCAGTACTCGGGAGAACCCTTACCGGAACCCATACGGGTCTCAGCGGGCTTCGCAGTAACCGGCTTGTCGGGGAATATCTTTATCCACACCTGGCCGCCGCGCTTCGTGTACCTCGTCATGGCTATACGAGCGGCCTCGATCTGATTGGAGGTTATCCAGCACGGCTCCTGAGCCTGGAGACCGAACTCACCGTAGGTCACAACGTTGCCACGAGTGGCTTTGCCCTTCATGCGGCCGCGCTGCACCCTGCGGTATTTGACTCTCTTGGGCATCAGCATCAGTTGCTGCCTCCTTCCTTGTTCTCCGTCCTCGGAGCGCCCTGGCCGGCCGGCCTGGGCCCGCGGTTGTAGCCGCCCTGGCGATTATCCCTGTTGTAGCCGCCCTGACGGTTGTTGTCCCTGTTGTAGCCGCCGCCCTGACGGTCGCGGTTGTAGCCGCCCCTGCGGTCGTCGCGCCTGTCGCGCCTGCGCTCCTGCGGCTTGGACAGGTCCATCGTCCTCGGAGTGGTCCTCAGAGTCTGGCTCAGCACCTCGCCCTTGTATATCCACACCTTGACGCCGATGCGGCCGTAAGTGGTCGCGGCCTCGGCAAAGCCGTAGTCGATGTCGGCCCTCAGGGTCTGCAGGGGGATGGTGCCCTCGTGGTAGCACTCGCTCCTCGCGATCTCGGCGCCGCCCAGACGGCCGCCGCACATGACCTTAATGCCCTTCGCGCCCATGCGCATCGCGCGGCCGATGCTGTTCTTCATCGCACGGCGGAAACCGATACGCCTCTCCAGCTGGCCGGCAATGTTCTCGGCCACGAGCTGGGCGTTCGTGTCGGGAGTTCTGACCTCGACGATGGACAGCGCCACCGGCTTGCCGATCATCTTGCTGACCTGGGCCTGCAGCTTCTCTATCTCGGCGCCGCCCTTGCCGATGACCACGCCCGGACGCGAGCAGTGGATATAGATGCGGACCTTGTTGCTGTCGCGCTCTATCTCGATGGTGGGCACACCGGCGGAATACAGGGTCTTCTTGAGGAACTTGCGGATATTATAGTCCTCGACGATGAGGTCGCCGACCTTGTCGTTCCTGGCGTACCAGCGGCTGTCCCAGTCCTTGATAACGCCGACGCGGAGGCCGTGCGGATTAACTTTCTGTCCCATTTTTCTCCGCCTCCCTTATTCCTTCTCAGCCACAACCACGGTGATGTGGCTGGTGCGCTTGTTTATCCTGAACATACGGCCGTGAGCCCTCGGCTGGCCGCGCTTCAGAATGGGGCCCGCATCGACGTACGCCTGCTCGACGTACAGCTTCTCGGGGTCCATCTCAAAGTTGTTCTCCGCGTTCGCCACGGCGCTCTTGAGCACCTTGATGACGTGCTCGCAGCCGGCCTTCGGAGTGTGCTCCATCAGCGCCTGCGCGTAAGCCGCCTCTTTGCCGCGGATCATGTCGCAGATTATCTGCACCTTGCGGGGAGCGATGCGGACGTACTTCGCCTGCGCCCGCGCGGTCTTCAGTTCTTCCATGTTCTCTCCCCCTTACTTGCCGGTCTTGCCGCCGGAGTGGCCGCGGAAGGTCCTGGTGGGCGCAAACTCGCCCAGCTTGTGACCGACCATGTCCTCGGTGACGTAGACGGGAACGTGACGGCGTCCGTCGTGGACGGCTATCGTGTGTCCCACGAAGGACGGGAATATCGTCGAGGCGCGGCTCCAGGTCTTCAGGACCTTCTTCTCGCCGGCCTTGTTGAGCTCGTCGACGCGCTTGAGCAGCTCGGGAGCTGCGAACGGGCCTTTCTTTATGCTTCTGCTCATTTGCTCTTTCCCTCCTTACTTCGCGTTGCGGCGCTTGACTATGAACTTATCGGTGCGGTTCTTAGTCTTGCGGGTCTTGTAGCCCAGCGCCGGCTTGCCCCAAGGAGTGACGGGGCCGGGACGACCGACAGGGGCCTTGCCCTCGCCGCCGCCGTGCGGGTGATCACAGGGGTTCATGACAGAGCCGCGCACCGTCGGGCGGATGCCCATGTGGCGCTTACGTCCGGCCTTGCCGATGGAGATGTTCGAGTGGTCGATGTTGCCGACCTGGCCTATCGTGGCCTTGCAGTTCATCCTGACCTTCCGGTACTCGCCGGAGGGCAGACGCACCGTGGCCATGTCGCCTTCCTTCGCCATGAGCTGCGCAGCCACGCCCGCGGAGCGGACCAGCTGAGCGCCCTTGCCCGGGTACAGCTCAATGTTGTGGATGACGGTGCCGACCGGGATGTTTGCCAGAGGCAGGCAGTTGCCCGGCTTAATGTCCGCAGCGGCGCTGCTCAGCACACTGTCACCGGCAGCGAGGCCGACAGGAGCGAGAATGTAGCGCCTCTCGCCGTCTTCATACTCGACGAGCGCGATGAACGCGGAGCGGTTCGGGTCGTACTCAAGCCTCAGCACCTTCGCGGCGACGTCCATCTTGTCGCGCTTGAAGTCGATGACACGGTACTTCCTGCGGTTGCCGCCGCCCTTGTGGCGGACGGTGATGCGGCCGTAGCTGTTGCGGCCGGAGTTCTTCTTCCTGACCTCAATGAGTCCCTTCTCGGGCTTGGCGTGCTTGTCTACTCCGTCAAAACCGGACACGCTCATCTGGCGCCTTGCGGGAGTCGTGGGCCTGTAAGTTTTAATAGACATATCTCATATCCTCCCTTACACCATGCCCTCAAAGAGCTCGATGCTCTTGGAGTCCTCGCTCAGCTTCACAACGGCCTTTTTCCAGGTCTTCGTGTAGCCCTGCGGGTACGCGCCAGTGCGCTTCTTCTTGCCGTTCACCGTCGTCGTGGTCACGCGGATGACCTTCACGCCGAAGATCTCCTCAACGGCCTTCTTTATCTCGATCTTATTGGCATCCTTAGCTACCTCGAACGCATACTTCTTGATGTCGAGGTCCTCCATCGACTGCTCGGTGATGATGGGGCGGATGACTATATCGTACGCGGTGGCCATCAGGCGAACACCTCCTCGATCTTCTGCAGCGCGGCCTTGTCGACCACGAGCACGCGGTTGTTCAGTATCTCATAAGCGGAGATGATGGTCGCAGTGGTGGTCGTGACGCCCGGGATGTTCCTCGCGGACTTCACAACGGCCTCGTCCACGTTCTCCGTGATGACCATGGCCTTGCCCTCGGCGCCGATCTTCTTCAGGAACTCGGCAAAAGGCTTGGTCTTGATCTCCTCGACCTTCAGGCCGTCGATGACGAGGATGCTCTCCTCGGCGGCCTTGGCGCTCAGTGCGCTCTTGAGCGCGAGCCTGCGGGTCTTCTTGGTCAGGCTGTAACGGTAATCCCTCGGCTTCGGGGCAAACGCCACGCCGCCGTGACGCCACACGGGACTTCCGGCGTAACCGGCGCGGGCGCGGCCCGTGCCCTTCTGACGCCAGGGCTTCTTGGTGGTATAGCTGACCTCGCCCTTGGTCAGAGCGCTCTGCGTGCCCTGCCTCTGATTGGCGAGATAGTTCTTGACGGACGCATGCAGAACGGCCTCGTTGGGCTCTATGCCGAAAACGGCCTCGGAGAGCTCGTATTCGCCGACTTTGTCGCCTGCCATGTTGTAGATAGCTGCTTTAGGCATTTAACTCTCTCCTTTCCTTAGCCTCTGGCCGAACGCTTCTGCGGGTTCGTGCTGATGGTCGGGGTCGCGGGGCCCTTGCGGACGAACTTCTTCACGGAGTTCTTCAGGTACACGATGCCGCCCTTGGGGCCGGGAATCGCGCCGCGCACGACTATCATATTCAGCTCGGGATCGACCTTCACAACGTCGAGGTTCTGAACGGTGACCTGCTCGACGCCCATGTGACCGGCGCCGATCTTGCCCGGGAATATCCTGGACGGGTCGGTGCTCGAACCCATGGAACCGGCGTGCCTGTGGACCGGGCCGCCGCCGTGGCTGGTCGGGGTCCTGCCGGCGTTCCAGCGCTTCACAACGCCCGCGTAGCCGTGTCCCTTGCTGATGCCGGTGACGTCGACGCGCTCGCCCTCTTTGAAGACGTCAGCCTTCAGGACGTCGCCCACGTTCAGGGCGCTGCAATCCTCGAGGCGGAACTCGTGCAGGTGCTTCATGAGGCCCACGCCGGCCTTCTCAAGGTGGCCCTTCTCAGGCTTCGTCAGCTTCTTCGCGGCGACCTCGCCGTAGCCGAGCTGAACTGCATCGTAACCTTCCTTGTCGGCCGTCTTCTTCTGAACGACGACGCAGGGACCCGCCTCTATGACGGTGACCGGTACGACCTTGCCCGCCTCATCGAAGATCTGCGTCATGCCGACCTTCCTGCCGATGATGGCTTTCTTCATTGTCTATTTCCTCCTAACGGTTATTGGTTGAGGGGCGTCCTGCGCTCCCCCAACATGACCCTGCCCACTCACGCAAGTCATGGGCAAATGGGTTATAAATGATGTTATCGGCTCAGAGCTTGATCTCAATCTCGACGCCGGCGGGAAGCTCAAGGCTCATCAGGGCCTCGACGGTCTTCTGAGTGGGACTCATTATATCAATAAGCCTCTTGTGGGTGCGGCGCTCGAACTGCTCGCGGCTGTCCTTGTACTTGTGGACGGCACGCAGGATGGTCACGACTTCCTTCTTCGTCGGCAGGGGGATGGGGCCGGAGACCTTCGCGTCCGTGCGCTTGGCGGTCTCGACTATCGTCTCCGCAGCCTTGTCGATGAGCTGGTGGTCGTAGGCCTTGAGCCTGATGCGGATCATTTTCTTGTTTGCTGCCATGTCTTTTCCTCCTGAATTTCGTACTTAGGCGGTTTCCATCGCCCATTGGTACGGTGAGCATTTTCCATACACGCAACCGTGCGTATCAGGCCCTGCCCGAAAAACAAACCGGCTTTTGGCCGGTCTGCCCGCGCAGACGATATACGCCATGCACGAAAAAAGCTCAGCCGCCCGATTTCGCGCCCCTTGGGACGCCGGACATACTCCACGGAAGTTACCGGCTCTCGCCGCAATCTCCCGCTTCATCGCATCGCGCTGCCTCGATAGGCGCAATAAGCCCACCCCGGCGCGCTCAAATAGAATACCAAAGGGTGGGCTTATTGTCAATAGGTTTTTTGATATTTTTGCAGAATTTTTGTCTTTATTTTTGTGAAATATTTTCGGCAATGGCCTCGGCCAGCTTGTCGAGCTGCTCGAGCTGCCCCTCACCCAGCGAGGACATGACTGTCACGGTGTCGCCGATGAACTCCGTGCCCTTGAGCCCCTCGAGAATGCCGCGCATGAGCTTGCCGCTCATGGGCGCCCAGGAACCGTTCTCTATGAGCGCGACCTTGCGCTTCTGCAGGTTGTGGGCCGCAATGTCATGCAGCAGCTGCTCCATCGTCACGAACATGCCCGCGTTATAGGTCGTCGCGGCAAACACCAAATGGCTATACTTGAAGGCGTCGGAAACGATGTAGCTCGCCGGGGTCACGGAGGTGTCGTACATCTTGACCTTCACTCCCCTGTCGCAGAGCTTGGCGGCGAGGATGTTCGCGGCGTTCTCCGTGTGGCCGTACACCGAGGCGTAGGCTATAAGCACACCCTCGACCTCGGGCTCGTAAGAGCTCCACTTGAGGTACTTCTCCAAAAACTCGCCAAAGCCCTCGCGCCAGACGAAGCTGTGCAGCGGGCAGACGAGCTTTATCTCCAGCCCGGCGGCCTTCTTGAGCACGGCCTGCACCTGTGGGCCGTACTTGCCTACTATATTGGTATAGTACCTTCGGGCCTCGTCTATGCACTCGTGCATGAAGTCGCACTCATCAGCGAAGACCCTGCCGTTGAGCGCACCGAAGGAGCCGAAAGCGTCGGCGGAGAACAGTATTTTATCCGTCGTGTCGTAGGTCATCATGACCTCGGGCCAGTGGACCATCGGGGCCATGACGAAGGTGAAGTTGTGCCTGCCGGTGCTCAGCGTGTCACCCTCAGCCACAATGTGCAGCCTGGAGTCGAGGTCGGCGTGGAAGTAGTTTTGCAGCATCGTCTTTATCTTGGTGTTGCAGACGATGGTCGCCTCGGGGTATTTCGCGGCCACGTCGCCGATGGTGGCCGCGTGGTCGGGCTCCATGTGCGAGATGACAAGGTAGTCGAGCTTCCTGTCCCCGAGCTCGTGCTCGACGTTCTCAAAGAGGCTGTGGCAGACGGCCTTGTCAACGGTGTCGAACAGGATGGTCTTCTCGTCTTTAATAAGGTAGGAGTTATAAGACACGCCGTCGGGCACGCCGTAGACGCCCTCGAAGAACGCGAGGCGCCTGTCATCCGCGCCGACCCAGACCATATCGTCCGTTATACGCTTGGTGCAATACATTATTTATATACCTCCTGTTTTATCTTTTCGGATGGCTACATGATATCCCCAAGCGAAATAATTGTCAATCGCGTTTCCACTTTGCGCCCTGCGGCGTATCGATGATCGTGATGCCCTCGGCCTTGAGCATGTCGCGGATGCGGTCGGCCTCGGCAAAGTTCTTCGCCTTCTTGGCGGCGGCGCGCTCGGCGAGCAGGCCCTCGATGCGCGGGTCGCTCTCCTCAGGCTCGGACTTCTTGCGGAGCTTCGCGGCGGCGTCAATGAGGCCGAGGCCCAGCACCCTGTCGTAATCCTGCACGATAGCAAGCTTGGTCGCGTCGTTCACGGGGGCCTTGAGCGCGTCGTAGAGCGCGGTAACGGCGAGGGAGGTATTCAGGTCGTTATCCAGCGCGGCGGTGAAGCCCTCGCGCAACTTTTTCATTTCAGCTTCGTCTAAGGTTTGAGGAGCGTCCGAGAGGGCCGCGATGCGGTTCACCAGCTTCTGATACGCGCCCGCCGCGTTGTCGAGGTTCTCCCATGAAAACACGAGGCTCTTGCGGTAGTGGCTCTGCAGGCAGAAGAAGCGGTAGGCCAGCGGGTCGTAGCCCTTCTGCTCGAGCAGAGAGACCGTCAGGAACTCGCCCTTGGACTTCGACATCTTGCCGCCCGTGGTGTTCAGGTGCAGCACGTGCACCCAGTAGTTGCACCACTTGTGGCCCAAATAGGCCTCGGACTGGGCGATCTCGTTCGTATGGTGCGGGAAGGCGTTGTCGATGCCGCCGCAGTGGATGTCGAGGTCCTCGCCGAGGTGCTTCATGCTGATGCCCGAGCACTCGATGTGCCAGCCGGGATAGCCGACGCCCCAGGGGGAGTCCCACTTGAGGGCCTGGTCCTCGAACTTGGACTTCGTGAACCAGAGGACGAAGTCGTTCTTGTTGCGCTTGTTCGTGTCCTCCTCCACGCCCTCGCGCACGCCTACGTCGAGGTCGTCAGCGTCGAAGTCGTTGAAGATGTAGTACTTTTCGAGCTTCGAGGTGTCGAAGTACACGTTGCCGCCGGCGAAATAGGCGTAGCCCGTGTCCATGAGTTTGGAGATTATCTTTATATACTCGTCAATGCAGTTCGTGGCGGGCTCCACGACGTCGGGGGTCTTGATGTTGAGCTTGCGGCAGTCGTCGAAGAAGGCGTCGGTGTAGAACTTGGCTATCTCCATGACGGATTTGTGCTCGCGCTTCGCGCCCTTGAGCATTTTGTCCTCGCCGGTGTCGGCGTCGGAGGAAAGGTGCCCGACGTCGGTGATGTTCATGACGCGCTTCACGTTGTAGCCCGCATAGCGCAGGTATTTCTCGAGCACATCCTCCATGATGTAGCTTCTGAGGTTGCCGATGTGGGCGTAGTGGTAGACGGTGGGGCCGCAGGTGTACATCTTGACGATGTCCGGGTGGTTGGGGACGAACTCGTCCTTGGTGCGGGTCGCGGAATTATACAGCTTCATTTGTGCATCCTCCTCTATCTCATGTCGTCGCCCGCGGCGGCTTTGAGTCTGTTCAGCTCGGCGCGGAGGTTCTTGACCTCCTGCACGAGCGGGTCTGTGACGTTAATCTGTTCGACGTTGCCAACGTAGTCTACCTTTTCGCCCTTCTTCTTGACCACGCGGGCGGGAGCGCCGACGGCGGTGCAGTCTTCGGGTATCTCGGAGAGCACGACGGCGTTTGCGGCAACGCGGGAGTTGTCGCCCACCTTGAAGGGCCCCAGCACCTTCGCGCCGCAGCCGATGAGGACGTTGTTTCCGATGGTCGGGTGGCGCTTGCCGGTGTCCTTGCCCGTGCCGCCGAGGGTGACGCCCTGGTATATGAGGCAGTCGTCGCCTATCTCGGTGGTCTCGCCTATGACAATGCCCATGCCGTGGTCGATGACGAGGCGCTTGCCTATGGTCGCGCCGGGGTGTATCTCGATGCCGGTCTTGTGCCGCGTGCGCTGCGAGATGTAGCGCGCGAGGAACTTGTGGTCGTGGAGATAGCACCAGTGGGCCAGCTTGTGGTACTGCGTCGCCCGGATGCCCGGGTAGAGCAGCAGGACTTCGATGGAGCTTCTGGCGGCGGGGTCGCGGGCTTTGTAGGCTTCGATGGTCTCACGCAGGTCTTTGAACAATTTTACCTCCTAAAAATGTGGCGAGAGGCGTTGAACAAAAAAATAAGCCCCCATGCCCTGTGGCATGAGAGGCGCAGTTCATACGCGGTTCCACTCTCGCTTATCACTCTCCGGCGAATTCACCGGTTTGCGGCTTAACGCGCCGCTGACGGGGCGGCATTTCCTCCGCCCGAGGCTCCGGGGCGCATTTCGGGACTCTCCTTGGCCAGCGCCGCTCACAGCCGACGGCGGCGCCTCTCTGAGACCGGTGTGGGACCGTACTTCTCCCCTTCACAGCCATACACTCTATTATATTAACACAGCCCAAATGTCGTGTCAAACATTTTTGCGTCGAAATAAATTTTCCTTAAATATTGCTTAAGCGGGGCAACTGTATCTTGAAATTAATACAGTTTGATGATATGATTTTGCTTGGACAGGAATAACTTTCATACCAAAATATAAGGAGGTAGATGAAAATGAAGTCCAAATTCAAAAAATTCTTGGCAGCCGCGCTGGTACTCTGCCTTATGCTCGCGCTGCTGCCCGCCGGTGTACTGGCGGATGGTGGCGCCAGCGCCGGAGATGCATCAGCTCCGGCAGCTCCTGTGAAAGAAAACGTCGATCCAAACAACGGTGACAATCCCGATCCAAACCCCGGTACACAGTCGAATGGGGCGTACGAGCTTGAAGGCGTTGATTTTACGTTCCAGAACGATGCTTCTCCGACTCCAAATACATTTCCTTATGAGAGCGGAACCGGCGCAAAGTATACGAATGGCACAATAAAGCTGAGTTACGATGAAACGTCAAAACTATTCACTTTGACTGCAACTCCAAACGACGATTATGGACTGGCCCTGCTGAAAATCAATGATGTGACCATCCTCAATCTGGCTAAACCCGGCGAATGCTTTGAATACTCCTTCGATGTTACTAAAACAAGCGTGACGATCACGGCAGCCTTCAGGCAGGTATATAGTTTCACTGTAGACTATGACAGCAGCCAGGGCAGCGTAACAAACAACAACCTGAAAGCGTTTGAAAATGACGTAATTAATTTCAGCGTAACTCCCAAAAGAGGATATGCGGTAGAGAGCGTCAAGCAGGGCGAGGATGTATTGCAGGCCGAAACAAACGGCGATTACAAAGTCACGATGGGCAGCGCAGACGTAACTGTCGATGTCGCGTTTACAGCGCTTAACAGCCACCACATATGGGTCTCGCATTACATTGATAATGGAAGCGTTTACTGCGCCAATAATTCTGCATATGTTGGTGAAACTGTAAACCTCACGGTCAATCCTGACGCCGGTTACGCCTTGGATGAGCTATGGTATTGCAAGGCTGACGATACTACTTTTACTGGTACAGAGATCACCAACGGCACTTCTTTTGAAATGCCCGATCATAACGTGGTAATATACGCCACGTTCAAGGAGACCACCTACAACATCACCGCCGATACACCGACGAACGGCATGGTCTCGTTCACGGTCAACGGCACCACGTCGGCCACTGCCAATTACGGAGATCAGATAGTCGTGACCGTTGACCCTGATGGCGGCTATTACCTCAAGTCCCTCAAGATAAACGGCGATGAGGTCTCCTACTGGGACAACTGGAACTGGCACTGGAACTATGACGGCACCGGCACCTACACCTTCAACATGCCGGCAAAAGACGTCAAGATAGAGGCCGAGTTCACGAACCAGCTCCGCATCGACACCAACTACAACGGCTACCGCGGTGAGGTGGAGGTGCTCGTCAAAGATGACGCGAGCGGCGAGTGGGTCGACACCAACTTCGCCGACACGGACGACTGGGTCGCCTTCAAGCCCGTCGCCTACACCAACTTCAACATCGGCGCCATCTCCGTCACCGGCAACTGGACCGGCCGGAGCTACGACGTTGACACCTGGTACTGGCACAACGGCTGGTACTACTTCCAGATGCCCTGGGAGAACGTCACCATAAACGTCGAGTTCACCGACAACAGCCACGCGGTCAACGTCAAGGACGCCTCCAATGGCACACTCAAGGCCAACACCAAGTGGGCCGTCGAGGACGAGAGGGTCTACATCACCGCAGTTCCCGACAAGGGCTATGAGCTGACCTGGCTCTCCGTCAAGGCCGAGGACGGCACGAGGGTCGACGTCTACGAGGCCCTCAAGGAGGACACCTATTACTTCTTCATGCCCGATCAGGCGGTCACGGTCTCGGCCATCTTCGCCTATGACTACCCCGACATGCCCTTCACCGACGTGAACTCGAACAGCTGGTACTTCAACGCCATCGAGTTCGTCTGCAACAAGGGCATCATGCAGGGCGTCAGCTCCACGAAGTTCGGCCCGAACGGGACGATAACGAGGGGCATGATCGTGACGATGCTCTGGCGCATGGCGGGCGAGCCTTACGTCGGCGGCGGCAGCTTTGACGACGTCGCCTCCGGCAGCTACTACGCCACCGCCGTGGCCTGGGCCGCGAAGAACGGCATAGTGGACGGCTACAACTCCACGCGCTTCGGCCCGAACGACGCGGTCACGAGGGAGCAGATAGCCACCATGCTCTACCGCTACGCCAAGTGGCTGGGCTACAGCGCCTCCGGCAGCAGCCTCGCGGGCTACTCCGACGCCTCCAGCGTCAGCAGCTGGGCGAAGGACGCCATGGGCTGGGCCGTCAAGAACAGCGTGGTGACCGGCGTCACGGCGACTAAGCTGAATCCCGCCTCCAGCGCCACCCGCGCCGAGGCCGCCCAGATGTTCATGAACCTCTACGAGTATCTAAACTGAACCATCGACCGACCCGGGGGCCGGACGGCACAGACCGTCCGGCCCCCTCTTTTTTTGCCCCGTTGTGTACGGGCGTGCGTTCGTGGTATAATGCTTAAAACGCAAAGGAGGCGGTAATGTGCGCAGGAAGAACGAGCCGGCGGAGGAACTGAAGCTCGCGCCTTTCATGAGACTGCTGAAGGCCCTGCACAGCCTGGGCACGCCCGAGAGCTTCACGCCCGAGGACCTCGAACGGCAGCGCAAGTCTCAGGAGGCGCTCGGCAGCATGGCGGCCTCGATGTCCGGGCTGGTCTGGGAGCAGTTCCCGCTCGACGACATGAACGCCGCGTGGATGCGTCTCGAGCGTGAGCACAAGAGCCGCCGCGTGATACTCTACTGCCACGGCGGGGGCTACACCAGCGGCGGGCTGGGCTTTTCCAAGGTGCTCGCCTCCAAGCTCACCCGCGCGACGGGCATGGACGTGCTCGCCTTCGACTACCGCCTCGCGCCGGAGCACCCCTACCCCGCCGCCATCGAGGACGGCCTGCGCGCCTGGGACCATCTCATGCGCCTCGGCTTCGGCGCGCGGGACGTCATCCTCGCCGGCGACTCCGCGGGCGGCAATCTGGCGCTGGTGCTCTGCCTCAAGCTGCGCCTCGACGGGCGCATGCTCCCCGGCGCCATACTGCTCATGTCCCCGTGGACGGACATGACCATGACCTCGCAGAGCCTCACCGAACGCGCCGCCATCGACCCCGCGCTCACACCCGAGTACATCCGCGCCGTGCGCGAAGCCTACGCCGGGGGGCTGGACCCGGCCCAGCCCGGCCTCTCCCCTCTCTTTGCGGACTTCAGGGGCTTCCCGCCCACGCTCATACAGGTCGGCACGCACGAGATACTATACTCCGACTCCGAGCAGCTCGCGGAGCGCATGAAGGCGCAGGGCATCGACTGCCGCCTCGAGGTCTGGGAAAACATGTGGCACGACTTTCAGATGTACCCCAGCAAGTCCGCATCCTCCGCCATGCAGAATATAGCCCACTTCCTGCTCGAGATCCTCTGAACTCCCCGGCAAAGGAACAAAATATGTGCATTTTCGTCATATCCACCGACAGGCGGTCTGAAAATTTCGTCATATTTTTTTCGGCTTTTTCCATAAAACAGTCGAGAATGATGCAAATTTGATGCAATCGTGGTATATTGTAATAGCCGGAGGTGAACGGCATGTACAGGATACTTGTCGTGGAGGACGAGAAGCCCATCAACGATCTCATTGAGATGAACCTGTCGGAGGCGGGTTACATCTGCGCCTGCGCCTACGACGGGATGGAGGCGGCGAACCTGCTCGAGAAGGAGAGCTTCGACCTCGTGCTCCTGGACATTATGCTGCCGAAGGTCAGCGGCTATGAGCTGCTGGACTTCATAAAGCCGCTGGGGATACCGGTCATCTTTCTGACCGCAAAGGGCACCATGGCCGACAAGGTCAAGGGGCTGAAGCTGGGCGCCGACGACTATCTGGTAAAGCCCTTCGAGATCGTCGAACTGCTCGCGAGGGTCGAGGCCGTGCTGAGGCGCGCGGGCAAGACCCTGACGGAGATCAAGATAGACGGCCTGACCATCGATACCCGCTCGCACACGGTAATGCGCGGCACGAAGCCCATACCGCTGACTGCGAAGGAGTTCGAGCTGCTGCTGCTTTTCGTCCAGAACCGCAACATCGCCCTGTTCAGGGAGACTATCTACGAGCGCGTCTGGGGCAGCGAATACATGGGCGATTCGCGCACGGTGGACCTGCACGTGCAGAGGCTGAGAAAAAAACTGCACTGGGACGACAAGATAAAGACGATATACAAGGTGGGATACCGACTTGAGCTCTAAGCCGCCGCGCTCCGGCTTCCCTCTCGGGCTGTTCCTCGCCTGCTCCTGCGTTGTGGCAGTCGTCATCTGCGTCGGGGCATGCGTAGCGATAAGCCGGGGAACCGAGCTGTCGTATACGGCCTATGCGTTGTTCCTGCTCACCGCCTCGCCGGCGGGGGGCTGGCTTGTTGCGCTCTTTTCCGCCCGGGCGCAGGCCCGGACGGCAAGGGAGGCCGCAAAAAAGCAGCAGCGCACGGAGGAGCTGGAGGGTGAGATAAAGCTGCTCGAGGAGGCGGCGGACAGGCGCGAGGAGTTCATCGCGAGCTTTGCACATGAGCTTAAGACGCCTCTCACGGCCATCATCGGCTACGCGGACATGCTCCGCTCGCGGGAGATGAGCCCCAAAAACCGCTTCACCGCGGCAGGCTACATCTTTTCCGAGGGCAAACGGCTCGAAGCGCTCTCTCTGAAGCTCATGGAGATCATCGTCTCCGGCAAACAGGGCATAGAGCGGCGGAAGTTCGACGCGCCGTATTTTATCCGCGAGGTCGCGGCGGTGACGGTGCCGAGCCTTGCCTCGGACGGAATGACGCTCGACATGCGCTGGGAGCAGGGCGAGGTGGAGATAGAGCCGGACCTGTTCAAGACGCTCATGGTGAACCTCATCGACAACGCGCGCAAGGCCTCGCGCAAGGGCCAGACCGTGGAGCTTTACGGCAAGAACGAGGACGGGGGCTACGCCTTTTACGTGCGCGACCACGGCCGGGGCATGAAGAAGGAAGATCTCTCGCGTATCACGGAGCCGTTCTACATGATAGACAAGAGCCGCTCGCGCGCACAGAACGGCGCGGGGCTGGGCCTTGCCCTCTGTCAGAGGATAGCCGAGCTGCACGGCACCACGCTCGAGTACGAGAGCGAGCCGGGCGTGGGCACGACCGTGCGCGTGCTGCTGAAAGGGGGCGCTGAGGGATGAGCGCTTCCAGAGGCAGATACGCCGCCCTTCTTATGGCGGCCATGGTGTTCGCCGTGTGCCTGCTTGTGCCTGCGCTGATGCTCAGGGACAGCGGGCAGCCGGAGCCGACCGACGATATGGCCGCCACTGAGCAGCCGTCGGAGAGCCTCAGCCTCGAACAGCGCGCAGAGCTGTATTCCCGCTATATGGACGGCGAGCTGTCAAAGACCGCGCTGGACAGCTCCGCACTCGGCAACTCCGCGCTGATGAACGCCATGAGACTCGCGGGCAGGCTCGAGAGCGCGATAGTGTTCGACAGGGGCGCGGAGCGGAGCGTTTCCTCCCGCGGTGCCAACCTCTATCGCGTTTCTGACGGAACGCACAGCATCCGCTTTCTCGAATACTTCCGTGAATGGGACGGGGATTGGAGCAACTGGCTCGTGATAGTGGTGGATGTCGATACCTTCGACCTCTACTACTGCTACTACAGCGCCGCCTGTGAACAGAACCTGAGCAGTTACCTCATGAACGACAATATGGAGGTCGGAGAGCTGTTCCGGGATATCGGCTCGTCCATCGGCATGGATGAGTTCAGTGTCTTCGACAGCATTGAGGACAGCGTGCCCTTTACGCTGGACTTCACAAACAGCGTGAGCGGCGAAGTACGCTCCTACGAAACTCGGCTCCACGTATACGAGGACGCCGCTTCCCTGCTGGTCGATATTCGGCTGGAGCTGGAAGGCTGAATATTTTACAAAGAATATGCAGAAATGATACAAGTCAGATGAAGTTCCGATACAACCGTCCTGTATTATGAGGATACAGGACGGTTTTTGTCACATACAGAGAAAGGAACTTTGATGAAAAGGCTTATGTTGTTTCTGGTCGTAGTTGTGATGGTTCTGCTCATGGGCATGGGCGCGGCTGAGCTCTCCGGGATACTGCATGGAGACAAGGCGGTGGAAAGGGCGTACGCCGCCTCGACGCAATCCATAACGCAGACCTCAGTGCTCGAGCTGCCCGCGCCGGTAAAGGAGCAGGACTGGAAGCTCAGGATCGTCAGCGAGGCGCAGCCTCTGCCGGAGGATTTCACTGTCGAGACCGAGGAGGCCGAGAACTGCTATCTGTTCGATGCGCGGGCGGCTCAGGCCCTGCGCGACTTCCTCGCCGCCGGCCGCGCGGCGGGCATGGACCTCGAGGTCGCCTCCGCCTGGCGCGACTGGGCCACGCAAGAGACGCTGTTCGAGGACAAGGTAAACAGGGTCATGTCCGAGACTGGCCTCGAGCGTGAGCAGGCCGAGGAAATCGCCGCCGACGAGGTGGCCCGCCCCGGCACCAGCGAGCACCAGCTGGGGCTTGCAGTTGACATAATCTCTAACGACTACCCATGGCTGGACGAGGGCTGGGCCGACACGGCCGAGGCCGCGTGGCTCGAGGAACACTGCGCCGAGTACGGCTTCATCCTGCGCTACCCGCCGGACAAATCTGAGCTGACGGGTATCATCTGGGAGCCTTGGCATTTCCGCTACGTCGGCAAGGAGGCAGCGGTTTACATAATGGAAAATGGCCTCTGCCTTGAGGAGTATGCGGCGGGGCTGTCTTAATAAAGGTTTAAGGAAATATCAAAGCGCGCTCCGTTGCGTCGTGCAGCGGAGCGTGTTATATTTGTATTGACAATGTCTGGGGGTGTGGCAATGAAGACTGGGAAGATCGCGCCCATGTTAACGGCAGCGCTCATTCTCGCCCTGCTGGCGGGCTGCGGCTCGCAGCCGGGCGCGCAGGAGACAGCCGACCCGCTTCTGCTGACGGAGGACGGCAAGGTCTGGACCACTGAATCTATGGGCGAGGTGGGCACGAGCTACATAAGCGAGATCTGCAGCGACGGGGAGATGTTTTACTTTTCCACCTCGGAATACGATGAGGAGGGCAGCGGCTCGACCAGCGTTCTCTGGGCCGGCGACCCAGCCGCTGGCGAGTTCAGGAGGCTCGAGGGTTACGAGGCCACGGGAACCCTCGAGGGATATGCGGAGAGCTACGTCAGCATCTCCAGCATCTGCGCCATACCAGAGGATGAACTGCTGGTAGTCGAGACCGTGAGCGGCGTGAGGTTCGACCTGCCCGAGGGCTTTGAGGGTACGGACGAGGAAAAATACCGCTATGCGGAATACGTCAGGGAGAGCCGCGCGCGCCGTCTGGACGATACTGGCGCGGAGCTTGGAGCTGTTGACCTGACTGCGGCGTCCGACGAGGTGTCGCAGCTGCTTGGCGGTCATAGCAGCACGGACGACAGTCCGCTGGTAAGCAGCATATCGGTCGGCCCGGACGGCAGCCTGCTGCTGGTCTACAGCCAGAACGCCATCGTCCTGCTGGGCACGGACGGCGGGGTCAAATACAGCCAGCTGCTGGACGGCTGGTACGGCGAACCGATACCCATGCCCGACGGGCGCGCGGGTCTCTGGGAGGAAACGATGGACGGCAGCGTCCTGCACTGTTTCGACTTTGAAACGCCCGGCTTCGGCGAGGACATAGAGCTGCCCCTGAACGCCTACAGCCTGTACGAGGGCGGCGGGGCCTACGGAGCGTGCTATGTGGACAGCTCCTGCATCTGGGGCATAAGGTCCGAGGGCGGCGAACCGGCGCAGCTGGCCTCGCTCATAAACTGCGGTCTGGACGAGAACGGCCTGCAGGCCATGTTCATTGACGACGAGGGCTGCATAAACTGCCTTTTATACGACAGCGTCGGCGGCAGCACCCAGCTGGCGCGGCTCAGGCTTGTGGATGCCTCCGAGCTGCCCGAAACCACCGTGCTGCGTCTCGCCTGCTGCTATCTGAGCGAGGAGATAAGGCGTGCGGTGCTGGACTTCAACCGCTCGAACAGCGGCGCGAGGATAGAGGTCGTGGACTACGCGCAGTATGCCACGGAGGACGACTATTCTGCGGGCGTAACGAAGCTGAACGTCGAAATACTCAGCGGCAATGTGCCCGACTTATTTGCCTCAGACGGCCTGCCGATAGCGCAGTATGGCGCGCGCGGCCTGCTCTATGACATGTATGAGCTGATAGACTCCGACCCCGAGCTTTCGCGCGAGAGCTTTTTTGAGAACATTCTGGAGGCCTTCGCGACGGACGGCAAACTCTATACCATCACGCCGAGCTTCCGCATCATGAGCCTCGTGGGCAACGCAGATGTCGTCGGCGCGGAGCCGGGCTGGACGCTCGAGGAGATGCGCGAGGTGATAGCCAGCCAGCCGCAGGTGCAGTATGTGCTCGACGCCTATACGACCCCGGAGAGCATGCTCCAGCAGATGCTGACCCTGAACCTTGACCGGTACGTGGACTGGGAGACGGGCGAGTGCAGCTTTAACAGCGGTGACTTCGAGGAACTTCTGGAGTTCTGCGCCGCGCTGCCGGAAGGCAACGGAGGCGGAGGCGGCACGCCCGCGCTCGTGTCCTCGGGCAAGCAGCTGCTGGCGAGCTTCCGCGTGGCAGACTTCCAGGAATACCAGCTCTACGAGGTGATGTTCGGCGGACATCTGGCCTTCAAGGGCTATCCCTCGGCTGACCGGGCGGGCAACCTGGCCGAGCCGATGTATGGCAGCCTGAGCATCAGCTCCACCTGCAGCGACGTGGACGCGGCCTGGTCATTCGTGCGCACGCTGCTCCTGGAGGAGAGCTATGACACCGACGGCGACAACATCTTCGGCTATCCGATAAACCGCGCGGCCTATGCCGCTGCGGAGGCCAACGCCATGGAGAAGCACTACATCACCGACCCGGAGACCGGCGAACAGGTCGAGGAGCCGGTGAGCAGCTGGAGCTGGGATGCACTTGATGTGGAGATCTACGCCATGAGCGAGGAGGAGTCCGAGGCCCTGCGCGAGCTTATCGCCTCGGTGAAGTATTCCTTCAGCTATGACGAGACGATAATGAACATGATCGCCGAGGACAGCGCTGCCTTCTTTGAGGGCGACAAGAGCGCGTCGGAAACCGCGTCGCTCATTCAGGACCGCGTCTCGACCTATGTGAACGAACAGAAATAAAGCCGGCGCTGCCTTAACAAAAGGGGGAGACCCTCAGCGAGGGTCCCCCCTATTATTGCACCTGCAGCGCGTCAACAGTTCCCCCTACGCAAGGGCCAAAGAAATGGGGCAGGTCATTCATTCCCTGTGCGCGGCGCGTTATCCCGCGAGGCTCAGGACTTTGTCAGCGGCAGGATATCGTCCGGGGACAGCTCGACACAGAGTTCTCCGGGACCGCCGAGGGATTCCCACTGCTCCTGCGGCAGCTCCATGCGGAGTCTCGCGTAGCCCTCGCAGCCGCCCTCAGTCGCCATCATTATCACCGTCGAGAAGGCCTCCGTCACGACGCGCTCGACCCGGCACCTTACCCGATTCGGGCCGGGGCCGTCTACGGGCTTTACGAAATGCGCCCGGATGCCCACATGCTCCAGCTCCTCCGGCAGCGGCAGCTCTACTTCCAGCTCCGTCTTCCAGTCGACAGCTTCCACCCTGTGCTCCGAGACCTTCCGCGCCCGGCTGATGTTCTTGCAGCCCGAGAGCAGGCAGGCCGACAGCGTCCTCGGCGAGTTGAACAGCTCCATCACACTCTGCATCGCCTGCGCCCTGCCGCTGTCCAGCACGCAGACCCTCGAGCAGAGCCTGTGTACCTCGTCCCGGTCGTGCGTCACGAAAAGCACCGGGCCGGGAAATTTGTCCAGCAGGTCGGCCAGCTCCAGCTCCACCTGCCACTTCAGATAGCTGTCCAGCGCCGAGAAGGGCTCGTCCAGCATCAGCACCTCCGGCTCGCTCGCAAGTATCCTCGCCAGCGCAGTCCGCTGCTGCTGGCCACCAGAGAGCTGCCTCGGGTACTTGCCCTCGCAGCCCTCAAGGTAAAACGACTTCACCAGCCGCTCCACCGTCTCGCGCCGCTTAGAGCGGTCGCGCACGCCCACGGCTATGTTCTGCACCAGCGTCATGTTCGGGAACAGCGCGTAGTTCTGGAACAGATATCCCACCCGTCGCTGCTGCGGCGTCAAATCTATCCTCTTCTCCGAATCGAACAGCACCCGCCCGTCGAGGACTATCCGGCCCTCGTCGGGCTTTTCTATGCCCGCCACGCACTTGAGCGTCACGCTCTTGCCGCAGCCCGAGGCCCCCAGCAGTCCCGTCACCGAGCCGCTCTCCGCCTCAAAATGCGCGTCCAGCTTGAAGCGGCCGAAGTCCTTTTTTATGTCAACCAGCAGCGACATCAGTCCACCCCCTCGGTGACGGCCTCGACGCCGCGTTTCGGGCGCTTGTCCTTCTTCTCGAGCATGTTCACGGCGAGCAGGACGACGGCGGAGATGCCGAGGTTCACGAGCACCCAGCGCATGGCCCCGGCGTCGTCTCCGGTGCGCCAGAGCTGGTACACCGTGGTCGATATGGTGGCGGTCTTGCCGGGCGTATAGCCGGCTATCATGGAGGTCGCGCCGTATTCGCCCAGCGCCCTTGCGAAGGCGAGCACGGTGCCCGCGATGATGCCCTGTTTGCAGCAGGGCATGCGCACGCGCCAGAATATCCAGGTGTTCGAGCGCCCGAGGGTCTGCCCCGCGTAGGCGAGGTTCTTGTCAAATGCCTCGAACGCGCCCCGCGCCGTGCGGTACATGAGCGGGAAGGCCACGACCGCGGACGCGAAGATGGCCGAGTACCAGACCATGGTGAGCCGCACGTCGAACATCTCTAGGAACCACAGCCCCACCGTGCGCTTCGGCCCGAGCAGGCGCAGCAGGAAATAGCCCACGACTGTCGGCGGCAGCACCAGCGGCAGCGTGAGGATTACGTCCAGCACGCCCTTCAGGAGCCTCGGCAGCTTCGCCACGTAGTAGGCCGCGAGGATGCCGAGGAAAAATATAATGACCGTCGAGACCGCTGCGATACGCAGTGAGTTCCATAACGGGTACCAGTCCAAATCATATCACCCCACTGATATGTAAAAAGACCGGCGCAGACGGAGCTGCGGCCCCGACCGCGCCGGCCAGAGGTGGAAAATGTGTCTGTTACAGCACGGTGAAGCCCACGCCCTCGAGTATGGCCACGGCGTCGGCGTCCGTGTGGATGTAATCAAGGAAGGCCTGAGCCGCCTCAGCCGCGCCTTCCGTGCCGCTTTTCATGACTGCGGCGGGGTAAATGACCTGGTCGCACATCTCCGGCGCGGCCTGATCCACAACGTTCAGCTCATATGTAAAGGCGTCGGTGGCGTAGATGATGCCGCAGTCGACTGCACCCTCCTTGACCTGATTGGCGACTTCGGACACGTTCGAGGCATAGGTCACCTTGCCGTCGGACTCGAGGCCAGCGATGTCTATGCCCAGGTACTCGAGTATCTGCAGCGAGTACGCGCCGACTGGCACGTCGTCATTGCCGAGGCAGAGCAGGCTCAGCTTGTCGTTCGAAAGGTCGGTGAAGCTCTCGATGCCCGCAGGGTTGTCGTCCGGCACTGCGAGGACGACTTTGTTCTCCACGAGGTCTATGCGGCTCTCGGAGACGACGTAGTCGAGGCTGTCGGTGTTGGTGCCGGTGGTGTCAGCGGCGTCGAGCTGGTTCATCTGCTTCTGTGCGGCGGAGATGAACAGGTCGCAGACCGCGCCCTCCTCGATCTGGGTCTTGAGCGTGCCCGAGGAGTCGAAGGTGAAGGTCAGGGTCACGTTCGGCGCGACTTCCTTATACAGCTCGGCTATCTGGGTCAGCGTGGCCTCCATGGACGCGGCGGCGAAGACTATGACCTCGACAGGCTCAGCCTCGGGCGTATCGCTCTCCGGGGCCTCTGTCTCGACGTTGTCTGTGCCGGCGGGCGGCTCGGTGGTCGTATCGCTCTCCTGACCGCAAGCTGCGAGGGCAAAGACCATGCAGAGCGCCAGCAGCAATGCAAGTATCTTTTTCATTTCTCGATGCTCCTTTTTAACTTTAATCTACCGCTACCATGACGGAGGTGGCCTTGATGACCGCTATCGCCGGTTTGCCGACCTCGAGGCCCAGTTCCTTTATCGAGGCTATGGAGATGGTGGCCGTGACGACGTTGCCGCCGCCGATGTCGATCTTGACGATGCCGTTCACCGCGCCCTCGTCGATGCCGACGACGGTGCCGCGAAGCTGGTTCCTTGCGCTCAGACGCATGTGTTTTCCCTCCTTTCCTGTGAGCAGAAGCTCAGTTGCCCTTGCCGAAGGGACAGATCGGGTAACGGCAGTCGCCGCAGCCGAGGCAGAGGCCGCCGTTGCCGAGGGCCTTTATCTCGCGCCTCGTGACCCGCACGCCCGCCGCTATGCGCGGGAGCATCAGGTCGAAGACCGTGGCCTTGGCGTACATGACGCAGCCGGGCAGGCCCATGACGGGTGTGCCGTCCTCAAAATAGCCCAGCAGGAACATCGCGCCCGGCAGCACCGGCGCGCCGCAGCACACGATATCCGCGCCCGTGTCCTTTATGGCGCCCGGCGTGCGGTCGTCCGGGTCCACGCTCATGCCGCCGGTGCAGAGCACCATATCAACGCCTTTTGCCTTAAAGTCCAGCACGGCCTTCGTTATAGCCTCGCGGTCGTCGCCCGGCAGGGCGTGTTCCGTGACCTCGATGCCGTAGGCCTTCAGCTTGTCTATTATGACCGGCGTGAAGGTATCTTTGATAAGCCCCTTCGCCACCTCGCTGCCCGTTGTGACGAGGCCGCAGGTCTTCAGTATGTAGGGCTTCAGCGACAGTATCGGCTCCGGCCCGGCGAGTTCTTCCGCCTCGCGGAGCTTCTCCTCCTCGATGACGAGCGGGATTATCCGCATGCCCGCCAGTTTCGCGCCCTTTTTCACGCCCGTGTTCGAGTGGCGGATGGCTATCATCAGCTCGTCCTGCTCGTTGAGCGCATTGAGCCGCTCGAGGTCTGCACAAAACAGGCCGTCGCAGTCGGCAATCAGCTCTATCTTGCCCTCCTTGACGGGCGTGGGGTGCATGTTCTCGCTCTGGCAGATGGCACGCAGTCGCTCTGCTGCATCGTCCTCGTGCACCATACCCTCGTTCTTCTCCCAGACGTAGATGTGCTCCTTACCCATAGAGAGCAACACCGGCACATCCTCCTCCGTGACGACGTGTCCCTTGCGGAAACGCGCGTCCTTCGTCACGCCGACGATTATCTGTGTCATGTCATGGCAAAGCACATGCCCCACCGCATCGACAGTCGGAATAAGCTTCAATCAATTCCCCTCCAATATCCCACAGCTTTGGAAAGAATATAACATGTTTCTATCCAAATTGCAATCAAAAACAATTCGTTTTTAAAACACATTCGCTGCGTTTTGTATTGAATTAGAAGTTAAAATACTTATGTAAACCATTATGGATGCAAAAAAGCTCCCCCGGCTGACAATGCGCCGGGGGAGCGGGTCGTGTATTCGGCTCAACCGAAGTTGAAGTATTGTTTCGGGTCGGTGGTCGCGCCGTTGACGCGAACCTCGAAGTGCAGGTGCGGGCCGGTGGAGTTGCCGGTGGAACCGACATATCCGATGACCTGGCCCTGGGTAACGCTCGCGCCGTTGGAGACGGCGAAGGCGCTCATGTGGGCGTATAGGGTCACGCGCCCGCCGCCGTGGTTTATCATGATATAGTTGCCGTAGCCGTTGCCGTTATCCGGGTACACTGCAGCGACTCCGCTGTCGGCGGCCAGAATGGGCGTACCGGTAGGCGCGCCGATGTCCTCGCCCGCGTGGAAGCGCATCTCATGGTAGATGGGGTGCATCCTCCAGCCGTAGGCGCTGCCGGGAGAGTAGCCCGGCAGGGGCCAGATATAGGTGCCCGTGCTCGTGATGCTGTTCGCGGCCTCCTGACGCTCCAGCTCAGCTATCTTGTTCTGGATGTCGCTCTCGAGCGCTTCCTCCTGCGCCAGCACCTCCAGGTACAGCTCGTAGTTCGAGTTGATCTCCTCCTCGAGCTGTTCTATCAGAGCTGAAGCCTCGGCTATCTTGGCCTCGAGCTCCGCCTTTTCAGCCTCGTATTCCTCCTGCTTTTCGCCGAGCTGCTCCAATGTCGCCTCATACTCGGCCTTGATCTCCTCGGCACGCTCACGCGCTTCGGTATACTGGTCGTAGATGCGCTTGTCCGCTTCCATGATCTCGCCGATCATGTCCAGGTTCGACATCAGCTCCGACAGGCTCTTGGAGCCGAAGATGATGGAGAGGTATGTATACTTTCCGTTCTCCTCCATCGCACGCACATGCTGACGGTAGGTCGCCAGCTGCTCTTCCTCGGCTGCCATTGCTTTCTCAAGCTCCGCTGCCTTCTCGTCCACAAGCCGCGTATACAGCTCGACCTGCTCCTCGATAAGCTCCAGCTCCTGCCGGTAGACCTCATTCTGCTCGTCGAGCGCGCGTTTCTGCTCCAGAACTCCGGCCTGCTCATCCTTCAGGGCGTCGATCTCGGCCTGCATGTCCTCACGCTCGGCCTTCAGCTCGTCCCGCTGCTCCTCGAGCGCGTCGATCTCGGACTGCGAGACGGCCAATGCCGGGCTCACAGGCACAACTGCCATTGCAAATATCACCAGCGCCAGAAGCGCAGATACCGTGCGCAGGATCCTCTTTGCTGTCATGGATTCGCCTCCAAAAGGGGCCTTCGCCCCAGGGTTTACATAAAAGTATAACACAAACCGCCTGATTTTGCAAGCGTTCCTCTCCGTCCACTCGGGCGGAAAAAGAGGCCGTCCCTTGGGGCGACCTCTTTCATTTATACGCTACATTGAAGCGCGCCTTGTGATATGACGCATCCTGAACCAAAAAAGTTCCCTAGGCCGAGTACATGTCAGCATTCCGCCTGAAGTGCATCGCCAGCATGCCGAAGTAGACCGCGAAGGGTATGAGCTTCACGGCGGCATCGGCGAGCTGTTCGACCGTGTTGAAGTCCACCAGCACGAATGCCCCGTACAGCAGGCTCGTGCCCGCGTAGAGCGCCGACGCGATGTAGAAGCTACGTATTCCGGCCGCTTCCCTTTTGACCAGCTTCAGCAGGCTGGAGAGCGCGAGCAGCCCCGCCAGGCCATAGCCCACGCACAGCAGCTGGTCGGCGCTGCGGAGCGAGGGCAGCTGTGAGTACACATAGTCCGCGCTGACTCCGCTCGTCAGCACATAGTAGGAACCGCTGTAAAGCATCAGCGCCGAGCCGAAAAGCAGCACCATCATCACGCCAATGCTCAGAACACAGAAGATGTGCATGGCCGAGGCAAAGGAGCCTTCCCTCTCCCCTGCCCGTCCAGCGTCGCGCTCACGCTCCCGGGCCCGTCTGCTTTCCCGGACTCCGGTCCCGGCCCCGGCGCGGCTGTCGGCCCAGGCTGAGGCTGCGCGCTCGCGCTTTTCCCGGCGCGCTCGCGCCCTGTCCGGCGTCAGCTCCCACGGCTCAGGTATATCGCGCCGCTTCTCTATGGCGCCGTCAAAATCGTGCGCATAGCCGCAGTGCGGGCAGAGGTGCGTGGCTATGACTATGTCCATCCCGCAGTTGGGGCATCTCATGTCAGTACCTCCCCTTGCCCGTTGAGGGCCTTATTCCGCGTAGTTCTTGAAATAGTTCTGCACGACGATAATGGGCGTGCCCTTGTCGCCGCTGCCGCTCGTCAGGTCGCAGAGCGAGCCGATGAGGTCGGTCAGCCGCCTCGGCGTCGTGCCCTCAGAGGCCATCTGACCCTTGAGGTCGGCGTCCTTCTGCCTGATGGACTCCTTTATGGCGCTCTTTAGCTCCTCGCCGGAGAGGCCGGAGAACTCGTTGTCGGCAAGGTACTTGAGCTTCAGCTCATTGGGCAGACCGCGCAGACCGTCCGTGAAGCCCGGGCTGACGACGGGGTCGGCCAGCTCCCAGATCTTGCCCGCCGGGTCCTTGAACGCGCCGTCGCCGTACACCATTGCCTCGACCTTCACACCCGTCCTCTTGAGCAGCTCCGCCTGGATGCCCTCGGCCACGGCCTGGGCGTTCTTCGGAAAGAGTTTCACCTTGTCCTCGGTGGCCTTGTTCGAGCCGAGCAGGCCGTATTGCGGGCAGTAGCCACTGTCGTTCACGGGCTCGTTAAGAATGTCGCTGAGAGTCAGCACGTTCTTCGCGCCGGCGGCCCTGATGCGCCTCTGGGTGCGGAAGCGGCTGTGAATATCGCAGCAGAGCACGTTGTCCGCCAGCGTTGCCGCGGTCTCGGGACGGTTTGCGAACACGATCTCGCTCTCCGCGCCCTCCTCTCGGATGATGTTCTCGTAGTATTCGACATAGTCCACGCCGGTGAAGGGGTGCCTGATGCTGCCGAAAATGCGGCGATAGCGCTCGAGCGTCAGCACGTCGGTGAAGGGGTTCACGCCGCTGTCGTCCATCGTGTCCTCGTCAAAGAGGTGGTTGCCGACCTCGTCCGACGGGTAGGAGAGCATGATGACGACCTTCTTCGAGCCTCTGGCTATGCCCCTCAGGCATATCGCGAAGCGGTTGCGCGACAGGATCGGGAACACGACAGCGACGGTGCCGCCGCCGAGCTTCGCCTTCACGTCCGTGGCAATGTCGTCCACGGAGGCATAGTTGCCGTCGGAGCGCGCAACGACGCTCTCTGTCACTGCGACGATGTCCCTCTCATGCAGCTCAAAGCCCTCCTCGGCCATCGCGGCCTCGACAGCGTCGGCTGTGAGCTTGACTATGTCGTCTCCTTCGCGTATGATAGGAGCACGGACGCCTCTTGATATAACACCTGACATTTTACAGGCCTCCCTAATTGTATTCATAACAGAAGAATAATACTCTCATTCGGCAGATTCGTCAACTAAAATAAGGTATCGGGAGTGATAAAAATGCTACTTAAAAACGGCAAGGTATTCCTCCGCGACGGAAAATTCCACGAATGCACGCTCAGCTTTGGCAAGACCATCGACGGCGTGGGCGAATTTAATGGCGAGGGCGTGGACGTTCAGGGCTGCTATGTCGTGCCCGGTTATGTCGATATCCACAGCCACGGAAACATGAACCGCGACTTTTCGGACGGCGACCCGGAGGCTCTGGGCGTTGCCTCAAGGTACTACGTCGAGAACGGCGTGACGAGCTTTCTTGCGACCACGATGACGCTCAAAGAGCACCAGCTCATGCCTGCGATGGCCTGTGTGAAGGACGCGGGGCCGCTGCCGGGCGCGAGGTGCGCGGGCGTACATCTGGAGGGACCGTTCCTCTCCTACGCCAAGCGCGGTGCGCAGAACCCAGAGAACCTGCACAAGCCCGATGCGGACATGTTCATGCGCCTGCACGAGGCCTCCGGCGGGGCCGTGAAGCTCGTGACCGTGGCCCCTGAGGAGGAGGGCGGCATTGAGTTTGTCAAGCGCGTTTCGCCCGTCTGCACGGTCTCGATCGGCCACACAGAGGCTGACTATGACACGGCCATGCGTGCGTACGCGGCCGGGGCCAGCCACGCGACGCACCTCTTTAACGGCATGCCGGGCCTGCACCACCGCAAACCGGGCGTCATCGGTGCTGCCTTCGACGCAGGCGCGACGGTGGAGCTTATCTGCGACGGGCTGCACATCCACCCCTCGGCGGTGCGCTGCGCCATGCAGCTTTTTGAGGGCCGTCTCGCGCTGGTATCCGACTCGCTGCGCTGCGCGGGCATGCCCGACGGCGACTATGAGCTGGGCGGCCTGCCAATAAAGCTCGGCGGCGGCGTGGCGCGGCTTCTGGACGGCACGCTGGCTGGCAGCTGCATCAGCGTGGGTGAAGCCGTGCGCCGGGCCGTGAAGTTCGGCATCCCGGTCGAGCGCGCCATAGCTGCCGCGACGAGCATCCCGGCCCGGGCCGCGCGGCTTACCGACTGCGGAGAGCTGGCCCCCGGCAAGCGCGCCGACGTTACAGTACTGGATGCGGACCTCAACGTGAAGATGGTCTTCGTCGGCGGCGAAAAGGTCGTGGGCTGAGGGCTTGCGGCCCCCGCGCGGAGGATGTATGGGAACACGTGACATGGCGTACATCTCAATATCTGCGGCACTTATCTCTCTGTGCGCCTGGCTGAACGTACCGGC
The DNA here is from genome assembly GCA_900546615.1 of uncultured Eubacteriales bacterium. Lineage (GTDB taxonomy): Bacteria > Bacillota > Clostridia > Oscillospirales > Oscillospiraceae > Scatomorpha > Scatomorpha pullistercoris. The sequence goes on along the minus strand of URDJ01000012.1, from coordinate 14,935 downwards.
TGCTATTCCATTCACGATGCAGACCTTCGCGGTGTTTGCCGTGGGAGGGACGCTGGGCGCACGGCGCGGTGCGCTGGCGCTGGGGCTGTATATTATGCTCGGGGCACTGGGCTTGCCGGTGTTTGCCGGCTTTAATGGGGGCGTGGGGGCGCTGTTCGGGGCGACCGGCGGCTATATTCTGGGCTTTCTGCCGGCTGCCGCCGTCACCGGGTTTGGTGCGGAGCGGCTGGGCCGCGGCCTGCCGGCGCTGCTGCTTTCAATGGGTGCGGGACTGCTGTGCTGCTACGCTCTGGGCACGGCCTGGTATGTGGCCGTTTACGCGCGGGCAGGGGAAGCAGCGAGCGTCTCGGCCGTCCTGACCGCCTGCGTACTGCCTTTCATCCCTGCCGATGCCGCAAAGATCTTCCTGGCCGCTGCGCTGACGAAGCGGCTGGCTCCCTACTGTGCGCAGCGCACATAACAGCAAAACATCACCTCGCCGCGTATCATACGGTGAGGTGATGTTTTTATGCTCAAGGAGCTGGGATACGACAGACAGCGGGCGGTGGCATATGCCCGGCGCTGGGCGTACTCGCGCAATCCGCTGTTTTACAACTTTACCGGCATTGGCGGCGACTGCACCAACTTCATCTCGCAATGCCTGCTTGCGGGCTGCTGCGTAATGAACTGCACACCCACCTTCGGATGGTACTACAGGAACGCCTCCGACCGCGCACCCGCATGGACAGGCGTGCAGTACCTCTATAACTTCCTGACCTCCAACCCCGGCGCCGGGCCATACGCCCGCGACGCGGACATCGGTGAACTCACTGTCGGCGACCTCATACAGCTGGGCGACGGCACGGGCCGCTTTTACCACACGCTCCTCATCACCGGCCTGCTCCGTGGCGGATACCTCGTCGCCGCCCACAGCTTCGACGCCCTCGACCGCCCGCTCGAAAGCTACACATACGAGCAGCTCCGCCCGCTCAAAATACTCGGCGCCCGCGCCGCGCGCTCCCCCGACCCGGGCTGCTTCTCAAACCTGCTCAACGGTCTCGCCCTGCCGGGGGCCTGCTGAAATCTGTTCATAAAAAGCAGAAAAAACCGCTGTTTTACAGCGGTTTTTTCTGGCAGGGGAAGAAGGTTTCGAACCCTCGGCCTACGGTTTTGGAGACCGTCGCTCTGCCAACTGAGCTATTCCCCTTTGAGTTGCTCTAATAATATAAAACAACGCGCGCGGAAAGTCAACAGAAATTTTCCGCGCGCGTCCTATTATGTCAGTTCAGGCCGGAGTAGCGCACCAGCATCACTGCGGTCTGCGCTCTTGTGGCGCTGCCCTGAGGCGAGATGAGGTTCCCCTCAGCGCCGCCTATGATGCCGCTCGCCACGGCCCATTTCATGGCCTCGATCGCCCAAGAGCCGACGCTGCCCGCGTCGCTGAACTTCGTAAGCTCCGCGGTCTTCGACACGTCCGCGCCGCTGTGCTTCGCGTACCTGTATAGTATCGCCGCGAACTGCTCGCGCGTGATGGGAGAGGCCGGGCGGAAAGTGCCGTCCTCGTAGCCCTCGACTATGCCGTTTTCTGAGGCCCAGCCCACGGCCTTCGCGTAGTACTCGCCCTCGGCCACGTCGATGAACGCAGCTGCGGACGCGGGCTCGGGAGAGCCCGCCATGCGCCAGAGCATCGTAACCAGCATGCCGCGGTCCGTCGCCGTGTTCGGGCTGAACGTCCGCTCGCCGGTGCCGCTCATTATACCGGCCTTGCAGGCTGTCAGCACCTCGTCGCAGAACCAGTCCGCGGTGGTCACGTCGTCAAAGGGAGCGTCCTCGATAGTGAAGCTCACGCTGATCGTCACGTCCTCGTCGGGCATCAGGAAATAGTAGCTGTGCACCGCGCCCTCCGTGCCGGAGACGTAGCACTGTACCGCCTTGCCCGAGGCGGTCGTGATTTTCGGGTTCTCGGGCAGATAGCCCGCCTTCACTGTGACATGGAAATAGATATTATCCTCCGCCGCGGCCTCGGCGCTGTCCACCGAGACGCTGCCGAAGCGGCTGTCACAGATTGCCTTCACGCTGTGCTTCTCCTGTCCCGCCGCCAGCGCGCCGCTGCACAGCAGCGCCGCCGCCAGCAGGAGACAGAAAACTCTCTTTTTCATGTGGGACACCCCCGTGATGACTCAGTTGCTGTTTTCAGTTGATGTAGGCGTAGAAGTTCATGAACATCTGCGCGACCGCGGCGCGGGTGGCGTTGCCGGTCGGGTTGAGCCTCGTATACGTCACGCCGGTGATTATCTCATTCTTCACAGCCCAGGCCATGGCGTCCTTTGCATAGTCGCTGATGCTGCTGGCATCGCTGTATCCAATGAGGCTGCCGCCGGTGGTGCTGTAGCCGAGCGACTTGGCGTAGCGGTAGAGGATGACCGCGAGCTGCTCGCGGGTGATATCCGTGTTCACGCCGAAGGTGCTGTCCGTGACGCCGTTTACTATGTTGTTCTTGGCGGACCAGGCCACGGCAGTGCTGTAGTACTCATTCGCGGCCACGTCGTCAAAGGAGCCGCCGCCCACATAGGGCTCGCCCGCCAGACGCCAGAGCATCGTGACCACCATGCCCCGCGTGATGTTGCTGTCCGGGGCGAAGCTCGTGGAGGTGACGCCGTTCATGATGTCCATTGTGTAGACGAACTGCACCGGCTCATAGAACCAGTCCCAGGAGTGCACGTCGGTGAAGGGCAGGTCCTTGTAGGCATAGCCGAAAATGGCGGTGATGGTCACGTCCTGATCGGGCATGTAGAAGTAATAGGTGTTCTCCGTGAAGGGAGATTCGGAGTAGGAGACACTCGTGCCGTCCTCGCCCTTGACGTAGAGCCAGGTGAGCTTGTAGTCCTTGTCCGGCTTCACGGTAATAGTCACCCTGTCGTCCTCGGAGGCGTTCTTGATGTCTACAGAGACGGTGCCGTGCTCGGACTTCTCGACATTGACCTTGTACTCGCCCTCGATGAACTTTACATAGACTCTGACCGGGTGCTCGGGCATCGTGAAGTAGAAATAGTCCTCATAAAAGCTCTCGCTGACGGCAATGCTCCTGCCGGTCACCAGGTCGGTGACGGTGATCTCGTCCACCGCGTAGCCGTCCTCGGGATAGCACTCGATATAAACTGTTTCGCCGTAGTCGAACTCGTCGTCCTGCCAGTAGTCGCCAGAGACAGCGGCTGTGCCATAATTGCCGTAGCCGTTATAACTGACGCTGACGGTCAGCTCGTCGGTGAACGTTGCGGAGACCGTGGTGTCTTCGTAGATATAGAAGCTGCAGGTGTAGCCGTAATACCAGTTATAATCGGCGTAAACCGGGTCTCCTCCGACCGTAAGTGACTTAAGATAGTAGCCATCGTCAGGCGTGACTGTGACAGTAACCAGCTCGCCGTAGTAATAATAACTGCCGTTACTGGGTTTAGATACGGTTATGCTGCCGTTTGCGCCAGCGGTAGCTGTAACGCTGTATTCTGCCACCTTGAACGTCGCGGTAATGGTGACGTCACTGGCGGGCATGGTGAAGGTGTTATTGCTTTCGTTCAGTTCTGCCTCTTTCACCGTGAGTGTGTTCAGCTCATAGCCCGGATCGGGATGGACATAGACCGTGATGGTCGTGTCTGCTGCGGCCGCAGTGGTACTTACGGTCACCGCACCGTGCTCGGCCTCCGCACACGTTATCGTGTACGTCGCCGCCGGCGATTCCTCCGTCGTATCTGACGTAGTCGGCTCTGCCGGTTCACCAGAACTCGAAGCAAACGCGCCCATGGCGAGCGTGGCCGCTGCCAGGCAGAGGACAAGCGCAATAAATATAAACTTAACTAATTTGTTCTTCATTTTGTCTACCTCCTCCTTTATTCTTAAAGATATCATACCAAGTGTAATAATACAAGTAGTGAAATCCCCCTGGCCGCAACCTTACAGAAATGTCACATTAGAGGCCGAAATGTAAGGCAAATCGATGGAACGGGGCGTCCGGGTCTGGTATCATAGGGGCGTGATCCAGAAGGAGGTACAAAAAATGTCATTGCTTGAGGTATCGAACCTGAAAAAGATATACACAACGCGTTTCGGCGGCTCGCAGGTGCAGGCGCTATCGAGCGTCAGCTTTTCCGTCGTCGAGGGCGAGTACGTCGCCATCATGGGCGAGTCCGGCTCCGGCAAGACGACGCTGCTGAACATCCTCGCCGCGCTCGACAAGCCGACCTCGGGCCGGGTGCTGCTCGACGGGCGCGACATCACAGCCATCCCCGAGCGCGAACTGGCCGCCTTCCGGCGCGACAAGCTGGGCTTCGTCTTTCAGGACTTCAACCTGCTCGACACCTTCACCCTGCGGGACAACATCTTCCTGCCCCTCGTCCTCGCGGGCAAGAGCTACGAGGAGATGAGCGGGCGCATCGGACCTCTGGCGCAGAAGCTCGGCATCGCCCAGCTCCTTGGCAAGTACCCTTACGAGGTCTCCGGCGGCGAGAAGCAGCGCGCCGCGGTCGCAAGGGCGCTCATCACCAACCCGCGCATCATCCTCGCGGACGAGCCTACCGGCGCGCTCGACTCCCGCGCCACCGACGCCCTGCTCAGGCTTTTCGGCGAGATAAACGAGGACGGCCAGACCATCCTCATGGTCACCCACTCCGTGAACGCCGCCTCCCACGCGGGCCGTGTGCTCTTTCTCAGGGACGGCGAGATCTATCACCAACTCTACCGCGCGGGCCAGACCGCCGAGCAGATGTTCGCAAAGATCTCCGACACCCTGACCGTTATCGCGCAAGGCGGTGAGCTCGGTGCGTAAGCTCTCGTTTTACCCAAAGCTGGCGGCGCGGAGCATGAAGTCAAACCGCCGCTTCTATGTGCCGTACCTGCTCACCGTCATCGGCACGGCCGCGGCCTTCTACATCATGGCCGCTATCGTCTCCGACCCCGGCACGGACGCGCTCGCCGCGGGAACAACAAACGGCCCGGTCTACGTCTCCATGTTCATGACCCTCGGCATGTTTGTCCTCGGGCTGTTTTCCTGCATCTTCCTGCTCTACACGAACAGCTTCCTGATGAAGCGGCGGCAGAAGGAGCTGGGCCTCTACAGCGTGCTCGGCATGAGCAAGACGAACATCGCCGGCATCATGGTCTTCGAGTCGCTCTACATCGGCCTCATCGGCATAGGCGGCGGCCTCGCCGTGGGCATACTGCTCCACAAGCTCGTGAGCCTGCTGCTGTTCCGACTAATGCGCCTTCCCGTACCCTTCGGCTTCTCTGTGCAGCCCATCGCCATCCTCATCGTCGTGCTCTTTTTCGCGGGGCTGATACTCCTGACACTCATCACGAATCTCGCGCGGGTGGGGCTTTCCAAACCAATAGAGCTGCTTCGTGGTGGAAATGTGGGTGAGAAAGAGCCGAAAGCCAGCTGGTTCCTCACAATAGTGGGGATACTCACCCTCGGCGCCGGCTACGTTGTGGCCACACTTGTGGACAACCCCGGCATGGCCGTGGCGGTGTACTTCCTCGCGGTCTTCGCCGTCATAATCGGCACCTACTGCCTTTTTACCTCGGTATCCATCGCGGTTTTGAAGGCGCTCCGGCGCAACAAGCGCTATTACTACAAGGCCAAGCACTTTATCAGCGTCTCGGGCATGCTCTACCGCATGAAGCGCAACGCCGTGGGCCTTGCGAACATCTGCATCCTCTGCACCATGGTCATGGTCATGGTCAGCGGCACGCTCTCGCTCTACCTTGGCAGCGCGGAACAGGTGAACGCCTACTGCCCCGCCGACGTGGTGGTGGAGGCGACGTATTATGCCAGCTCCAACGAAGATCACGTCTACAACGAGGAGACGGGCGAGGAGACCATCGAGTACCGAACGCCCTACGATGCCGCGGCCATGGACGCCTGGTTCGAGGACTGGTTCGCGGAGCACAAGCTGACGCCCTCGTCGGCGTCGGCGGTGGAGTACTATGAGTTTACGGCAGAGGTTCCTGCCGGCGGCATACGTCGGGTCATGGCCGTCAGCGCCGAGACCTACGCGCAGCTCACGGGCGAGCCGGTTCCTGAATTGGCCGCAGGCGAGGCGCTGGCGCACGTGCCCTCGGGCTATGGGCAGTTGGACGCGCTGAGCTTCCTTGACAGGGACGGCGGCACGGTCAGCATAGGCTTTGCCGGCGAGGCGAAGCTCACGGCCGTGCAGGTAGTGCTCAACAGGGTGGCCGTAAACTGGTCGGAGGAGGACGACGAGATAGTCCTCGTCGTGCCCGACCGTGCGGCGCTGCTGGAGCTCGTCGCGGGGCAGGAGAACGGCTCGTACGTCTGGCGCGGGCAGTACGACTTCGAGGCCTCGGACGAGGCGCTCTCCGCCATGGTGGACGACTACTTCGCCGCCTCGCGCGAGGACGAGGGCGCGGACGCGGGCTACTACGACGTGCTGCGCATCGACCTGCGCTCCGTGGCGGAGCAGGAGGTCTACGGCCTCTCCGGCGGCTTCCTCTTCCTCGGCGTGTTCCTCGGCATCGTGTTCCTTATGGCGACGGTGCTCATCATCTACTACAAGCAGGTCTCCGAGGGCTACGAGGACAATGCCCGCTTCGACATCATGCGCAAGGTCGGCCTCTCGGAGCGCGAGGCACGCCGCGCCATACGCAGCCAGATACTGACGGTGTTCTTCATGCCCATACTGGTGGCGGCGGTGCATATAGCCTTTGACTTCAACCTGGTCGTGCAGCTGCTCAGGCTCTTCTCGCTGACCAACATGAGGCTCACGGCGCTCTGCACGCTCGGCACGCTGCTGGTGTTCTGCGCGGTGTACGCCATCGTGTACGCCCTAACCGCAAGGTCGTATTACAAGATCGTCCGCCCGAACAGCGATAACGCGAGATAGGAGGCGCGGGATATGGAATCCACAAAGCTGCTCATCATCATCCTCATCGTGGCGCTCATCATACTCATTATCGGCGCGGCCATCGGCTTCGGCTGGGCGGGCTCAAACTGGTACACGCAGATAGACAACAGCCGCGTGAGGCAGATAAACCAGTCAGACGGCATGAACTTCGAGTACACGCTCAGCTGCTTCGATGCAGACGGCAGGCAGCGCGACATCAGCTTCAAGACCGAGCGCGAGCTGCGAGATGGCGTATATATCATGCTCAGCGTCCAGCCGCTCCGGGGCGTCACCGCATGGGAGGAGGTACTCTGGGACGAGCTTCCCGACGCCGTCCGTGAATACTATCCCCTCGAAACAGCAGCCTGACGCGGGATATATACAGAAAAAGACCGCCGCGACCGGCAGTTCCGGTCACGGCGGTCTTTCAATATTATGTCTACTTATTTTCCCACGCAGAATCTTGAAAAAATACGGTCGGTGACGTCGTCCTTAACGCTTCTGCCGGTCAATTCTGCCAGTGCGTCGAGCGCGGCCTCGGCCTCAGTCAGCACCGCGTCGGGTGTAAGCCCGGCTCCCAGGGCCTCGAGGGCCGCGCCCAGGGCGTCCGCGGCGCGGCGCACGGCCTCGGCCTGTCTCGCGTTCGTCAGCAGCTCGCCCGCAGGCATGTCAGGCTCGGGGCAGAGCCGCGCGACGGCGCGCTCCAGGTCGGATATCCCCTCCCCCGTCTTCGCGCAGATGCAGACGGTCTCGTCAAAGCTGCGGCGCAGGTCCTCCGGCGCGAGTCTCCGGGGCAGGTCGGTCTTGTTTATTACGCATATGCTCTTTTTGGCCTGTTTTGCGGCGTTTATGGTCTCTTTATCCTCGTCTCCGAGGGGTTCCGAGCCGTCGAAGACCGCGATTATCAGCTCTGCTTCCCCAGCCGCGCGGAGCGCTCTTTTGATACCCTCGCGCTCTATCTCGTCCTCAGATCGCCTCAGACCGGCGGTGTCCGTGAGGCGCACGAGGGTCTTCCCGAGCAGCAGCTTTTCCTCGATCGTGTCCCGCGTCGTGCCGGGGGTCGAGGTGACGATGGCCCTGTCATAGCCCAGCAAAGCGTTCAGCAGCGAGCTTTTCCCGGCGTTCGGGCGCCCGACTATCGCCGCACGCACGCCCTCCCTGAGCACCCGCCCACGCTCGAAGCTCTCGAGCAGGGCGGAAAGCTCGGCGTGCAGTTCTTCCAGTTTTTTCTCGTACACCCTCAACTCAAACGGCTCGATGTCTTCGTCCGGGTAGTCGAGCACGGCGTCGAAGTGAGATATTATGTCAACTATATCCGAGTAGACCCTGTCGCTTTTTTGGCTGATGGCGCCGCCGAGCTGGCCTGCGGCGTTTGAGGCGGCGGCGGCTGTCTCGGCCTCGATGATATCAATGACGGCCTCGGCCTGTGTGAGGTCGAGGCGGCCGTTGAGGAAGGCGCGTTTGGTGAACTCTCCCGGCCCGGCCTGTCTTGCGCCTGCGCGGAACAGCTCGTCGAGGGCGGCTCGGAGCACGACGGGCGAGCCATGGCACTGCAGCTCGGCGGTGTCCTCGCCGGTGTAGCTGTGTGGCGCCCGGCTCACTGTGCACAGGCACCAGTCGAGGGTGCGGTCAGAGGCGTCCACGAGCCTGCCGTAGACGAGCTGCCTGTCGCGGTGAGCTGACATGGGCCTGCCGTCCGAGGGCCTGAACACCTCATCCGCCACGGCCACGGCCTCGTCGCCCGACACGCGCACGATGCCTATGGCGGAAACGCTCTGTCCCGTTGCAATAGCCGCTATGGTATCCGACATGTGTACTGCTCCTTTCGGTGATCCGCCGGCCGGCAGCGCCCTTCGCGGCGGGAGTGGAGCCCCGCCCTGCGGGGGTGGCAAATATACTAAGGCCCCCCATATTTCAGGGGAGCCTTTTATACCATTTCCTCAGCCGAGCGTCAGCGTCTTACGCTCGCTCGTGTCGAACATGCGCACTATTATCGCTGCGACCTCGCTGCGCTTGATGCTGCTGTCCGGCAGGAACGAACCGTCGTCCCTTGAACCGTCCAAAATGCCCGCGCGGTAGAATGCGTATATCTCCGTCGAGCCTATGCTGCCCATCACAACGTCCGGTATGGCGTTGTCCGCCACCTCGTTGATGACCGCGTACTCGCTCGTCGGCAACGCGTTGTAAAACAGTCGCACGTAGTCCCTCCGGCTTATCGCCTGATTATACTGCGCGTCCGTCAGGGAGCCGTAGCTCTCCGGCGCTATGCCGTTATTCACCGCGTAGCTCACATAGGTCGTATACCACGGCTCGCCGTTTGTCAGCGTAACCTCGCCATTGTGGTACAGCTGGTGCATGCAGGCCGCAATCTTTATCGCCTGCGCCACCGTGAAGGTCTTGTCCGGCGCGTAGCTCGTCTCCGTCACGCCGTCCACGAGTCCCATCGCCACCGCCGCGTACACGTAGTCATAATACCACTCGCTCGACGGCACGTCCGCAAACTCTATCGACACGCTCGTCACCGGCGTATACCCGCCGCTCACCAGCAGCGTCGCCGCGCCGGAGGCCGTCACTGCAACGCTCGAAGACTCGCACACGATATACATCTGACCGCGGGCCACGCTGCCCGACGCGCTCTCGCGCCCAGTCGTCACGTTCAAAAACGCCCCGCTCACTTTCGACATTGCCGTGCCGCTCAGCAACGTCACGCTCGACCCCGCGCTCAGCTTCACGCCCTTGCCCGCCGTCAGCGTCACCTTGCTCGTCCCCGCGTTCGCGGACGAGACCGCCTCGTCTATGTCTTTCTCTGCGGCCTCAATGATGCCCTCGGCCCAGTTGTCCGCATAGCTCCTTGACACCAGCGGGTCATCCGCGCCGCCCGCAGCCGAGGCCGTGACCCCGCCCGCCAGCAGGCAGACGATCAGCACAAATGCCAGCACCCGTCTGCGCATTGAAACACCTCTTTATTTATGGTCTCTCCCGCTGGATTCAGCGTCCATACGCTCGGACATATAATATCCCAGCGCCAGCAGGCTGTCCGAAAAATGGATGTTCTCCACTATCACCTCGGACTCCGCCACATCCAGCTCCACATTAGTGAAGTTCCATATCGCCTTCACCCCGTGATTTACAAGCTCGTGCGCCGCGCGGTTCGCCATTATCTTCGGCACCGACAGCACCGCCATGTCCACACGGTTGTTCTCGAATATCTGCGGCAGCTCGGAGATATCGTGCACCCTGATGCCCGAAATGTCCGTTCCAATAAGCTCCGGCCGCACGTCGTACGCCGCCACCATGTGGAACCCGTATTGCTCGAAGCAGAAATTCTCGATGAGCGCGCGGCCTATGTTGCCCACGCCCACCAGTATGACCGAAAAGTCCCTGTTCATGCCCAGGATCGAGGCTATCTCGCCCCTCAGTCCGGTCACATTATACCCGTATCCCTGCTGGCCAAATTCGCCGAAGCAGCTGAAATCCTGCCTGATCTGCGACGAGGTCAGCGACATCTGCCGGCCAAGCTCCCCAGACGAAATGCGGTCCACTCCCGCCGTCTTCAACTCGTCCAGCTTGCGCAAATACCTCGGCAGTCTCCTTATTACGTTGTTTGATACCTTGAGCTGTTTCACATTTACCCACCAATTTTCTTTCACGCCCTGCTCGGGCCAATTTCATTTCAATTCATGATTATAGCACAAGGATTGCGTCATTTGCAATAGACAATAAATGCTGTCTTTTGCGGAAAAAATATAAATATACCCCTCAAATCGCCCTTTGCCGCTGATTTGAGGGGTATATTTTTGTCTAATTTTTAACCTATCGCGTACAGCAGCTCATCTTCGCTGCCGGCAGCCGAGTACAAATTCCCTCCATCGCTCGAGCAGATCAGTTCGCCCTCGTCGGCCCAGACCATAATCGTCTCGCTGCCATCCTCGAACTCAACGCTCACCAGATAGCTCGCCTCGCCGCTCACGTCCCCGGCTTCGCCCGCACAGCTGAGTATCTCCGCCATGGCGGTTATGCTCTCAGCGTCGCTCAGCTCTGCCTCCGCCTCGCCGCTCACCGTCAGCAGCCTGACCTCCGACGGCTCAAAACACAGACCCTTTTCCTCCGGCGCACTGTCATAGCTCTCAGGCGCGCAGGCGTCGTTGGCGCCGGCATCCCCACCTGCCGCGTCCTCGACCGTGTCGTCCGCGTCGAAATCCTTAGGCGCCGCCGCCAGACCAAACTGTGCAGGCTGCGCCGCAGGTGCGCCGTCGCTCGTCCTGCCTCCCAGCGCTCCGAGACGCACCGTCGTCAACACAGCCAGCATCAGGCAGGCGGCCAGGGCGAGATATTTCGGCCAGCTCTTTCCGGGCTTTCCCGCCGTCTTCGCCCCGGACTCGCCCCGGGTCCTTACGGCGGCCATCACGTCCGCTGTAAAACCGGCGGGCGCAGCCTCCTCCCCAAGCGAAAGGGATATCGACCTGAACGCATCGCACAGTCTGCGGCAGCGCGAGCACTCTCTCAGGTGGCTCTCGAGCCCGGTCTTCTCAGGCTCCTGCAGCTCGCCGTCCACGTACTCGCTTATCATTCGCTCATATCTGTCGCACTCTCTCATGCGTCCGCACCTCCCTTCCGCTCGTTTGACGCGACCGTACCCGGAATGTTCCCTTCCTTTATCAAAATCTCTGAAAGTTTTTTCCGCGCGCGGAAGATGCGCGATTTGACCGTGCCCTCCTCAAGCTTCAGCACCCGGCTTATTTCGTCGTAGCTCAGTCCATTTATCTCCCTGAGCAGCAGTATCTCCCGGTACTCGGGCGCGAGCTGCTCGAGCCCGCGGCGCACAGCCTCGCGCATCTCCGTGCGCTCCAGCCCCGCCTCGGGCGAAAACCTCTCATCCGGTATCTCCAGCTCGCCTTCCTCGCCATCCTCGTCCTCCCAGCTGAGCGACACCGTCCTCCGCTTCGCCCTTCCTCTCAGAAAGTCTATGCAGATATTGCTCGTCAGCCGATAGAGCCACACCGAGAACTTGCTCTCGCCGCGGAAACTCCCCAGCGAGTTGTACGCACGGATGAACGCCTCCTGCGCCATGTCCCGCGCATCCTCCTCGTTTCCAACCATCCGAAGTGCAAGGCTGTATACCTTATTCTGATGTTCCAGCACCAGCGCCTCAAACGCATCGGTGTCGCCGGAGCGCACCTTTACGATGATCTCCAGCTCTTCTTCCCGGGTCATTCCATCACTCTCTACATTATTATATCCATCGGCGGCCGGCCCTTTGCCATGTCCGCCGCTATCTCGCGCAGCTCGTCCAGCGTGGATATACGCACCAGCTTCTGCTTCCACGCCGCCGAGTGCGGCACTCCCTTCAGGTACCAGGGCAGCCGTGCCCGCGCCTCTATGCACGCGAGCCTCTCGCCCTTCTCCAGCGCTGCCGTCTCCACCTGCCGCACCGCCGTAGCCAGCCTCTCCGAAAGGCCAGGTCGCTCCGGGGCAGGCTCCTCGTCCAGCACCGCGTTTATCTCCGCGAACAGCCAGGGGTCGCCGAACGAACCGCGCCCCACCATACAGGCGTCCGCTCCCGTATACCGCAGGATGTGCGCCGCGTCCTCGCCCGAGAACACGTCACCGTTGGCTATGACCGGCACCGACACCTCCCGCTTTACTTCGCGGATGATATCCCAGTCAGCCCGGCCGGCGTACATCTGCACCCGTGTGCGCCCGTGTACGGCTATCGCCGCCGCGCCCGCCTGCTCGCAGAGCTTTGCAAATTCCACGGCGTTCACGCTCCCGCCGTCCCAGCCCTTGCGTATCTTGACCGTCACCGGCACGGGTACGGCCTTCGCCACCGCCGCGACTATCTCCGCCGCCAGCTCCGGCGTGCGCATGAGCGCCGAGCCGTCGCCGGACTTCACCACCTTGCCCACGGGACAGCCCATGTTGATGTCAATTATCTGCGCGCCGCAGATGTCCAGCGCGCGCTTTGCGCCCTCGGCCATTGTCTCAGGCTCGTGGCCGAATATCTGCGCCGACACCGGCCCGCTTCCCTCGGGGATGTGCAGCAGCGAGGCGGTCTTTTTGTCATTATAGCACAGCGCCTTCGCGCTGACCATCTCGGTGTATACCAGCGCTGCGCCCTGCTCCATGCAGAGGCCGCGGAAAGCCGAGTCCGTCACGCCCGCCATGGGCGCGAGCACCGCCTTTCCCGCAAGGCGCACGCCGCCTATCGAAAAGCCCTGCCTCACTTTAAGTCCAGCCCCACCGGGCAGTGGTCGCTGCCCATGATCTCCGGGCAGATGTAGGCCTTGTCTATCCGCTCGCGCAGCCTGTCCGAGCAGAGGAAATAATCTATGCGCCAGCCGACGTTCCTCTCCCTCGCTGCCGCGCGGAAACTCCACCAGCTGTAGGCCCCCTCCAGGTCGGGATACAGGTACCGGAACGTGTCCGTGAAGCCCGCCGCGAGCAGCTCGGTCATTTTGCCGCGTTCCTCGTCCGTGAAGCCGGGGTTCATGCGGTTCGTCTTGGGGTTTTTGAGGTCTATCTCCTCGTGCGCGACGTTCATGTCGCCGCAGACCACGACGGGCTTGACCCGGTCGAGCTCGACCAGGTAATCCCTGAAAGCATCCTCCCAGCTCATGCGGTAATCGAGCCTTTTCAGCCCGTCCTGTGAATTGGGCGTGTAGACGCAAACGAGGTAGAAGTCCTCGTACTCGAGGGTGATGACCCTTCCCTCGGAGTCGTGCTCGTCGTGGCCGAGGTTGTAGCTGACACCGAGGGGTTTCACGCGCGTGAACACCGCCGTGCCGGAGTAGCCCTTCTTCTCGGCGTAGCACCAGAACTGCTCGTAGCCAGGCAGGTCGAGTTCTATCTGACCGGCCTGAAGCTTCGTCTCCTGAAGGCAGAATATGTCTGCGTTAAGGCCCCAGAAGATGTCCTCAAACCCCTTTTTCATGACAGCCCGCAGGCCATTTACGTTCCAGGATATCATTCGCATGTCCATACCTCCCCGCGCACGGCGACCAGCCGGTTTATCTTTACGCCCTGCTCGTGGAATTTGGCCTCGTAGTCGGTCATGACGCCGGTGACGCCGTTCGCGTGCAGGTCGCGGGTGACTTCCTTGAGCGTCCAGCCGCAGCGCTGGAACTGCTCGACGCTCCACTCAAAGAGCATGACGTTGTCGGTCTTGAGCCAGACCTCTCCGCCGGTCGGCAGCAGGTCGAAGTAGAGCTTCTGGAAACCCGGGGCGGTGAGGCGGCGCTTGAACTGTTTCTTTTTGGGCCAGGGGTCGGGGAAATTTATGTATATCCTCGAGACCTCGCCGGGCGCGAAGAACTCCGGCAGCAGGGCAGCGTCGCGGTCGAGGAAGCGGACGTTCGTCAACTCTGCGTCCCTGACGCGCTCCATGGCGACGACCATGGCGTCGGGGACTTTTTCGACGGCGCAGAGCAGCGCGTCCGGCTCTGCGGCTGCCATGCCTGCGGTGAAGCGGCCCTTGCCGCAGCCCAGCTCGAGGCAGAGGCGGTCATGGCCCGGGAAATCGGCGAGCCATTTGTCTTTGTGTACTTCCGGTGTATTTTCAAGCAGCCCCGCGCAGCGCTCCCATCTGGGTACGAGGTTAGGTTTTTTTCTCATTCTCAAATTTACCACGCTCCGGACAGCATGATAACATACTCTGATGAAAACTTCAACGAAGAAAAGGTTGCGGTTTTGTGAAACTCATAGTATAATCAGAACTCACCGGGGTGTTGCGCAGTTGGTAGCGCGCCAGCTTTGGGAGAATACGCCCAGCCGGATAAATAAACTGAATAACCGGGTGTAGCGCAGTTGGTAGCGCGCCTGCTTTGGGAGCAGGATGCCGCAGGTTCGAATCCTGTCACTCGGACCAACTTTCTTTGAAAAACCGCCTTTTTAGGCGGTTTCAGCCTGTAGAAAAACCTGCTTTGGCGCTCAGGCCAGAGCAGGTTTTTGGTTTGTAAACAAGAACACGACGGGAAAAACAACCGAAAAGTCTTGTGCGTTTCCCCTCGATCTTGTTCGTTTGCCGCCATCCGGCCCCGGATGACTGGCCTTCCATTTCCAGGTGG
>URDJ01000011.1 GCA_900546615.1 uncultured Eubacteriales bacterium | reverse complement strand
AAGGAAAGTGTAACCCATGTCCTTGCACTATCTGTCACCTATGTTACTCTTGACAAGGACGCCGACCCCTACGGCTGGTCTGTCGTTTTACCCAAAGCGTAACCGTAGGAGCGGGGTTCCACCCCCGCCCGGACGTACCGGTTTCGCACATCACCACCCGTAGGGCGCACCGACCCCGGTGCGCCGCCAATGCTATCCAAACGCCTACGGCGTTTTTCCTTTTCCCCGGAGACTGCTGGAGGAGATGTGCTAATGCCAAATAAAAGCCGCTTTTCTTTGGGGCGCCACTCCCGTTTCTTTTGGCAAGGACAAAAGAAATGGGGTGGCATTATGCTTGCGACTTTCGGCGGGCTGTGGTATCCTGAGCTCAGTACGATTTGGGAGCGAGCTGACATGATAACTGTTGACAATCTTAGCTTACAATACGGCGGACAGGTGCTGTTCACCAATGTGGACCTGCAGTTCACCGCCGGGAACTGCTACGGCATCATCGGCGCCAACGGAGCCGGCAAATCCACCTTCCTCAAGATACTCTCCGGCGAGATCGACTCCACCGGCGGGCACGTCTATGTCGACCCGAAAGCCCGCATGTCCGTGCTAAAGCAGAATCAGGGCATGTACGACGCCTACACCGTGCTCGACACCGTCATCATGGGAAATATGCGGCTCTACGAGTGCGGCAGGGAGAAGGACGCCATCTACGAAAAGGCCGATTTCACCGACGAGGACGGCATCCGCGCCTCCGAGTTGGAGGAGGAGTTTGCGGAGCTTGGCGGCTGGGAGGCCGAGTCAGACGCCTGGAAGATACTTCAGGGCCTCGGCGTGGACACCGCCTTCAACGACACCCTGATGGCCGACATGGACCCGCGGCTCAAGGTCAAGGTGCTGCTGGCTCAGGCGCTCTTCGGCAAGCCGGACATCATCCTGCTCGACGAGCCGACCAACAACCTCGACCTCAAGAGCGTCGTCTGGCTCGAGGACTTCCTCATGGACTACGAGGGCACCGTGCTCGTGGTCAGCCACGACCGCTACTTCCTCAACAACGTCTGCACGCACATCGTGGACATAGACTACGGCAAGATAAAGATGTACGTCGGCAACTACGACTTCTGGTACGAGTCCAGCCAGCTCATACAGAAGCTCATAAAAGACCAGAACAAGAAGGCGCAGCAGAAAATTGAGGAGCTGCAGAGTTTTATCCGCCGCTTCTCGGCGAACAAGTCGAAGTCCCGCCAGGCGACGAGCCGCCGCAAGCTGCTCGACAAGCTCACTGTGGAGGAGCTGCCCGCGTCCTCCCGCCGCTATCCCTGGGTGGGCTTCAAGGCCAACCGCGAACCGGGCAAGGACAGGCTGTTCGTCACCGACCTGTGCAAGTCCGTGGACGGCGTGCCGGTCTTGAAGAATGTGAGCTTCATAATGGGCCGCGAGGACAAGATCGCCGTCATCAGCCGCAATGAGCTGGCCGTGACGCTGCTGTTCAAGCTGCTCATGGGCGAGGAGGAGCCGGACTCCGGCGAGATAAAGTGGGGCGTCTCCACGACGCAGGGCTATATGCCGACGGACTCCTCCGCCTACTTTGAGGGCTGCGAGCTCTCCATCATGGACTGGATGCGCCAGTTTTCAGAGGACAAGCGCGAGAGCTATCTGCGCACCTTCCTCGGGCGTATGCTGTTCTCTGGCGACGAGGTGTACAAACCCGTGAATGTGCTCTCCGGCGGCGAGCGGGTGAGGTGCATGATATCGAAGCTCATGCTCTCCGGCGCGAGCGTCCTGCTGCTCGACCAGCCGACGAACCACCTCGACCTCGAGAGCATAGCCGCGCTCAACAACGGCCTCGAGGCCTTCCCCTACAACATCATCTTCTCCAGCCACGACCACCAGCTCACGCAGACCGTGGCCAACCGCATCATCGAGATAAACCCGGACGGCTCCATCACCGACCGCATGTGCACCTACGACGAGTACATGGACCTCGCCGCGCTGGAAAACGAGAGGTGACCCCCCCCCGCCGGGCATCCGAAGACAAATATGCAGAGCGTATGGGCAGCTCACGCCGCCCATACGCTTTTTTACGTCTCAGTCCGAGGCTCGGCAGCGGCCGCGGCTCTCATAGTCCCTGCTGATGCGCTCCTTCCAGCCTGAGCTGAGAGGGGCGCTCTGCCGCACGGCGGCGATGGCGTCGCAAAGGACTTCGTAGTTGAGCCGCGTGCCCTCGCCGTCCGGCTCATAGTTTGCCGCGCGGTCGGCTGAGATGCCGAAACTCCCCGCCGTCCTGACCGCGTCGATGTTCGCGCCGAGGAACAGGAATTCCCAGCCGTATTTCTCCTTTTCGTGCTCGATCATCCGCTTGACGCGCTCTGTCGTGTACCTGCGGCTGGCGTTTTCCATGCCGTCTGTCGTGATGACGAACAGGGTGTGCTCCGGCACGTCCTCCGGCCTTGCGTACTTGTGGACGTTGCCGATGTGGTGTATCGCCCCGCCTACGGCGTCCAGCAGCGCCGTGCAGCCCCGGACAGTGTAGTCCCTGTCCGTCATGGGCCTTATCTCCCGCAGGTCCACGCGGTCGTGCAGCACCTCGCTCACGTTGTCGAACAGTATCGTGGACACAAGAGCCTGCCCCGGCTCGCGCCGCTGCCGCTCGAGCATCGAGTTGAACCCGCCTATCGTGTCCGCCTCCAGCCCGCTCATCGAGCCGCTGCGGTCCAGTATGAACACCAGCTCAGTAAGTCCCTTTCTCATGACCCATACCTCCAAAAGTAAAATGTGACTGCCCGGCTCTCCCGCCTTGCAGTCACATGATACCTTATTACACCACTGTTTTGGTCGCCCGCCGGGCGACAAGTTTCAGGCCGAGCCTGCCGGGCGGCTGAGCCTGAAACTTTTCACTCGGCGGGCGACAAGTTTCAGGCCGAGCCGCCCAGCAGGCTCTGGTCGAAGGCAAACAGCGCCTCGTTTATCTCCAGCACGCTGTAGCGGCCGTTTTTGATGAAATACTCCACGATGACGTCGAATTTGTTCGAGTGCGAGAGCGCAAAGCCCGCCTTCATGAGCAGCTCGCGCGTCTCCTCCAGCGGCAGCTCCAGCGCGATTGCAAAGGCGAGGGCCGTGGGCTTCGAGGGCCTGTACAGCCTGTCCGAGCGTATCTTGGAAAACAGCTTCCTGTCTATGTTCGCCTTCTTGTAGCACTGGGCGTCGGTCATGCCGCGCTCGTCTATTTTCCTGAGCAGCATTTCCGAAAAGCTCTCGTCCAGGCAGTTCAGGGCGTCCTCAAGCGAACCGGATGGAGCGGGGGCGCAGCAGACCTCCATGGCCATCCGGTACCTGCGCTCCCGCGAGTCAGCGCGGGCGTCCACGTAGTTGTCGTCTATGTATTCCTCGAGGTCGGCAAAGAGCCTGCCGCTTATCTGCCAGGCCCTTTTGTCGTAAACGACGAGGTACACCGTCAGCTCGTGCTCCATCAGGAAGGCGCCGATGCTGTCCACGGCTATCCGCAGGGCCTCGTCCTTCGGGAAACCGAAGGCGCCGGAGGCTATGAGCGGGAAGGCCACGGTGTCGCAGCCCCTGCCCGCGGCCAGCTCGAGGCTGTTCAGGTAGCAGGCCCGGAGGCTCTCTCGCTCGCCCGCCGCACCGCCCTGCCAGCGCGGGCCGACGGTGTGTATGACGTATTTGCAGGGCAGCCTGTGGCCGCGCGTCAGCTTCGCCTCGCCGACGCCGCAGCCGCCGAGTTTTCTGCACTCTTTCAGCAGCCCCGGCCCCGCCGCGCGGCGGATCGCGCCGTCAGCGCCGCCGTCGCCCGTGAGGTTCGGGTCGGTGGGGTTCACGACTGCGTCCACGCGCATTTTTGTTATGTCGTTTCTGACTATCTGCAGCGGCACAGCCCGCCCTCCCCGGTCTTTTTTACAGCTCCCTGGCTGTTTGCAGCATCTTCGCCATCTGCGCCCTCGTGAGGCTCGCGCCGGGATTGAGGCCCGAGTCGGAGCCGTCCACCACGCCGAGCGAAATGAGCGTTGCCGTCGGCACCTTCGCCCAGTCCGCGACCGAGGCCGCGTCCGGGAACTTATCCAGCAGGCTGCTGTCCGCGTCAGTATAGCTCACGCCCAGCTGCTTCAGCGCCCTGTAGAGGAAGGTGAAGCCCTCCTGCCGCGTCAGGGTGTCCTGCGGGCCGAAGGTGCCCTCGCCCTTGCCCTCGGTGATGCCGTTTGCGTAGGCCCAGGCCACCGCCGTGGCGTAATACTCGCCATCCGGCACGTCCGTGAAGCCCGAGCTCTCGGACACTGCCGGCGAACCCGCCGCGCGGTAGAGCATCAGCACGAAGTCACAGCGCTTCATCGTCCTGTCCGGCCCGAACTGCGTATCCGTCACGCCCGTCACGATGCCGTCCTTGTAGAGCGCCTTCACATAGCTCTCAGCCCAGTGGCCGACCATGTCCTCAAACTCCGTGTCGAGCTTTATCGATATCTCCTTCGTCAGTCCCGCAGCCGAGACCGTGAGCGTGCCCTCGGCTCCGGGGCTGCCCGTGGCCGTGAACACCCCGTCGGCCGTCACCGTGCCGATGCTGCCGGAGACGGAATAGGTCACAGCGGACGAGTCCATGTACACGTCGCGCAGCAGGTACTGCGCTGCGACCTTTAGGCTCAGGGTCTCGCCCTTTTCCAGCACCGCGCTCGTGAGCGCTGTGCCGGTCGCGGCGTCCGTGACCTTCAGGGTATCCGCCTTCGTTATGACGTGCAGCGTGCCGCTGCCGTATGCCGTGCCGGACGAGAGCCTTATCGTGTCCGTGCCCTCGGAGGCCGGGGCCTTGTACACGTTCCCGCTCACGCTGCCGCGCGTGGCCGAGGCCGTGACAGCCGGCGTCTCCACCGTCCTGAGCGCGTTGTCCGTCGCGGCATAGCTCAGCTCGACCGAGCTGCCCGCGAGCACATATGCGCCGTCCTGCTCTATGAACAGGCTGCGCGCGCTGCCGCTCGCCGCCGCGTCCGTCACGAACAGTATATATGTACACACCGCGCGCAGAGAACCGTCCGACGGCTCGTTCACTATCGTGAACCCGTCCTTCCCCGGCATCCGCAGCGCCAGCGCGGACGAGCCGCCGCCGTCCATGTTCACCACCGTCGTGCAGCCCATAGACAGCATATCTTCCGCAAGCTCCCTGAGCGTCGAGCCGCGCGAGGCCGTGCTCCGTCCGTCGTTCACGAGGTAGACCACCGTCCCGTCGCTCCTGATGCCCACCGCCGTGCGCGGGTTCACCGAGGTTATAGTGTTGTCCCACTTCGCCTCGTCGAAGATCTCTCCGTCTTTAACGAGGATGTTGCCGCTGCCGGAGACCCAGTCCTGCGCCGCGAGCTTCGCGTCCGAGCACTCCGTCGAAAGCGTCACCCGGTCTCCAACCGAGAACTTCGCCAGCGCCGTCTCCTGCTCAGCCTTGTCCGAGGCCGTCAGGATGAGATAGCCCTCCCCTATCGGGACGCTGTCCTTGCCCTCGACGATCTCCGTGACCTCAAGCTCCATCTCCCCGTCCAGCGTCAGCTCGCCCGAGAGCACCTTAAGCCGCACGTACCAGCCCGAGCTGGACGTGCGCGTCGAGACCGTCGAAAAATACTCGCTGTACAGGTACACTCCGCTGTCCGAGCGCGTCTTGTTCAGATGCGTCGTCGTGACCGCCCCGCCGGACGTGTCGTTCTCAAGCGTTATGTAAACCTCGGGCTTGTAGCTCGCGTAGGCCTTCCCATCGGTGAAGCCGAGGGCGCTGTTGCCCTCCGGCGAGGATTTGTAGATGCCGTCCTCGACGACCATGCCGCAGGGAATGCGCGTATCCCAGTAGCCGAAGTCGGAGTTCACCGCTCCGACGACGTTGTAGCCGAGGCTCTCGGCGTAGCTTATCATCTGCGTGATGGTCATGCCGCCGTAGATGGTGTCGCAGGCGAGCACGATGGGGTTCACCGAGCTGCCCGGTGTGTTCTCGACCACAAAGGTCTCGTTCCGGCTGCCGGAGCTGCTGTAGCAAAAGGCGTTCTCATAGGTGAAGCCGTTCGCCAGCGTCCAGCGGTTTACATAAACAGCCTCGCCCGTGCCCGCGCCGTAGGCTAGCGCGCAGGTCGTGAGCAGCATGCAGGCGAGGATGAGGCAGAGCAGTCGTTTCTTCATTTTACTTCCTTTCTCAGACGTGTCCATAGATGAGTATGCCGGTGCAGTAGCTGAGCACATTTGCCGCGAGCGTCAGCAGGAACAGCCGCCCTGAGCGGCCGCAGGCGCGGGCATAGACGGCGTATTCCACCGCGACGACCAGCAGTTCGAGCGGGTAGACCAGCCACCAGCGCACGGTGAGCGGTATGAGCCAGAGCACGAGGTTAAGCACAAGGTTCGTCGCGAGGTTCAGTGAGGCGCACAGGCCCAGAAAGAGCGTGTCGCGACGGTAGAGCAGACCAAGCAGCAGAGTCTCCACGCCTATCGTTATGACCGCCGCCGACAAGGCCCCGAGCATCATTTCCCGCTGCCTTTCCTGGAGCGGAGCGCCTTCACGAGCACGGCGACGACGATGACCGCCGCGGCGATTATGAGCAGCGGTATGCCTATCGCGATGACGGATATGGTCCAGCCGTTCGCCACGTCGGCGAAGGCGATGACCGTGAGGCAGAGGGAGAACACCACGGCGAGCAGCAGAGTGCGTGTGAGCTTTCTCATTTTCTGTTCCTCCTTTTCTTCACGAATACGGCGGCGAGTATCACCGCGACGACCGCGACGATGACTATAGCCGCCACCAACGGGGCGTTGGAGCCCGGCTCCGGTTCCGGCTCGAATATGACGTCCGCAAACGCGGGAGCGGCGAGGATGAGCGCGCTGAGGGCTGTGAGCAGGGCGGCTCTTAGCTTTTTCATACCTGTACCTCCGATATCTTTCTTTCCGCGTAGACTATGGCCGCGAGGCCCGCGGCGAAGCTGGCGATGACGAGCAGCGCCCGCCATGCGCCCGTAAGGCTTATCATCTCGCCCGCGATGCTGCCCGGCCAGAGCGCCGAGGCGGCAAGACCGAAGGCGAAGCCCGGGCTGTCCGGCATGGCCCTGTAGATGAGCCAGAGCGTCACCGGCATCGACAGATTCAGCAGCAGCTGCCCCGCGAGCGAGGGCGCGGCCCATGTGAAGCAGAAGGCGGTGAGCGCCGCCGCGAGCGGAATTGACCACAGCGCCGTCCGCGCCGCGCCCAGCACCGGCGCCTGCGGGGCGTTGTCGCCGGAGGCTGGGCGCGGCGCGGACAGCCTCCGGCAGGCGAAGCCGCCGAGCGTCTTGCCCGCGAACACGAAGGCCGCGGCGAGCATGGCCATGCCCGCGCCGGTCTTCCACGGAAACTCCACCGCGCAGCCGCCCACGGCCCTGACCGCCACGGCGAGGGTCAGCAGCAGCACCGCGCCCCATGGCGTATCCTTTCTTCCCTCCGGGGACTGAAGCTCAGGCTCACCCCTTCCGGCGAAGACGAGCGCAGCCGCCGTGACGAGCGCAGCCGCGCAGAGTGCGCCCCTCAGCCCAGGCCAGAGCGTGCCGAGGGCGAGTCCCACTGCTCCGGGCGCGACGAACACCCCGAGAGGCCCGGCATCCCGGGCGCCCTTGAGCGTGACAGTGCCGCCGGCGACGTGGAACAGGCTGTTCCCCAGCCCGATCACCAGCGCCAGCAGATATCCCGGCAGCGGCAGCAGCGCAGCGGCGGCGCAGACCGCAAGCCCCAGAGCCGCCAGCGGCTCGTGCCGCCTCAGCCTGTCCGTCCCCAGCCCGACGAGGCACTGGGTGGTAAAAGCCGCAGTATTGTATATGATGAGCGCCCACGAAAGCTCCACCGCCGAACCTTTCACGACGCCAAACAGCGCCGACGCACACACTGCGTCCGTCAGCAGGTGCGCGAGGGCGTTCAGGCCGAGCAGCATCCGTTCACCACCCCGAAACGTATTTTATAATATGACGCTCTCCCGGCGCGATAGTTCCAATTTCAGTCTAACACGCCCGTCTTCTTTTGTCGATAGCCAGAATGTGGAGCCGCTGCAATGCGAAACGGAGCGCATCGCTCATGATGCGCTCCGTTTCGCGTGCTCCGTATCCGCCGCTCTGAGTTTCAGGCTGTGGAGCCTGTATTTTTCCCGCAGGTACTCGCGGTTTTGGCCGTGCTGGCCGGTGTACTGGCTCAGGAGCCTGCGCGGGACCTCGACCGTCACGTCCGTGCCCTCCGGCACGCCCTCGAGCAGCGTCTCCAGCTCCGCGCGCCTCATCCTCGCCTTCACCAGTTCGCCCAGCGCCGGGTGGTAGGCCCCGCCGAGCGCGTCCCCGCCCGACAGGTCGTCCGTCGGGTTCAGGCCCAGCCGTATGACCGGTATACCCGCCGCCTCGAACACCGGCAGGATGCGCGCGCAGACCCGCACCGCGTCCTCCACAGTGTGCTCCTTATACCGCCCCGCGCGCCACAGGTCGCAGAGCGTCGTGTCCCTCACGATCACCGTCGGGTACACCCGCACGCCGTCCGGCCCGAGCGCCGCAAGGCGCCGCGCCGTCTCCACGTCCGTCTCGTTCTCCGAGCCGGGAAGGCCCGTCATCATCTGCAATATCAGCCGGAAGCCCGCCGCCTTCACGCTCCGCGAGGCCCGGGCCACGTCTTCCGACGTGTGGCCACGGCCCGAGAGCGCCAGCACCCGGTCGTCCATCGACTGCGCGCCCAGCTCCACCGTCCCCACGCCGTACCTGCGAAGTCTCCCCAGCACCTCGCCGTCAATGGCGTCCGGGCGCGTGGACAGGCGTATCGAACTTATCCTGCCGCTCTGAAGATAGGGCTGCGCCGCGCCGAGCAGCGCCTCCTGCTCCGCGTCCGGTATCGCCGTGAACGAGCCGCCGTAGAACGCGAGCTGGCTCGTGCCCTCTCCCGCAGATTCAATGGCGCGTATGACGTCCTCCGGGCATGCAGGCGCGAGACTCCCCGAGATGCGCCTCTGGTTGCAGAAAACGCAGTCGTTCGGGCAGCCCAGGTGCGGCACGAATACGGGTATGATGCTCTCCCTCGCACTCAAGCCTTCAGCGCCTCCAGCGCGGCCCTCGCCGCCGCCTGCTCGGCCTCCTTCTTCGTCCGGCCCGAGCCGGAGCCTATGGGCCTGCCGTTTAAGCTCACCTGCGAGGTAAAGGTCTTGTCATGGTCGGGGCCGGACTCGCCCAGCAGCTCATAGCTCAGGCTCTGACCGCTCTTTTTCTGCACCAGCTCCTGCAGCTCCGTCTTGCAGTCCTCTACCCGCATTACCGGCCCCGCGCCGTCCAGCGCCGAGAGTATCTGCCGCTCTATGAAGGCCTTCGCCGTCTCCAGCCCGCCGTCAAGGTACATCGCCGCGATGACGGCCTCTACCGCGTCCGCCAGGATGGACGTGCGCCGCCTTCCGCCGGTATGCTCCTCGCCCCGGCCGAGGCGCACGTACTCGCCCAGGCCCAGCTCCGAGGCGACCCTGTGCAGGCTCTCCTCGCACACCAGCTGCGCCCGCAGGCGCGTCATCCGGCCCTCCGGAAGCTCGGGAAAGCGCCTGAACAGCGCGTCCGCCACCACCATGCCCAGCACCGAGTCGCCCAGAAACTCCAGCCGCTCGTTGCACTCGCCCCGGCCCCGGTTCTCATTGGCGTACGAGCTGTGCGTCAGCGCCGTCGTCAGCAGCGCACGGTCGCGAAAGCTGTGGCCGATCTTTTTCTCAAGCGAGTCCATCAGTTGCCCGAGGCGCGCTCAACGTAGTCCACAAGGTCGCCGATGGTCGCTATCGACTTCAGCTCCTCCTCGGATATCTCACCCAGGCCAAACTCCTCCTCGATGGTCATGCTCAGTTCCACCACGTCGAGGGAATCCGCGCTCAGGTCGTCCATAAAATTCGTCTCGCGGCTGAGGCTCTCCACGTCCTCGGCAAACTGGTCAGCCACGAGCTTCAGGATCTTTTCGTAAATCATCTTGTCATTCCTCCATTTATTGTGCTTCGCCCGCTGTTAGGCGCATGTATTCGATATTCTTCTCGATCTCCTCGATGACGCCGGCCTGCGCGAAGCGCACCGCCTGCCTTATCGCGCTGAACACCGCCTCGTCGTTCGACGAGCCGTGGGCTTTGATGACCGGCTTTGAGATGCCCAGCATCGCCGTGCCGCCGACCTTGTTCACGTCCATCATGTCCTTGAGCTTCGCAAAGTCGCCCTTGAGCGCCAGCGCCGCCAGCTTGTTCTTCGTGCTGCTCAAAAACACGCCCTTGAGCTGGCCCATCAGGAACTTTATCATACCCTCGCTGCCCTTGAGCAGTATGTTCCCGGTAAAGCCGTCCGTTACCAGCACATCCACGGCCCCGGTCAGCGCCGCCGAGCCTTCAACATTGCCGATGAAGTTTATCCTGCCCTCGTCCGACGCCTTTTTCAAAAGCGAGTAGGACTGCTTCTGCAGCTCGCCGCCCTTCGACTCCTCCGTACCGTTATTCAGCAGACCAACCTTCGGGTTTGGAATGCCCATTATGTTCTTCATGTAGAAACTGCCCATGAACGCGAATTGCAGCAGGTACTCCGAGGTGCACTCCACATTCGCGCCGCAGTCGATGAGCATGACGCCCTTGCCGCCGTTCGGTATAACCGGAGCCAGAGCCGCGCGTCTGATGCCGCGTATGCGCTTCACCGTCAGCGTCGCGCCGGTCAGCAACGCTCCCGTGCTGCCCGCCGATATCACGGCGTCGCCCTTGCCCTCCTTCAGCATCGTCAGCGCCACCGCCATCGACGAGTCCTTCTTCCGCCGGGTAGCCGTGCTAGGGTCGTCCTCCATCGTCACGACCTCGCGGGCATCCACTATGTCTATGCCCTGCTCTGCGCCGAGATACCTCGCTATCTCCTCCCTGCGTCCCACGAGCGTCACATCAACGCCCAGCTCTTTCTTCGCCCTCACAGCGCCCAGCACGGGCGCCTGCGGTGCATTGTCGCCACCCATGGCGTCAATTATCACCCTCAAGCCTCAGGACCTCCCTCTCTTTAAGCATCGCCTCTATTATACCGAGCGAGCGCGCAGAAAGCTCCGCGTTCTTGTTCCGCTTGCCCTTCACCCTGTAGCCCAGAGGCGTGATTATACCGAAATTCACGTTCATCGGCTGGAAATCGCCCACGCTGCCGCCGGATATGTACTGCGCCAGCGCGCCTATGGCCGTCTCCGCCGGGAAATCGGCCGGCTCCATTCCCAGCAGCCGCGCCGCCGTCTCTATGCCCACCAGCATCCCGGACGCCGCCGACTCCACATAGCCCTCGACACCCGTCATCTGCCCGGCAAAGCTCAGCCGAGGCTCCGTCCTCAGCCGGTAATACCTGTCCAGCAGCCGGGGCGAATCCAGATACGTGTTCCGGTGCATCACCC
The DNA here is from genome assembly GCA_900546615.1 of uncultured Eubacteriales bacterium. Classification (GTDB taxonomy): domain Bacteria; phylum Bacillota; class Clostridia; order Oscillospirales; family Oscillospiraceae; genus Scatomorpha; species Scatomorpha pullistercoris. The sequence continues at coordinate 53,742 of URDJ01000011.1, read as the reverse complement.
CGTAGCGCACGAACTCAGCCTCCCGCAGCGCCGGTATCATCGAAAACACCCGCTTCTGCTCCCCGAAGGTCAGGTGCGTCTGGAAGCCCACCAGATTGAACAGCGTGCCCTCGGCGTTGTCCCGCCGCAGCTGCACCACCGCCCAGTCCTCGCGCCCCGTGTGCGGGTTGCGCAGTCCCACCGGCTTCATCGGCCCGTACCGCAGCGTGTCCACGCCCCGCCGCGCCATGACCTCCACCGGCATGCAGCCCTCGAACACCGCTCCGTCGTCAAAGCCGTGTACCGGCGCCTCCTTCGCGCTCACCAGCTCCCGCACAAAGGCCTCGTACTCCTCGCGCGTCATGGGGCAGTTTACATAATCCGCCGTGCCCTTGTCGTAGCGCGATGCGAGGTAGGCGTTTTCCATGTCAACGCTCTCGAGCGTGACGATGGGCGCGACGGCGTCGTAGAAGTGCAGGTCGAACTCGGGGCAGAGCCGTACTATGGCCTCGGCCATGGCGTCGCTCGTGAGCGGGCCTGTGGCGATGACCGCCTCGCCCTCGGGTATCTCCGTCAGCTCCTGCGTCACGACCTCGACCTTTGGACAGGCCCGTAGCTGCTCGGTTATATATCTCGAGAAGCCCTCCCTGTCCACGGCGAGCGCCCCGCCTGCCGCGACGCGGTTCTGATCCGCCGATTCCATCACCAGCGAGCCGAGCCTGCGCATCTCCTCTTTCAAGAGGCCCACGGCGTTCGTCAGCTCGTCGCTGCGCAGCGAGTTCGAGCACACCAGCTCCGCGAAGTTCGCCGACACGTGCGCGGGGCTGAACTTCCCCGGCTTCATCTCGACGAGCCTCACCTCGATGCCGCGTCTTGCCAGCTGCCAGGCGCACTCGCTGCCCGCGAGGCCCGCGCCCACCACCGTGACCCGGCTCATTGGGCTGCCTCCGTCTTCTTCGCCGTCTTCTTCGCCGCCGGTTTTTTGGCTGCGGTGGTCTTTTTCGCCGCCGGCTTTTTGGCCGCAGTCTTCTTTGCTGCCGGCTTTTTGGCCGGGGCCTTCTCCTGTGCCGCGTCCTCTGCGGCCTCGCCCTCTGCGACGGGCTTGCTCTCCGCCTTCTTCTTATACCCGCGCTTGTCTTCCGGCAGGAAATTCGGGCATTTTTCGTTTATGCAGAAGGGCTTGAGCTTGCCCTTGCCTGAGCGCTTGAACATGGTCTGGCCGCACTCCGGGCATACCTCTTTCGTCGGCACGTCCCAGGTCATGAAGCCGATTATCTCCTTGCCGTCCGAGCCTGTGCCTCTCCAGGGGCAGTCGCGGCCCTTCTCGCAGGCGTAATACGTATAGCCGTTGCGAGAGGTGCGCTTTAAGAGCCTGCTGCCGCAGGCGGGGCATTTGCCCGGCATCTCGACGACTATCGGCATGGTGAAGGTACACTCCGGAAAGCCCGGGCAGGCCAGAAAGCGCCCGAACCTGCCGGATTTGTACACAAGGTTCCGCCCGCAGACCGGGCAGACCTCCTCCGACACCTCGTCCGGCACCTTTATCCTCTGGCCCTCCATGGCCGTTTCAGCCTCGTGCAGCTCGCGCTCAAAGCCGCCGTAGAAGTCCGCGAGGTACTCCTTCCAGCCGCGCTCGCCCTTTTCTATGTCGTCCAGGCCGTCCTCCATCCGCGCCGTGAACTTGAGGTCCACGATATCCGGGAAGCGCTCCTCCATGAGACCCGTCACGACCTCACCCAGCGCCGTCGGCCTGAGATACTTGCCCTCCTTCACCACGTACTCGTGGCTGAGTATCGTCGTTATCGTAGGCGCGTAGGTGGACGGGCGGCCTATGCCCTTTTCCTCCATCGCGCGGATGAGCGTCGCCTCCGTATACCTCGGGGGCGGCTGGGTGAACTTCTGCTCCTTCGTGAGCTTCACGAGTGAGGCGCTGTCGCCCTCCTTCAGATCGGGCAGCGGCTTTCTCGGCGCCTCCTGCTCGTCGTCCGACGTGTCCTCGTACACCGCCGTATAGCCGGGGAACACCAGCTCCGAGTAATTGGCCCTGAACACGTGGCCCTCACAGGCCGCGTCCACGACCACGTTGTCGTACACGGCGTTCGCCATCTGGCAGGCCATGAAGCGTCCCCAGATGAGCCGGTAGAGCATGTACTGCTCCTTCGTCAGGTCCTTTCTGACCATCTCCGGCGCAAGCGCCGCGTTGGTCGGGCGTATCGCCTCGTGTGCGTCCTGCGCCCCCGCCTTGGTCTTGTACCTTCTCGGCTGCGCCGGGCAGTATGCCGCGCCGTAGTGCGCACGGATGAAGTCCCGCGCCGCGCTTATCGCCTCGTCCGAAAGCCGCAGCGAGTCCGTCCTCATGTACGTTATGAGACCCACAGTGCCCATGCCGCTCACGTCCACGCCCTCATAGAGCTGCTGCGCTATCGACATGGTGCGCCTCGGCGTCATGCCCAGCCTCCGGCTCGCCTCCTGCTGCAGCGTCGAGGTTATGAATGGGGGCGAGGGGCTGCGCTGCTTCTTGCCGCGCTTCACGCTCTGCACCGTGAAGGGTTTGCCAGTCACCGCCGCGATGACGGCGTCCGTCTCCGCCTCGCTGTGCAGCTCTGCCTTGCCCTCGGCCGTGCCGTAGTATCGCGCCGTGAACTGTCCTTCCCCGGCCTTGAGCACCGCGTCGAGCAGCCAGTATTCCTCGGGCACGAAATCCCGTATCTCCTGCTCCCGGTCCACGACCATCCGCGTCGCCACGGACTGCACGCGCCCGGCGGAAAGGCCGCGCCGCACCTTCTTCCACAGAAGCGGCGAGAGCTCGTAGCCCACTATCCTGTCCAGTATCCTCCGCGCCTGCTGCGCGTCTACGAGGTCCTGGTCTATCTCTCTCGGAGAGGCTATGCTCTCCGTCACGACACGCTTTGTTATCTCGTTGAAGGTCACCCTGTGCGCCTTGTCGTCCGGCAGCTTCAAAAGCTCCTTCAGGTGCCAGGCTATGGCCTCGCCCTCGCGGTCAGGGTCGGTCGCGAGATACACGGTCTTCGCCTTCGCCGAGCGCTCGCGCAGGTCGGAGATGATCTCCTCCTTGCCCTTCACCGGTATATACTTCGGCTCGAAGCCGCCCTCGATGTCCACGCCCATCGTGCTCTTGGGCAGGTCGCGCAGATGCCCCATCGAGGCCACTACCTTATAATTCTCTCCCAGATACTTTTCGATGGTCCTGGCCTTCGCCGGGGATTCGACTATGACCAGCTCCGTCTTTGCCTTTGCCATTAAAACGTCCTCACTTCTGAGTATTGATCAGCGTAAATGTCTTGTCGCCGGTCTTGCCCACGATGCCCTCAAGCTGGAGCATCGTCAGCTCCCTGAGCACCGTCTGTACCGGCAGGGACGTGCTCTCGACTATCTCGTCTATGTGCACCGAGGGGCGGTCTATCGCCATTGCCACGGCCTTCCTCGCGCCCTCCATCCCCTCGGTCAGTTTACTTAGGTCAATATAGTCCACGCTATCGGCCTTGTCAACGTCTTTTTCCTGCGCCGTTTCCGCATCGGCCGCGCTTTTCTCCTGTCTGAGCGTCTCGGCCTCGCGCACCGGCGGCATGCTCCGTCTCCGCTCGCCGGGGTTCGACAGTTCGGGATACATATGCTCAAACCCGCAGAGCACATCCCATCCGTTCATCACCGGTATGGCCCCGTCCATTATCATCCGGTTCGAGCCAGCGGACGCCTCTGAATCCGCGTTGCCCGGCACGGCGAAGATCTCCTTGCCCTGACTCGAGGCCTCCTCCGCGAACAGCAGCGCCCCGCTCCTCTGCGGGGCCTCGACCACCAGCGCCGCCACCGACAGCCCCGAGCTTATCCGGTTCCGTGCCCTGAAAAACGAGTGATGCCGCTCCGCGCCCGGCGGGTACTCGCTCACCAACGCGCCCGTCAGCGCCACGTCCTTCGCCAGCTCGCCGCCCCAGCTCTCGTCGTCTATCGGCGTGCCCAGCACGCCTATGCAGCGGCCCGCCGCCATCAGCGCGCCCCTCGCTGCCGCAGAGTCTATGCCCGCCGTCAGCCCTGACACCACCAGCCCGCCGCAGCGCGTTATCTCATATCCCAGCCGTGCCGCCATCTTCATCCCGTAGGGCGTCGCCCGCCTTGTGCCCACGACCGCCACCGCCGCGTGCTCGTCCACCGACGGCAGCCTGCCGCGCACATACAGCACCACCGGCGGGTCGTATATACCCGCCAGCCTTCTCGGATACGCCGCATCCCGGAGCGTAAGTATGCCTATGTCTTTTTCCTCGCACTCCCGCGCTATCCGCTTCGCCGGCTCCAGCGACTTTTGCCTGAGCTGCCCCAGCTCCCGCTCAGTCAGTATGCCCAGCGAGCGATACTTCTCCTCCGTCTCGAAGAAAACCTCCCTCGCCCCGCCCAGCTCCTGCAGGAGCAGCAGTTTGGTCCTAGGCCTCAGCCAGACGAGCGAGGACAGCCACAGCCAGTATTTCAGCTCGCTCATCCGCCATCACCTCAGCCTTCCCGACGTATTATCTCCCACATGGCTACCGCCGCCGCCGTTGCCGCGTTGAGCGACTCGCTGCCCGGCGCCATCGGTATTATCACCGTCTGCCGGCACATGGCCAGCAGCTCCGCTGACAGACCGTGTCCCTCGTTCCCCACCGCGACGGCACAGCCATCCAGCCGCGCGCGGCGTATATCCAGCGCCGACTCCGTCAGCGCCGTGCCCACGAGCTGAAGTCCGAGCGCCTCCAAAAGCCCCGGCAGCTGCGCAAGATTCGTCTCCACGACGCACTGCCTGAACGCTGCTCCCATCGTAGCCCGCACACAGCGGGGCGAGCTTCTGTCCGCACAGCTGCCCACCAGCACCACGAGGTCCATGCCCAGGGCGTTCGCCGTCCTTATCACCGTGCCCACGTTGCCCGGGTCCTGCACGTCCTCGAGCAGCACCGCGTGCCTCGGGTGTTCCGGCACGGGCAGCTCGGGCAGCTTCAGGCTGAACACCGGCCCGGGGCTGTTCTTGACCGGCGAGGCATAGCCCACCAGCTCCGCCGGCGCGACGTACAGCCTGCCGCACTCCGGTATCTCTGCCAGCGGCCGCGCCTCGTCCATCAGCAGGCCAGTTATCTCGCAGCCCGCCGCCGCGGCTTCCCGCAGCAGCTTCTCGCCGTCGAGCACCGTCTCGCCCGTCTCGCGCCGGTAGGCGGCGTCGGCGCCCAGCTTCCTCAAGACTGTTATATACCCGTTTTTCCGAGAGCATATCCTCTCAGCCGTGCCCATGTTCCACCCCTGTATCCATATTCTGCACCACACATTAGTATAAACTGTAACACAAGCCCACCGCAAGCACAAGTAAATTTTATTTTAATAAGTATCTGCCCGCCTCACACGTCAAAACACCGCCGTGCGCACGGCGGTGTCTTTCTGCCTTATATCAGCTTCAGCGCCTCGGTTATCTCCTCAAAGGCCATGGAGTGCGAGGCCTTGACCAGCACACGGTCGCCCGGCATAATGACGTTCCCGAGGTCTGCTATGAGCGCCCCCTTGCTCTCGTAGTGCCGGCCGCCCATGGCTGCGGCGCGCTCGCCCGCCGTTAGCAGCACGGCCCCGGCCTGCCTCGCCAGAAGGCCCGTCTCGGCGTGGAACTCCTCGCTCCGCTCGCCCAGCTCCAGCATGTCGCCCAATATGCACACCAGCCTGCCCCCGAGGTCAGAGGCCGACCTTATCGCCATCTGCGTCGAGTCCGGGTTTGCGTTGTAGCAGTCGTCCACTATCGTTATCTTCCCCGTCTCGATGACGCTCGCGCGCCTGCCCACCGGCTCGTAGTCCGCTATGCCCCGCGCGATATCAGCGTCCGGTACGCCCAGCTCGATGCCCACCGCCGCCGCAGACAGCGCCGCGTACACCATATGCCGCCCGTAGGCCGACACCCGCGTCTCTATCCTCCGCCCACAGCCCACGATCGTGAACTCCGAGCCTTCCGCGCCGAGACAGCGGTAATCCTCCGCCCGCAGGTCACAGCCCGCGCCGAGGCCGAAGCTCAGCTTCCTCTGCCTGCACTCGAGGCCCGCGAGCAGGTCATCGTCGCCGTTTACGACCACGAGCCCGTCATCCGGCATATAGTCCAGCAGCTCCGTTTTCGCCCTGAGCACCCCGCGCCGGTCGCCCAGCGCCTCGAGGTGGCTGCGGCCTATGAGCGTATACACGGCGATATCCGGCCGCGCCATGGCCCCGAGCCGCGACATCTCGCCGAAATCGCTTATGCCCAGCTCGACCACCGCCGCCTCCGTCTCCGGCATGATGCGGAATATGGTCAGCGGCACGCCCAGCTCGTTGTTGAAATTCTTCTCCGTCTTCAGGGTGTTGAACCTGCGCGAGAGCACGCGGGCGCACATCTCCTTGGCCGTGGTCTTGCCGGAGCTGCCCGTGATGCCCACGACCGGCGCCTTCACCTGCCCGCGGCAGTGCTCCGCGAGCCTCGCCATCGCCTTCGCCACGTCCGGCACGGTGACGACCGGCCCTGCCGCGCCCTCCGGGACCCTCTGCGCAAGGCAGCAGGGCGCGCCGGAAGCCAGCGCCGCCTCGATGAACTCGTGCCCGTCTCGCCTTGCACCCGGCAGGGCGCAGAACATCAGCCCCGGCTGTACCTCGCGGTTATCCCGCACCGCGCCGAGCACCGCCCGCTCCCCGCCGCTGCCGTGAAGCTGCCCGCCCACGGCCGCCGCAACCTTTTGTACGGTCATGTCGATCATCTGTACTTCTCCATCGAGGCGTCGATTATCCTCTGGCACAGCTCGGGATACGTTATCCCCAGCACCGCCGCCTCCTGCGGCACGAGGCTCGTCGGCGTCATGCCCGGCAGGGTATTTATTTCAAGGAACCAAAAACGGCCCTCGTCGTCATATATGAAGTCGGCCCGCGAATACGCGGAAAGCCCCAGCGCATTATATACCGTGAGCGCGTCCTTCGCCAGCCGCTCCTCAGCCTCCGCCGGGATGGGCGCGGGCGTTATCTCCTCCGCCGCGCCGGGCTGGTACTTGTTCCTGTAGTCGTAAAAGCCCGTCAGCGGACGTATCTCTATACTGGGCAGGGCCGCGCCGTCGAGTATGCCTATCTGTATCTCCCGGCCCTCTATGTAGCGCTCGACCACCACGGAACCGCCCTCGGCGCGGGCGTTCGCGAGCGCCTGCTTAAGCTCCGCCTGCGTGCGCGCTATATCGACGCCAATGCTCGAGCCGGAGTCCACCGGCTTCACGACGCAGGGCAGGGCGCACTCGGAGCAGACACGCTCCGCGTCCAGCTCCTTCGAGCCGTAGAGCTTCCACTCCGGGGTCAGCACTCCCAGCGGCGCGACGACGCGCTTTGTGAGGTCCTTATCCATCGCTATGGCGCTGCCGAGGTGCCCGCTGCCGGTGTATTTTATCCCCAGCAGATCGAAGGCCGCCTGCACCTTGCCGTCCTCCCCGCAGCGGCCGTGCAGGGCCATGAACACGATGTCCGCCATGCCGCAGACCTCGAGCACCCGGTCGCCGAACATGGACTCCGACCTCAGCCTCCTCGAGGCTCTCACCGCCTCCAGATCAGGCGCGGCCTCGTCTATCCTCGTACCTCCAAGCTTCGGCGGGGCGTCAAAGATGCCCTCGAGCGCGCCGTCATAGTCCTCCAGCCCGAGGAACATATCCACCAGCACGACCCTGTGCCCCAGCTCCATGAGAGCCGAGGCTATCTTTGTCCCGCTCGAGAGCGAAACGTTCCTCTCCGGCGACAGTCCGCCGCAGAGCACCACTATATCCATAACTCAGCACCTCTTTCCACAATACTGCGAGTATAGCATACTATGCCCCGCATTTCAAACAGTTTACTGCGCTATTGACAAGGTCGGGCGCCTGATGTAAATTGAGGCTTAAAGACAGGGAGGGATATTTTTTGTACGAACATGACGACCGGAACGGTCAGCTGCCTGGTCAGAATGAGGCCGTTATCAGCCTCGTGCTCGGCATAATCGCCGTCATCCTCTGGTTTTTCGGATATTCGAGCATCATCTCCATCGTGCTGGCGATAGTGGGGCTGGTCTACGCCTCGAAGTCCAAGCAGCTCGGCTATGACGGGCCGATGCGCACGGCGGGCTTCGTGCTCTCGCTCGTCGCCCTCATCGGCGGGGCGCTCATCTTCGTGGCCTGCATAGCCTGTATCGGCCTTTTCAGCCTTTCCGGGCCAATGTTATTCTGACCAGAATAAGTGCAGCGGGCGCGCGCCCACTGCACTTTTTCTGGTCAGAATAAGTGCAGCGGGCGCGCGCCCGCTGCACTTTTGAAGGTTTAAAGGAGTCACCATGCTGCCGTTCGTAAGTGTCCTCGGCCGTAGCCTGCCGACATATGCCGTCCTTGGCGTCGCAGGCTTCCTGCTCGGCCTGCTCTTTGTCCTGCTGCGCGCGCCCCGCTTTGGCCTCAGCCGCGACGACGCCGTGTATGTCTACGTCTTCTCTGTCCTCGGCGCACTCGCAGGGGCAAAGTTGGTTTACATAATAACAATACTGCCGAAGATAAGTTCTGTCTCGGAGCTGGCGCTGCATTTTCGGGGCGGGTTTGTGTTTTTCGGGGGCGTGCTGGGTGCTGTGCCGGCGGCGTATCTGAGTGCGCGGGCGTACCGGGTGCGTCTGCGGGATCTCATGCCGGTGCTGGCGCCCTGCATCGCCATCATAGGCTGCCTGGGGCGCGTGGGCTGCTTCTGTGCAGGTTGCTGCTGGGGGGTAGAGAGCTGCTCGCCTCTGGCGGTGGTGTTCCCTGAAGGCTCGCTGGGCGCACCGGCCGGGGTGCCGCTGCTGCCCGTGCAGCTCTTTGAGGCGGCGGTACAGCTCGCGCTGTTTTTCCTGCTGCTGTGGTTCACCTCTGAGCGCCGGCGGGCGCAGTATGCCGCAGAGCTTTATCTGCTCTGCTACTGCCCGGCGAGGTTCGTGCTCGAGTTTTTCAGGGGCGACACTGAACGGGGCTTCCTGCTCGGGCTCTCGACCTCCCAATGGCTCGCGATTCTCGTGTTTTTTGCTGTATCTTTATACATTTTTATATGCAAAAGGCTTAAAAAGCCTGATTGATATATGGTGAGGGCTGTGCTATAATGAAGTAACTGTGTTTGGGAAAAGGGGACGGTCTCCGTATGAATTACGTGGTGGTGGATCTGGAGTGGAATCAGGCGATGGACTCCAAATCCTCCGTTTTCAACAAGCTGCCCATACATCTCAGGGGCGAGATAATCCAGATAGGCGCAGTCCGGCTCAATGAGGACATGACGCCGGGCGAGGAATTCCAGATTGACGTCAAGCCCGTCTATTTCAAAAGGATGCACTACAAGGTCAAGAAGCTCACGGGCTTCGACAAGGAGCGCCTGAGCCACGGTGTGAGCTTCCCCGAAGCGCTCGCAAAGTTCCGCGAATGGTGCGGGGACGGCGTGACCTTCCTCACCTGGGGCTTCGACGACCAGGGCATAATGGAGCAGAACATCATCATCCACGATCTCGACTGGGACTGGATAGACGGCTGGGTGAACCTGCAGCTCATATATAATCTCCAGACCGACGGGGACAAGAACCAGAAGTCGCTCTCTACGGCGATGGAGCACTTCGGCATAGAGCAGACGCGCGTGGCGCACGACGCGCTGGGCGATGCATACAACACGGGGCTGGTCTGCTCGAAGCTGGACATGGCGGACGGCATGGAGCAATACGACCACGCGGTGGAGCTGCTCTCGCGCAGGGCGCACAGGGAGAAGAAGCCGAGGCAGGACGTACCGGAGCCTATCGACCACGCGGCGTTCTCGGGCTACGTCTCGAAGGGCGACGCTTTTGCGGACGAGAAGCTGGCGGCCCCGGCCTGCCCCATCTGCGGCGCGGCGCTGGAGTTTTCGAAGTGGGTCAATCAGGGCGACCACAGGTACATGTGCCTGGCCGAGTGCCCGCAGGACGGCAAGCTGCTTCTGAGGATAAAATTCAAGCACACCGAGGACGGCTATTCCGCCGGCAGGTTAGCCTACAGGGCCGATGAAGACATGCAGAGCTTCTACGCGGCGAAGTCGGCGCAGCCGAGGAGCCGGAGCAGGAACCGCCGCAGGCGGAAGAAAATTTCTAATATCTGAGATTCAGGAGCGTAAAGGACTATGAAGATCATTCTCGTCGGCGCGGGCAGGATGGGTCAGGAGATCGCCGGGCGTCTGGCTGAGGAAGGCCATGACATCACCGTCGTGGACAACGACGCGGGCAGGCTCGGAGAGGTCTCGAACTGCGTGGACGCCATGGTGCTCTACGGCAGCGGCGCGGACTATACGGTTCTGACCGAGGCGGGCGTGAGCGAAGCGGATCTGCTCATCGCCGTCACGAGCGACGATTCTGTGAACATGCTCTGCTGCCTGACAGGCAAGAAGCTCGGAGTGAAGAACACGGTCGCGAGGGTGCGCACGATGGAGTATTTCCGTCAGATGGTGTTCCTCAAGGACGAGCTGGGGCTTTCGCTGGTGCTGAACCCCGAGCAGGCGGCGGCGTCTGAGATCTCGCGGATACTGCGTTTTCCGTCCGCGGCGAAGGTGGAGTCCTTTGCGAAGGGCCGGGCCGAGATGGTCGGCTTCACGCTCCAGGAGGGCAACCCGCTCTGCGGGCTGAGGCTTTTGAAGATGCGCGACCGCTACGGCAGCGGCATACTCGCCTGCGCCGTGGAACGGGACGGAAACGTCATCATACCCAAGGGCGACAGCGTGCTTCAGGCAGGCGACGTGGTGAACGTCGTCGGCGCTCCGGCGGAGATGAGCTCATTTTTCAAAGCCGTCGGCATCTACAAGCGCAGCGTCAAGGATGTCATGATACTGGGCGGCAGCCGGATATCGCTGTATCTCGGCTCCCAGCTGCTTGACGCCGGCATGAGGGTCAAGATAATCGAGCGCAGTGAGGAGCACTGCGACATAATAAAGGGCATACTCCCCAGGGCCGAAGTCCTGCTTGGCGACGGCACCGACCCCAGGGTGCTGGAGGAGGAGGGCATCCGCACAACGGACGCCTTCGTGGCGCTCACGGGCAGCGACCAGGACAACATCATCACCTCCATGTTCGCGGCAAGGAGCGGCGTGGGCAAGGTGATAACGAAGGTCAACGACGACTGCTTCCGGCGGATGGTAGATTCCCACAAGCTGGACAGCTTTGTTACTCCGAAGAACATAGCGGCCGACGGCATTGTCAGCTACGTCAGGGCGATGCAGAACTCCATAGACGCCAGCGGCATCGAGTCCCTGCACGAGATAGCAGACGGCAAGGCGGAAGTGCTGGAGTTCTCCATCAGGAACAACGCCGACAGGCTCGGCATCCCGCTGAAGGACCTGAAGATCAGGCGCGATGCGCTGCTGGCGGCGATCATCCGCGGCAACGAGTGCATCATTCCCGGCGGCGGCGACAGCATCCGCAGGCACGACAGCGTGATAGCGGTCACGACGAAGTTCGGTATGCAGCAGTTTGGCGACATATTTGAGGAGTAAGCCGTCCGATGAATTACAGGATGATATCGAAGATACTGGGAAGGGTCATGGGCGTCGAGGCGGCGCTCATGCTCGGCCCTATCATCACGGCCGCGGTCTATGGCGAGAGCGCGGTCTCGTTTTTGCTGACGATGCTGATAGCGGGCGTGCTGGCCGTGGTGCTTACCCTGCCGAAGCTCAAGCACACGGATATCTACGCGCGTGAGGGCTTTGTGAGCGTTGCGCTCTCGTGGCTGCTCATGAGCCTTGTCGGTGCGCTGCCCTTCGTGTTTTCCGGTGAGATACCGAGCTATGTGGACGCCTTTTTTGAGATAGTCTCGGGCTTCACTACGACAGGCGCTTCGATCATACTCAATGTAGAGGAGATGAGCAACAGCGCCCTGCTCTGGCGGAGCCTGTCGCACTGGATAGGCGGCATGGGCGTGCTGGTGTTCATCATGGCGGTGCTGCCGCTCTCGGAGGAACGGAGCATGCATATCATGCGTGCCGAGGTGCCGGGGCCGCAGGTCGGCAAGCTGGTGCCGAGGATAAGGCACAGCTCGGCAATAACTTACCTCATCTATGTCGCGCTGACCGTCATACTCATCATCCTGCTCTGCCTAGGCGGTATGCCGTTTTTCGACTCCATAAACCATGCCATGGCCACGGCGGGCACTGGCGGCTTCAGCATCAAGGCGCTGTCCATCGGATTCTATGACAGTGCGTACATCGATTTCGTGACGGCCACCTTCATGCTGCTGTTCGGCGTGAACTTCAGCATCTATTTCCTGCTGCTCATGAAGAAGTTCCGGCCGGCGCTGCGGGACTCGGAGCTGCATCTGTACCTGGGCTTTGCGGCCTTCGGGACGATCACGATAGCGCTGAACATCATGGACAGCTACGACGGGTTCTGGCACGCGCTGCGGTACTCGTATTTCCAGGTCTCGTCGATCATGACGACGACGGGCTTTGCAACGACGGACTTCAACCACTGGCCGGCGTATTCCAAGGCCATGCTTATACTGCTGATGTTTACCGGCGCGTCGGCCGGCAGCACTGGCGGCGGACTTAAGGTATCGAGGATAGTGATACTTGTGCGCGCAGCAGGCGAGGAGCTTGGCAAGATGCTCAACCCGCGCAGGACGGTCTCGGTGCGCATGAGCGGCCACAGCGTGGACGCAACAACGATACGCTGCACGCTGGTATTCTTTGCGGTCTACATCGGCATCACCTTCCTGTCCACGCTGCTCATCTCGCTGGACGGCTTCGATCTCGAGACGAATTTCTCTGCGGTCGCCGCCTGCATCTCGAACATTGGTCCGGGCATTGGGCTGGTCGGGCCGATGGGGAACTACGAGATGTTCTCCGACTTCTCCAAGCTGCTGCTCTCCTTTGACATGCTGGTCGGCAGGCTGGAGATATACCCCATGCTGCTGCTTTTCCTCCCCTCGACCTGGCGGCGCAGCTGAAATGGAATGTACAAAAAACCGTGACTCGTTTGAGTCACGGTTTTTTGTGTTTTTCGAAATATTCCCTTGTCGCCTCGGCGTCTGAGTGTATCTGGTCCCTCAGCTCCGCCACGTTCGCGAAGCGCTGCTCATCCCTCAGGAAGCTGTGGAACTCGACCCTGACCGTGCGGTCGTAAAGGTCGCCTTCGTAGTCCAGGATGTAGCTTTCGACCGAGACCCGGTCGCCGCCTGACACCGTCGGGCGCACGCCTACGTTCGTCACGGCCATCAGGCGCTCACCGCTGTCCAGATGCACTTTTGCCGCGTACACCCCGTGCCTCGGCACCAGTACTCCGTCAGCAAAGCGCATATTGATGGTCGGAGCACCCAGCTTGTGCCCCAGCCGGAAACCGTAGTGTACCTTGTCCGTCAAAAAATGCGGATGGCCCAGCAGCTCGTTCGCTTCCTCCACCCGGCCTGCCTCAAGCAGCCCGCGTATCCTCGTGGAGCTTACCGCCTCGCCTCCGCGGCACACCGCCGAAATGATGTCGCAGCCCATACCGTACCTCGTGCAATAGGCCGCCAGCCGCGCCGGCCTGCCCTCGCCCTTCCAGCCGAAGGAGAAGTCATAGCCAACCACCAGATGGCAGGCTCCCAGCTCCAGCCTAAGCGAATCCGCGAAGCTCTGCCAGGGCATGCGCATCATATTCTCGTTAAAGTGGATGAATATGACGCTGTCAATGCCGAACCTGTCCCGTATGATGGCCGACCTGTCCTCCGCCGAGTTGATGAGCGGCACCTCGACCCGCTTCACCAGTGTGTCCGGGTGCGTGTCGAAGGTCAGCACCGCCGGTATCGCCCTGCGCTCCGCCGCCCGCCGCCTGGTCATCTCCAGCAGCGCCGCATGGCCTATGTGAACGCCGTCGAAAAACCCGAGGGCGATCACTCTCTTTTTATCAGCCATAGGCTCATACCTCAAAAAAGCTCTTTATCGTATGCAAAACGCCGTCTTTTACGGCGCCAAACAGCAAAAACTCGCGGTTTTTCGAGTACACCCTGCACTCGCCCTCAAAGCCTGCGTCGAGCTTCACCGCCATGCCGTTGCGCAGCGCCTTCTCTGTTCTCTCGTCCTTTATCAGCACGATCGGGCTGCCCGCAAACATCGAATCCACCGACAGCAGGCAGTGCTCGGCGCCCAGCTGCTCTATCTCCTCGAGCGTGTGCGCGTCCTCTACCCGGAAACCGCCCGCGCGCGTCCGCCGCAGGCCCGACATGCAGGCCCCGCAGCCCAGCTCTCTGCCGATATCGTCGCACAGCGTCCTGATATACGTCCCCTTCGAGCACTCGACCTCGAGCACGAAATCGCCGTCCCGCTCACCCGTGCACTCGAGCCTGTATATCGTCACCGGCCTCGGCCTGCGCTCCACCGTGCCGCCTGCGCGCGCGATCTCGTAGAGCTTTTTGCCGTTCTGCTTTATCGCCGAGTACATCGGAGGCAGCTGCTCTATCTCACCCCGGAAGCGCCCGAGCGTAGCTTCCAGCTCCGCCCTCGTCGGGCGCGCTCCCGAGCTCTCCAGAACCGTGCCGGTCGTGTCCAGCGTATCAGTCGTGATCCCCGGCCTCAGATACGCGGTATAGCTCTTGTCATGGCCCTCGGCGAACTCGACCGCCCTTGTCGCACGGCCTATGAACACCGCCAGCAGCCCGGTCGCCATAGGGTCCAGCGTCCCCGCGTGGCCGATCCTCCGCACACCGGTCAGCCGTCTCAGCTTCGCCACCACGTCGTGGCTCGTCCAGCCCTGCGGCTTGTCCGCCAGCAGGATGCCGCTCAGTCCTCCGGCCATACCTTATCTATCGCGCCGAGCATCAGCCCGAGCGCCGTCTCCGGCTCCGCCTCTATCGTGCAGCCCGCCGCCATCGCGTGCCCGCCTCCGCCGTACACCGCGCAGATGTCCGACACGTTCACGCCCGGCTTCGAGCGCAGCGATATCTTGCTCTCGCCCGGCTTCGTCTCTCTTATCGTCATGCTCACCAACGAGCCTTCGGCCTTGCCCGCCAGCCCCGCGAGGTCCTCGCAGTCGTTCTCCGTCGCTCCAGCCCGCGCGAGCATGTCCAGCGTCACGGTGACAACGGATATTTTCCCATTTCTGTAGAACCTCATGCCGCTGAGCATCATGCCCTCGAGCGCCATGCGCGCGCGGCTCTGCGTCCTGAAAAACCTTATGTTCAGCTCGGAATTGTCGGCCCCGAACTCGATAAGCTCCGCCGCCGCCCTGAGCGTCGCCGCGTTGGTGTTGGAGTACTGGAAGCAGCCCGTGTCCGTGCTCACAGCTATATACAGCAGCACGGCCTCCTCGCGCGAAACCTCCGTGCCCATCAGCTTTATAAGCTCCAGCACCAGCTCCCCGCAGGAGGACTTCTCACCCGCAAGGCAGGTGCGCTCCGCGAACAGCGAGTTCGACGGATGGTGGTCTATCGCCAGCTGCACGCTCTCCGGCGCACCCGCAGGAAACAGGCCCTCCCCGGCCACGTCCACCGTGACCACGCAGTCCGGCTTAAAGCCCTCGGGCGCGAAGTATGGCTCAATATAGGGCTTATAATTATCCGTTATTTCCTGATTTCTTATGCAGTACGCCGTCTTCCCCAGCCGTCTGAGCGCCGAGCACAGCGCCGCGCCCGAACCGAGGGTATCCCCGTCCGGGCGTCTGTGGCTGACGATGAGGTAGCCGTCGTTTTCGCGCAGGAAGGCCGCGCACTCACTCGCCCTCAGGTGCATCCTCGTCCTCCCTGCCGGTGTCCAGCTGCTCAATGAGCCTGCTGATATGCGCGCCGTATTCGATGGAGTGATCCAGCTCGAACACCAGCTCCGGCGTGTACCGCAGGCTCAGCGCAGAGCCCAGCTCGCGCCGCAGCCACGGCCCGCAGCTTTTCAGCCCGCGCTTGAATTCCCGCTCGTCGACCTCGCCCAGCACGGAGAGCCAGACCTTCGCGTACCTCAGGTCGCCCGTCGTCTCCACGCGCGTCACGCTTATCATCCCCTGCTGAACCCTCGGGTCCTTCACCTGCCGCAGCAGCCCCGACAGCACGCGCTGGATGTCGTCGTTCGTCCTGCCTATCCTGTTCGATGTTCCTGCCAATGTTATCCCTCTATCTGCTTCATCACATAGGCTTCGATGATGTCGCCCTCGCGCTCGTCGTTGAACTTCTCGATCTGGATGCCGCACTCGTAACCCGAGGCGACCTCCTTCACGTCGTCCTTGAACCTGCGCAGAGAGGCCATCTCGCCCTCGAACACCACGATACCGTCGCGCACGACGCGCACCTTGCAGCCGCGCTGCACCTTGCCGTCCTGCACATAGCAGCCGCAGACCGTGCCGACCTTCGAAACCTTGTACAGCTGACGTATCTCGACGTGGCCGATCACCTGCTCCTCGAACTTCGGAGCCAGCATGCCCTTCATGGCGGCCTCTATCTCGTTAATGCAGTCGTAGATGACACGGTACATGCGCATCTCGACGTTCGCCCTCGCGGCGTTGTCGCGCGCGGCGTTGTCCGGCCTCACGTTGAAGCCGACGATGATGGCGCCCGAGGTCGCCGCCAACATGACGTCCGACTCCGATATCGCGCCCACGCCCGAGTGGATGACGCGCACCCGCACCTCGTCGTTCGAGAGCTTCTCGAGCGAGGTCTTCACCGCCTCCGCGCTGCCCTGCACGTCGGCCTTCACGATGATGTTGAAGTCCTTTATCTCGCCCTGCTGTATCCTTGCGAACAGGTCGTCGAGCGTGACCTTCTTCGCCACGCCGAGAGTCCTGTCTTTCTCCTGCTGCTTGCGCTCCTCGACCAGCTCCCTCGCCATGCGCTCGTCCGCCACGGCGTTGAAGGTGTCGCCCGCGCCGGGGACCTCGCTCATGCCCGCGATCTCCACGGGTATGGACGGCCCGGCCTCTGTCACCCGCTGGCCCTTGTCGTTTATCATCGTCCTGACCCTGCCTACCGCCGTGCCCGCGATGATTATATCGCCCTGATGCAGCGTGCCGTTCTGCACAAGCACCGTCATGATAGGCCCGCGGCCGCGGTCCAGCCTCGCCTCAATGACCGCGCCCTTTGCAGCACGGTTCGGGTTTGCCTTCAGCTCCTGTATCTCGGCCAGAATGACCAGGTTCTCCAGCAGATTGTCGATGCCCTCGCCGGTCTTCGCGGAGATCGGGCAGACGATGGTGTCGCCGCCCCACTCCTCGCTCACGAGGTCGTACTCTGTCAGCTGCTGCTTCACGCGCTCCGGGTTCGCACCCGGCATATCCATCTTATTGACCGCCACGACGATGGGGATGTTCGCCGCCTTCGCGTGGTTAATGGACTCTATCGTCTGCGGCATGATGCCGTCGTTCGCCGCCACGACCAGAATGGCAATATCCGTCACCGACGCGCCCCTCGCGCGCATCGAGGTGAAAGCCTCGTGGCCCGGGGTATCCAGGAAGGTGACCGGGCTGCCCTTGACGTTCACGGTGTACGCGCCGATGTGCTGCGTGATGCCGCCGGCCTCGCCCGCCGCGACGTTTGCCTTGCGGATATAGTCCAGCAGGCTGGTCTTGCCGTGGTCGACGTGGCCCATGACCACGACTACCGGCGCCCTCGGCACCAGATCCTCCGGCTTATCCTCGCTGTCGTCGATGAGCCGCTCCTCGACCGTCACGACGACCTCTTTCTCGACCTTGCAGCCCAGCTCCATCGCGACCAGCGCCGCGGTGTCGTAATCTATTATGTCCGACAGCGAGGCCATGATGCCGTTCTTGATGAGCGCCTTGACGACCTCCGTACCGGATTTCTTCATCCTCGAGGCCAGCTCGCCCACGCCTATGGCGTCGGGTATCTGCACCTTGAGCTGGGCCTTCTTGGCTATCTCGAACTGGAGCTTCTGCATCCGGTCACGCTCCTCGGCCCTGCGCTTCGCGCTCGCCGCCTGCTGCTGCTGACGCTGCTTCTGGCGGTTCTGGAACTTCTCCTTGCCGCGCTTCTCGTTCTCGCCCGCGTGGGCGCCCGCAAGGCGGTCGAACCTCTCGTCATACTTGCCGAGGTTCACGTTGCCGCCGCCGCGCGTGTCGATGACGCGCTTCTTCGGGTCCTGCCTGGGCTGCTGCGGCTGGGTCTGCACGGCCGGCTGGGCCTTCGGAGCCTCCCTGGGCTGCTCCTTCGGCTGCTCTTTGGCGGCCGGCTGCTCCTTCGCCGCGGGCTGCTCCTTTGCCGGCTCCTTCTGCTTCTGCTTTTCGGCAGGCTTCGGCTGCTTCTGCCCCTCAACCGGCTCGGGCGCCGGCAGCTTGAACAAATCCTCCATCGTCGCGCACTGGTTGCGCTGGGTCAGATACTCGAAGATCACCGAAAGCTCCGCATCCTCCAGCACCTGCATGTGGTTCTTCGGCGCGGTCGCGTACTTCGTCAGTATCTCGACCACCACCTTCGACGGAAGATTGAAGTCCTTCGCCACCTCGTGTACCCTGTATTTGTCAAAACTACTCATGGTATTCCCTCCCCGGTTTGCATTTCGGGCCGGCCGCTTTGCGCCTTTCGGCCTTTTCCGCCCGCCTCGTCATCTCCTCTGCCAGCTCCGCGTAGGCTTCCCCGTACTGCCCGGCCAGCGCCTTCAAAAACGCCGCCGACAGCCCGAAGTCCGTACACGCGGCCATGCTGCAGCCGCTCTTTCCAAAAAGCTCCTCCAGCTCCGCCTTCGTATATGGCAGCGGCACCAGCAGGGCCCTGCGCCCGGCCAGATAGCCCGCCGCCCTCTTTTTCGCGTTCTCCGAGGCGTCAGCCGCCAGCACGACCACCCGCGCTCGCCCGGCCTTGACCGCCGAGCCGGTGCCCGTCTCGCCCAGCTCCAATCGCCCCGCCCGGCGCATCAGGCCGAGATAGTTAAGAGCTCTGTCCGTCGTTTCCTTCCTCCAAAAGGCCCGCAAGCCTCGTCATTACCTCGTCCGGTATCTTCACCTCGAGCGCCCTGTCCAGCGCCCGGCTCTTTACCGCCTTCCTGAAACAGTCCGCATTCGGGCACACGTACGCGCCGCGCCCCGGCAGCTTGCCCCTCGAGTCCAGCGCGACCTCGCCCTCCGGCGAGCGCACCACGCGCAGAAGCTCGCGCTTAGGCTTCATCTCCCGGCAGCCCAGACACTGCCTCATAGGTATCTTCTTCGCCAAGCGCTTCACCTCCATCCGCCGCGGCTCTGCCGCCGGCTGCCAGCGCCGTCTCGGACTTGATGTCTATCTTGAACCCGGTCAACTTCGCGGCCAGACGCGCGTTCTGGCCCTCCTTGCCTATCGCGAGCGACAGCTGATTGTCAGGCACGCTCACCTGGCAGCTCTTGTCATCCAGCAGCGTTACGCTCATGACCTGAGCCGGCGCGAGCGCGTTCGCCACGAATATCTCCGGGTCCTCGCTGTATTTCACGATGTCAATCTTCTCGCCGCCGAGCTCCTTCACGATGCTCGCCACACGGCCGCCCTTCGGCCCCACGCAGGCGCCTATCGGGTCCACATCCGGGTCCTCGCTCCAAACGGCCATCTTCGTCCTGCTGCCGGCCTCGCGCGCGATGGACTTTATCTCCACCGTGCCGTCAAATATCTCGGGCACCTCCAGCTCGAACAGGCGCTTCACCAGTCCCGGATGCGTCCGCGAGATCATCACCTGCGGCCCGCGCGTGGATTTGCGCACCTCGACCACGTACACCTTGATGCGGTCGCCCTCGTTGAGCACCTCGGTCTTTATCCGCTCCGAGGGATTGAGCATCGCCTCAGTGTACTCCGAGTTCGAGCTTATCCTTATCGACACCGCGCCCGTCCTCGGCTCTATCCTCGACACCTCGCCCGTGAGCAGCTCGTGCTCCTTGGAGGTGAACTCCTCGTACACCATGCCGCGCTCGGCCTCGCGGATGCCCTGTATGATCACCTGCTTCGCCGCCTGCGCCGCTATGCGGCCGAACTTCTTCGTCTCCACGGGGATGTCCAGCACGTCGCCTTCCTTCGCGCGCTTCGACAGCTTCCTTGCCGAGTACAGGTCTATCTCCGCCGTCGGGTCCTCGACCTGCTCGACCACGGTCTTGTGCACCACCAGCTCTATCCGCTTCTTGTCCTCGTCAAGTATGACCTCGACGTTCTCGCCGTACTGCGGATTGTCCTTCCTGAAAGCCGCCAGCATCGCCTGCTGGATCTTCTCGTACATATACGCCCGGGGTATGCCCTTTTCCTTTTCTATGTCCTCTATGGCGGCGAAGAATTCTGCGTTCATTTTATGGCCTCCGTATCATATCGTCATGTGCAGGCGCACCTGAGCCACCTGCGGCTTTGTGTATGTGGTCTCTTTGCCCTTTGTCTCTATCGTCACTGCGCCGTCGGCGTAGCCCGTGAGCACGCCGGTGTGCGTCTTGGCCCCGTCAATGGGCTGATAGTGCCGCACCTCGACCTCCGAGCCCATGAAGCGCTCGAAATCCCCCGGCCGCTTCAGCTCCCGTTCCGCTCCCGCCGACGAGACCTCGAAGGTATAGCTCGTCGGGATGGGGTCGGCCTCGTCCAGCACCGGGTCAAGCGCCCTCGACACCGCCTCGCAGTCGTCTATCGACACCCCACCGGCCTTGTCGATGTATACCCGCAGGTACCACGCGCCCGCTTCCCTCACATATTCCACGTCCCAGACCTCGCAGCCCGCCGCCTCGACAATAGGCTTTGCGAGGGCAAATACCGTCTCAGTTACCTTGCTCATGAGCTCCCTGCCTTATTCTGACAAACGATTTTATTCCAACAAAAAGAGTGGGCGGAACCCACTCAGCGACACTACTACATAACATACCTTAATTATATTACCACATTCCCCGTCTCAATGCAAGCACTTTTTACCCCAAAGGCAGAAAGCGGGCCGCACGGCGCTCAACCATGCGGCCCATTCGTGAGTAGAGGATAATGAAATGAAAAAGAAGAAACTCTTGCTTGCAGGTATTATACTATCAGCAAATTGTTAAGCAAACAATCGCACTGATGTTACGAAATGATTAAGTTTCAGGTTTTGCAGGGAATAAGCCAGCAACGGCGGGCCGTCACGGTTTCGGGCGGCATTTACGCGAATCAAGGGGAAGCCCCAGACAGGGCCTCCCCTTTTATCCGTTCTATATCCTATTACAGCGCGTTCGAGCGGTTCACCAGCACAGACAGGTCGACGTACTCCTCCGGCTCGGACTCCTTCTCCTCGTCCGTCTCTGCCTCGAAGTTGCGGTACACAGCAAGTCCCGAGCCTGCCGGGATGAGCTTGCCGATGATGACGTTCTCCTTCAGGCCCACAAGGTGGTCCACCTTGCCCTTTATCGCCGCCTCGGTCAGCACCTTCGTCGTCTCCTGGAACGACGCCGCCGACAGGAAACTCTCCGTCGCCAGAGATGCCTTCGTGATGCCCATAAGCAGCTGGGTGTAGGTCGCCTCGCGCAGCGGCTCGCCGTTCTCGCCGGTCTCGCCCGCCGCCATGCGCGCGCGCACTTCCTCGTTCGCCGTCTTCAGCTCGGACACGTCCACCGTCGCGCCCGACAGCAGCTTCGTGTCGCCCGCATCCTCGACGCGCACCTTGCGCATCATCTGACGCACGATGACCTCGATGTGCTTGTCGTTGATATCGACGCCCTGCTGGCGGTACACCTTCTGTACCTCCTGCACCAGGTAGTTCCGCACGCCCTGACGTCCGAATTCGTCGTCGTCGATGCCGCGGATGCTCAGCACGTCGTGTGGGTTCAGTGCGCCCGCGGTCAGCTCCTGACCCTTATCGACATGATCGCCGTTCGACACGAGTATGCCCGCCGAATACGGCACGGTATACACACGCGTATCGCCCTCGGCCTCGTTCGTGACCGTTATCGCGAACACGGCGTTCTTCCGCGTCTCGGAGATGGAAACGGTACCGTTTATCTCGCTGAGCACGGCCATCTTCTTCGGCTTGCGCGCCTCGAACAGCTCCTCGACCCTCGGAAGACCCTGAGTGATATCGTCGCCCGCTACGCCGCCGGTGTGGAAGGTACGCATTGTGAGCTGCGTGCCCGGCTCGCCTATCGACTGCGCCGCGATGACGCCGACCGCCTCGCCCGGGTTCACCGGCTGGCCGACCGCAAGGTTTATTCCGTAGCACTTCGCACACACGCCGCTCTTGGCTTCGCAGGCCAGCACGCTCCTTATGAGCACCTTGTCGATGCCGTGCGCCTTGAGCGTCGCCGCGTCCTCCGGCATGAGCATATGGTCAGTATCGAACACGACCTCGCCCGTCAGCGGGTCTACGACCGGCACCGCCGGGTACCTGCCGTGGATGCTCACCGCAAGCGACTGGACCTCCTGCCCCTTCTCGATGACCGCCGAGGCCCAGACGCCCTCGTGCGTGCCGCAGTCGTCCTCGCGGATGATGACATCCTGCGAAACGTCGACCAGGCGACGGGTCAGGTAGCCCGAGTCCGCGGTACGCAGGGCGGTATCGGCCAGGCCCTTGCGCGCGCCTCGGCTGGAGATGAAGTATTCCAGCACGGACAGGCCCTCGCGGAAGTTCGCCTTGATGGGTATCTCGATGGTCTTGCCCGCCGTATTCGCCATCAGGCCGCGCATGCCGGCCAGCTGGCGTATCTGGTTCATGGAGCCTCGGGCGCCCGAGTTCGCCATCATGTAGATGGGGTTGTACTCGTCCAGGCAGTTCTGCAGCGCGCCCGTGACGTCCTTCGTCGTCTGCTCCCACTCGTCAACGACCAGCCTGTAGCGCTCGTCGTTCGTGATGAAGCCCCTTCTGAACTGCTTTTCAATGTCCAGCACCTTGTTCTCGGTGGCCTCGATGAGCGTCTTCTTCGCGTCGGGCACTGTCATGTCCGCGATGGATATCGTGATGGCGCCCTGTGTCGAGTACTTGAAGCCAAGCGCCTTGATGTTGTCCAGCACCTCGGCGGAGATGGTGAAGCCGTACTTCTGGATGCAGCGGTCGATGATATCGCCCAGCTGCTTCTTGCCGACCTGGAAGCCTATCTCGTGGTCGAAGGCGTGCTCCGGGTCGCTGCGGTCGACGTAGCCGAGATCCTGCGGTATCGGCTCGTTGAAGATGATGCGGCCCACGGTGGTCCTGATGAGCCTGTGCGCGGGCTCGCCGTCGATGGTCTTCTCGACCCTGACGAGGATGGGCGCATGGATACCGATATCACCGTAGTTATAGGCCATGATGGCCTCCGCGGAGGTGCCGTAAGCCTTGAGCGGCCTGTACTCGGCCTCCTTTTTGCCCTCTTTCTTCGCAGCCTTGTTGGCGGCCACGAACTCGTCCGCGTCCACGACCTCGCCCGCGGGCAGCCCGGTCTCGCCGGCGTCCGTGACGTACACCTGCTCCGCGCCCTTTTCGGCCTTGCCGAGGCGCACGTAGGTCAGGTAGTACGAGCCGAGTATCATGTCCTGCGTCGGCACGGTGACGGGGTGTCCGTCCTGCGGCCTGAGCAGGTTGTTGGCGGAGAGCATGAGGATGCGGGCCTCGGCCTGCGCCTCCGACGACAGCGGCACGTGTATGGCCATCTGGTCGCCGTCGAAGTCGGCGTTATACGCCGTGCAGACCAGCGGGTGCAGCCTGAGCGCGCGGCCCTCGACCAGTATCGGCTCAAAGGCCTGGATGCCCAGCCTGTGCAGCGTAGGCGCGCGGTTGAGCAGCACCGGGTGCTCCTTGATGACGACGTCCAGCGCGTCCCAGACCTCGGTGCGCTGCTTGTCGACCATCTTCTTGGCTGATTTGATATTGTTCGCGACGCCGTCCTCGACCAGCTTCTTCATGACGAAAGGCCGGAACAGCTCTATGGCCATCTCCTTCGGCACGCCGCACTGGTATATCTTGAGGTCCGGGCCGACGACTATGACGCTGCGGCCCGAGTAGTCGACGCGCTTGCCGAGCAGGTTCTGGCGGAAGCGGCCCTGCTTGCCCTTGAGCATGTCGCTAAGGCTCTTGAGCGCCCTCGAGTTCGCGCCGGTGACGGCCCTGCCGCGCCTGCCGTTGTCTATGAGCGCGTCCACGGCCTCCTGCAGCATGCGCTTCTCGTTGCGCACGATGATATCCGGCGCTTTGAGCTGCATGAGCCTCTTGAGGCGGTTGTTGCGGTTTATGACGCGCCTGTACAGGTCGTTCAGGTCGCTCGTTGCGAACCTGCCGCCGTCGAGCTGCACCATGGGACGTATCTCGGGCGGGATGACGGGCAGGACGTCTATTATCATCCACTCAGGCTTGTTGCCGCTCTGCCTGAAAGCCTCCACGACCTCCAGCCTCTTGACGAGCTTCGCCTTCTTCTGGCCGCCCGCGGTGGCCAGCTCCTCGCGCAGCTTCACCGACAGCTCCTCGCAGTCTATCTGCTGCAGCAGGGTCTTGATGGCCTCCGCGCCCATGCCGGCCGCGAAGTCGTCCTCGTACTTCTCGCGCATGTCGCGGTACTCGCGCTCGGAGAGTATCTGGCACTTTTCCAGCGGCGTATCGCCCGGGTCGGTCACGATATACGCCCCAAAGTACAGCACCTTCTCAAGTATCCTCGGCGTGATATCAAGCAGCAGGCCCATCCTCGAGGGGATGCCCTTGAAGTACCAGATGTGGCTCACGGGCGCAGCCAGCTCAATGTGACCCATGCGCTCGCGTCTGACCTTGGCCTTTGTGACCTCGACGCCGCAGCGGTCGCATATCTTGCCCTTGTAGCGTATCTTCTTGTACTTGCCGCAGTGGCATTCCCAGTCCTTCGTAGGCCCGAAGATGCGCTCGCAGAACAGACCGTCGCGCTCGGGTTTCAGAGTACGATAGTTTATGGTCTCCGGCTTCTTCACCTCGCCGTAGGACCAGGAGCGTATCATCTCAGGGGAGGCAATGCCTATTTTGATGGCGTCAAAGGGTGTATAGCTCATGGCTCAGTCCTCCTCTATTCCAAGCTCGTCTCCCGAAAAGCCCGGGAAGCTCTCGTCATCGTCGTCCATGTCGTCCATGTCGCCGTCCAGCTCAAGCTCATCCTCCGGCACGTTCTCGATGCTGAAGCCCGCGTCCTCGATCTCGCTGTCGTCCGCGCGGTACTCGTCCCTCATGCCGGGGATGTAATCGTCGTCATCGTCGTCCTTGAGCTCTATCTCCTCGCCGTCCTTGTCGAGTATCCGCACGTCGAGGCAGAGCGACTGCAGCTCCTTTACCAGCACCTTGAAGCTCTCCGGCACGCCCGGCTGCGGGATGTTGTGCCCCTTCACGATGCTCTCGTAGGTCTTGACACGCCCGGTCACATCGTCCGACTTCACCGTCAGTATCTCCTGCAGCGTGTATGCCGCGCCGTAGGCCTCGAGCGCCCAGACCTCCATCTCGCCGAAGCGCTGGCCGCCGAACTGGGCCTTGCCGCCCAGGGGCTGCTGCGTGACGAGGCTGTACGGGCCGGTCGACCTCGCGTGTATCTTATCGTCGACGAGGTGGTGCAGCTTGAGGAAGTACACGTAGCCGACCGTGACGTCGTTGTCGAA
Source organism: uncultured Eubacteriales bacterium (assembly GCA_900546615.1). Lineage (GTDB taxonomy): Bacteria > Bacillota > Clostridia > Oscillospirales > Oscillospiraceae > Scatomorpha > Scatomorpha pullistercoris. The sequence continues at coordinate 28,324 of URDJ01000011.1, read as the reverse complement.
CTTCGCGCCCGTGCGCCCGTCGTACAGCACGCTCTTGCCGTCCTCGCGCAGGCCGGCAAGCCTCAGCGTCTCGCGTATCGTCGCCTCGTTCGCACCGTTGAAGATGGGCGTTGCGACCTTCCAGCCCAGCGCCTGAGCAGCGTAGCCCAGGTGGACCTCCAGCACCTGACCGATATTCATACGGCTCGGCACGCCCAGGGGGTTCAGGACAATGTCCAGCGGGGTGCCGTCCGGCAGATAGGGCATATCCTCCCTCGGCAGTATCCTCGACACGACGCCCTTGTTGCCGTGGCGGCCCGCCATCTTGTCGCCGACCGATATCTTGCGCTTCTGCGCTATATACACCCTGACGACCTGGTTGACGCCCGGGCTCATCTCGTCCCCGGCTTCCCTCGTGAACACCTTCACGTCCACGATGATGCCGCTCTCGCCGTGCGGCACCTTGAGCGAGGTGTCGCGCACTTCGCGGGCCTTCTCGCCGAATATCGCACGCAGCAGGCGCTCCTCGGCGGTGAGGTCGGTCTCGCCCTTCGGCGTGACCTTGCCGACCAGAATATCGCCGCTCCTGACCTCCGCGCCGACGCAGATGATGCCGCGCTCGTCCAGGAACTTCAGGGCGTCGTCGCCCACGCCCGGGATGTCCCTCGTTATCTCCTCAGGCCCCAGCTTCGTGTCGCGCGCGTCGCACTCGTACTCCTCCACGTGGATGGACGTGAATACGTCGTCCATGACGAGGCGCTCGTTTATCAGGATGGCGTCCTCGTAGTTGTAGCCCTCCCAGGTCATGAAGCCGACCAGCACGTTCTTGCCGAGGCTTATCTCGCCATGGCTCGTCGACGGGCCGTCCGCTATGACATCGCCCTTCTCGACCCGCTCGCCAGCGCTCACCACCGGCCTCTGGTTTATGCAGGTGCCCTGGTTCGAACGCGAGAACTTGATGAGCTTGTAGTCCTTCACGCCAAGCTCGTCGTACCTTATCACTATGTGCGTCGCCGACACGCTCTCGACATAGCCGGAGTCCTCAGCAAGCACCGTGACGCCCGAGTCCACCGCGCACTTGTGCTCGATGCCCGTGGCGACTATCGGGGCCTCCGTCGTCATCAGCGGCACCGCCTGACGCTGCATGTTCGCACCCATCAGCGCACGGTTCGCGTCGTCGTTCTCGAGGAAGGGTATCATCGCCGTCGCGATGGACACCATCATCCTCGGGGAGATATCCACGTAATCCACCCGCTCGCGATCCACGTCTATGATCTCGTCCCTGTGGCGGCAGGTGATACGCCTGTTCTTCAGGCAGCCGTTCTCGTCCAGCGGCTCCGTCGCCTGCGCGACGATATAGCGGTCCTCGATGTCCGCCGTCATATACTCTACCTCGTCCGTCACGAAGCAGTCCGGCTTGCGGACCTTTCTGAACGGCGTAACGAGGAAGCCGTACTCGTTCACCCTCGCGTAGCTCGCAAGATAACTGATGAGGCCGATGTTCGGGCCTTCCGGCGTCTCTATCGGGCAGAGCCTGCCGTAGTGGCTGTAGTGTACGTCTCGCACGTCGAAGTTCGCCCTCTCGCGGCTCAGACCGCCGGGGCCGAGGGCCGACATACGCCTCTTATGCGTCAGCTCCGCCAGCGGGTTCGTCTGGTCCATGAACTGCGAAAGCGGGGACGAACCGAAGAATTCCTTTATCGCCGCCGTCACGGGCCGGATATTGATAAGGCTCTGCGGAGTGACGATGTCGAGGTCCTGCAGGGTCATGCGCTCGCGGATGACACGCTCCATGCGGCTAAAGCCTATGCGGAACTGGTTCTGCAGCAGCTCGCCTACGCTGCGTACGCGGCGGTTGCCGAGGTGGTCTATGTCGTCCGCCGTGCCGATGCCGTGAGCAAGGCAGCAGAGATAGTTCACCGAGGCGAACATGTCGTCCACTATGATGTGCTTCGGGATGAGCACATCGAGATTGTCGCGGATGGCCTCCTTCAGCTCCTCGCCCTCAAACTGCTCCATGAGCTGGCGGAGGATGATGAGCCTGACCTTCTCGTCCACACCGACCTCAGCGGGGTCGAAATCGACGAAGTGACGCATATCGACCATGCCGTTCGTGAACACGCGGATGTCCTTGCCGTCGGCATGCAGCATGACGTCCGTCACGCCGCAGGAGTCGATATACTCCGCCCTCTCGAGCGTGAACACCTCGCCCGCGTCGGCGATTATCTCGCCCGTCACGGGGTCGGCTATCGGCGCCGCCAGCTGGTGGCCGACGAGCCTGCCGGCAAGTCCCAGCTTCTTGTTGAACTTGTACCTGCCCACCGCGAACAGGTCATAGCGCCGCCTGTCGAAGAACAGCCCGTCGAGCAGCGTCTCAGAGCTCTCCACCGTCGGGGGGTCGCCCGGGCGCAGCTTGCGGTATATCTCAAGCAGCGCGTCCTCGCGCGTCACGAAGCTGTCCTTGTCCAGCGTCGTGACTATCCTCTCGTCGTTGCCGAACACGGCCTTCAGCTGCTCGCTCGTCACGCAGCCCGCCACCGGGTCAGGCAGACAGCTCAACCAGGTGTAGGGCTTGTTCGCGTCGTAACGGCCCATCGCCTTCAGGAAAAGCGTTATCGGCAGCTTGCGGTTCTTGTCTATGCGCACATAGAAGATGTCGTTCGCGTCCGTCTCATACTCCAGCCACGCGCCGTGATACGGTATCACCGTCGTGCCATAGGTGGATATCTGCGCCTTGTCCGTCTTCTTGTCATAGTACACGCCGGGTGAACGGACTATCTGTGAAACTATGACGCGCTCCGCGCCGTTTATGACAAAGGTGCCGCCGTCCGTCATGAGCGGGAAATCGCCCATGAATATCTCCTGCTCCTTGATCTCCTCAGTCTCCCTGTTGCGGAGCCGCACGCTCACCTTCAGCGGAGCGGCATACGTGGCGTCCCTCGCCTTGCACTCCTCCTCAGAGTACTTCGGCTTCTCGTCCATCGAATAGTCCACAAAGCTCAGCTCGAGATTGCCCGAGTAGTCCGTGACCGCGTCCACGTCGCGGAACACCTCGCGCAGACCGACGTCGAGGAACCACTTGTACGACTTCTTCTGGATCTCCAGAAGATTCGGCATGTCCTGTATCTCCTGGCTCCTGGCAAAGCTCTTCCTCAGCGTCTTGCCGTAGTAAACATCCTTTGGCATCAATGCACACTCCTTGTATTGGAATCTTGCGTACACCCGGGTGGGTTGTCAAAAGTTTCGGCGGCGATGTTGCATTTGCGTGAAAATCTGTTAGAATAGCCTTAAGGTAAGAATGGGTCAATAGCCGTCCCGGACACATAGCAAGCTATTGTATCATCATTCTGCACTCAAAGTCAAGCATGATTTTGTTAAGAATCCACGATTTTTTGCGGGGACGTGTTTCTCCGCTTTTTTCTTTGCCGAGGAGGTCGAAATGGACGCTGTCGCCGTACTTTTGCTGATGCTCGAGGCGGGTGTTGCCCTTCTGCTGCTCTATTTCGAGGGGCTGCTGAAAAAACCGGCGCAGGTACTGGTCTGTGCCGGGCTGGTTGCCGCCGCCTTCGTTCTGCGGGCGCTCTGCTTCGGCTATGAGACGCTCGACTATCAGGATTTTCTCTCGCAGTGGGTGCAGTATTTCCGCGACAACGGCGGTTTCGCCGCGCTGGATACCTCTGTCGGCAATTACAATGTGCCGTATCTCTATTTTCTGGCGCTGTTCTCTTACATAGACGTCTACGACCTGTATCTGATAAAGCTGCTGTCCACGCTCTTTGACGTGCTGCTGGCCTGGTCTGCGATGAAGCTGGTGAGCATTTATACTAAGGACCGCGCACGGCTGCTGGTCGCGTATTTTCTGGTGTTGTTATGGCCGACGGTGGTGCTCAACAGCGCGGTCTGGGGACAATGTGACAGCATATATGTATCACTGGCGCTCATCGGCATCTACTGGGCGATGGAGGATCGCCCGGCGCTGGGCATGGCGGCGATAGCGGTTTCGTTTGCGTTCAAGCTGCAGGCGGTGTTCGTCATGCCTGTTTTTGTGCTGCTGCTGTTTGCGCGGAAGGTGAAGCTGTGGCATTTTCTCGTGTTCCCGGCGGTTTATGTGCTGCTTATGCTGCCGGCGGTGATCGCGGGGCGTCCGCTGATGGACACGATAACGCTGTATCTGGACCAGATGGACAGCGTGGGCAGCGGGCTGAACTATAATTCCCCGTCGGTGTATGCCTTTGCGCGGAACGTGACGGACGAGGCGCTGGCGGCGAAGCTGGGCGTAGGCGCGGCGTTTGCGCTGATGCTGGCGGTGTTCGGCTGGTTCTGGTGGCGGCGCGGGCACATCACGAACTGGGCGCTGCTCGGCGGGGCGCTGATACTGGTGGTGGGGATACCGTTTTTCCTGCCGCACATGCACGACCGGTATTTTTACGCGGCGGACATGCTGACGCTGGTGTTTGCGGTGGCGGCGCCGTGGTATTTCTTCCTGCCGCTGCTGTGCGAGTTTGCTTCGCTGCTGGGGTATCACGCATATTTGAAGATGCGATACCTGCTGCTGATGCACTGGGGCGCGGCGGCTCTGATAGTGGTGCTGATGGTAAGCGCAGCGTTCACGGCGGCCCAGCTGCACCCTGCCGGGCGAAAAGGCGCGGCATGAAAATTAGTTATTGACAAAACCAGCTTTTCTGGTATAATACCAAATGCGCCTTTCCCCAGCGGATATGCGAGAGTGCTGGAACTGGCAGACAGGCAGGCTTGAGGTGCCTGTGTCTCATTTATAGGCGTGTGGGTTCAAGTCCCATCTCTCGCACCAGAAATCCGTCGTTTACGAAAAACGGCGGATTTTTATTTGCTTTATTACAAAACATCGCGTAGAAATTTGCTTTTGCGTTCTAACCACACACAAATGCCACAGACGGATTTCTGTTTTGACAACTTGAAGGGCACCCCTTTTCGTAAGGATGCACCTGTAAAATGAAAGTAGACACTCACAAAAGTGTGGGGGTCTACTTTTTTCGCTTTGCCCTATGGATGCGTGGAACTGACCCTTTTGCCCGGCGCTATTGCATCCTTTTAGGTCTCTTGTTTATTATCGAGAGTGACAGTATACACATTATTGCGCTTACCTGCGTGCGCAGCCAAATAAAACACGAGGTTTCTATGTGCTCATAAATCCCCGGGTACAGCCTTAAAGCAAAAATCAAAGCGAAACCTGTCGCGTCTGCCAGCACAAGTAAAATGCGCCGCCGTTTTGTTATGCTCTCCCATTTGTACAAAGCGCACCCTGCCAATCCAGCAAACAGGCAAAAAGATGCAATACTGTATAACTCAACAATTAAACGATAACTGGTGTATATCGATTTAAAAGCATCGGCTTCTGCGTCCGTGCGTTCAGGACCCGGCGGAGGGCATAATATCTGTTGACGTTGGCGGCTTAAAAATGTAAAATGAGTGGTATGGATAAACTCGTGATAAAGCCCGGAGAACGGGTCTCGCATGCTTATATCGTGGCTTCCATGTCGGAGGAGGTGCGGCGCTCGGCGGCACAGAGGGTCGCGGCTGCCATGCTCTGCCTCTCGGACGGCGACAGGCCCTGCGGCGACTGCCGCCACTGCCGGAAGGTCTTCTCCGGCATACACCCCGACGTGGTCAGTATCGCCCCGGCCGTGGACGACAAGGGCCGCAAGAGGCGCGAGATACTCGTCGATCAGGTGCGCTTCATCTCCGCCGACGCCCAGGTCATGCCCAATGAGGCCGCTACCAAGGTCTACGTCATACACGACGCAGACCTCATGAACGCCGCCGCTCAGAACGCACTGCTGAAGCTGCTTGAGGAACCCCCGTCCAGCGCCGCCTTCGTGCTCTGCGCCTCGAATCCGGCGTTGCTGCTGCCCACCGTCCGCTCGCGCTGCGTGCTCATCCGCATCAACGAGGACGCCGTGGACGACGAACAGGCCGCCGCGGACGCGCAGGCGCTGCTCGAGGCCGTCGCCTCCGGCAGCCGGGTCGAGCTGCTCAGGTGGTCGGTCTCGTCGGAGGGCATGGATACGCGCCGCGCCGCGGCCATGATAAACTCCGCAAGAGGCCGGCTCGCAGATATACTCAGAGGCAAGTCCACACCAAAGCTTTCGCCAGGGCAATGTGCCGCACTCGATGAGCTTCTTCAAAAGTGCTCGGCCATGCTCAGGCTCAACACAGGGGTCAAACACGTCTTTGGCCTCATCGCCGTCAGCGGCTATATGCAGAAATGAGGAAGATAAATTGACAGAAGTCGTCAGCGTAAAATTCAAAAGCCGCGGCAAGACCTACTACTTCGCCGCGGGAGGCAACACCGTCGAGGTCGGGCAGGACGTCATAGTCGAGACCTCGAAGGGTCTGGAGTTCGCCCAGTGCGTCATGGGCAACCACTACGTGCCGGACGAGAAGGTCATACCGCCCATCCGCCCGGTCATCCGCGTCGCGACCGACAATGACCGCAGGGTCGCGGAGATCAACAAGAAACGCGAACATGAGGCGCTTGAGATCTGCAAAAAGAAGGTAGAGGAACACGGGCTGGACATGAAGCTCGTGGACGTGGAATGCAGCTTTGAGGGGAACAAGATAACATTTTTCTTCACCTCCGACGGGCGCGTGGACTTCCGCGAGCTGGTGAAGGATCTAGCCTCGGTGTTCAGGAACCGGATAGAGCTGCGTCAGATAGGCGTCCGGGACGAGGCGAAGATGCTGGGCGGCATCGGCATCTGCGGCAGGCCGTTCTGCTGCAGCCAGTTTTTGGACGAGTTCCAGCCGGTCTCGACTAAGATGGCAAAGATACAGTCCATGTCGCTGAACCCGAGCAAGATCTCGGGCACCTGCGGGCGGCTGATGTGCTGCCTGCGATATGAGGAGGAGGCTTACGAGGATCTGGTCAAGACGGTGCCGAAGAACGGGGCGTTCGTGGAGACGCCGGCCGGCTACGGCAACGTGACGCAGGTGAATCTGCTGCGCCGGACGGTCAAGGTGAAGCTGGACGGCGAGGGCGAGGACGTGTTCAAGACCTACTCGGCGGACGATGTCGCGGCGATACCTGGCGGCAGGCCGAAGCCGGGCGAGCCGCTGCCTCAGCTGCTCAAGAACAGGCCGGCGCCTGAGCGCGCGGAGACCGAGGATGAGGCCGAGAAACCGAAGTCCTACGCCGCAGAGGCCGCCGAGCTGGAGAAGGCCGCGCAGGCTAAGAAAGGCTCGTCTGAGGTATCGGTGCGCCGTCGTCAGGGGCAGGGCCGCGGCCGTGGGAAAAAGCCTGAGCAGGCAAAGCCCCAGCCTCAGGAGAAAGAGCGTGAGCCCAGGCAGGCCAGGCGCGAGTCTAAGCCGCCGAAGGACGCGGACCAGCAGCCTAAGGAACAGCGCCGGTCCAGCCCGAACCGCCGCCGCAGACCGCAGGGCGGCAAGCCGAAGCCGCCGAAGGAAAAGAGCAGTGAATAAGAAAAGCGCCGCAAGCGGCGCTTTTCTTATTACGCGGCGAAAGGAGGCATGGCCAGCAGCAGACAAACTATCCGCCGTTACGACACCAGCAAGTGAAACGCCCTGTGAATATGTGTTGACAGGCAGAGAGGGGACTTGTAAACTAAATTTGTAAAATCCCATCAAGGGAGGCCACAGGAATGAAACGTATTATCCCTTTCATCCTTGCCCTGCTCCTCCTCGCCGCCTGCGATGCGGAACCGGAGGCAGCGGAGGAGACGCCTCCGCCGCCCATGCCCACAGCCTCTCCGCTGCCAGATTATATCCCGCCCATGGATTTTGAGCCGGTCAGCGTCTGGCAGGCGGAGCATTTCAGCGGCCGGGCGCTCCTGTATCTCGGCGCGGAGGAGGACGGCGTCACGCCGTTCAAGGTGTACAGCTGCTTTATGTATGAGGTCACGGATTATCTGGACGGCAACATGCTCATGGGCGCGCGGGCCTTTTGTGCCGAGGCCGCGGATTCTGGCGATTTCAGCGTCGATTGCAGCAATCGCGGGCTTTGGCTCGAGCCGGTACTGGGCGCAAGCGCGCTCACGGGGAAGCTCTCAGTCGATGGGGACAGGCTGACGCTGGAATACACCGGCTGCGAGCTTGCGGCCTGGGCGGAGGATACGCCGGGCTTTGAGTACAGGCTCAGCGGCGGACAGCCGGTCATCGACAGCGGCACGGGAGAAAATGACTCCGTGCAGTATTTGCCCACCGAGTTCAAGCGGCTGCCGGATGAATATCTGGGCCGCGCCATGTACTGGATGCCCATGTTTGAGGAGGAGGCGTCGGCATCTGCCGAAAGCGTCCGCGGGCTCAGGGTCGGGGACACATACGCGGACATCGTCGCGCGCTTTCCGAACCCTCTGGACATATGGAGCCGCGACCCGCGCTCCGTCAGCGCGCCGGACGGCTGGTACGATACCTTTTACGGCAGCGAGGCCGGGACGGTCTTCGCCGCGCTCTTTTACGAGGGAGGCGTTCCCTCCACGGTGCTTATCACCTGCTGCTCTTACGCCAGCTTCCAGCTTGACGGCGGGCTGAACATTACGCAGTTGAGTGTTTCCGCCAGGTAGCCGTCTCCTGCTTTACAGGAATATTCACATGCCCCGGCAGTTTTTATACTGCCGGGGCATTGGTTTTTGGTTTACATAATTATGCACTTCTTGGGGCAGACGTCGTGGCAGGTGCCGCAGGCGACGCATTTGTCCTCGTCGAGCGTCCAGGTCTTGTTCGCCCTGTCGACGGTCAGCGCGCCGGCGGGGCATTTCTTGGCGCAGAGGGTGCAGTATACGCATTTCGCCGGGTCCTGCACAGGCAGGCCGTCCTCCCTCGGTTTCGGGCCTTCGGCCGCCGGTTCAGCCGCCTCGCCACAGGCCGCGGGCGGGGCCTTTTTGACCGGCTTCTTTTTCAGGTAAGTGCCGGTCACGACCAGATCGTCCTCGCAGCGCGCGACCATGTGGTAGTCCTGCGTAAGCTCTATGGCCTTCTTCACGCAGAAGTCGGCGCAGGTGTTGCAGAAGGTGCAGGAGCCGAGGAAGAACTTGCGCGTTATGAGCTGGCCCTCCTCCGTCTCGACCGAGGTGGTGCTTATGGCTCCGCCCGCGCAGACGCGCTCGCACATGCCGCAGCTTATGCACTTGTCCGCATGGAACACGATGCGGCCGCGGTAGCCGACTGGCGCTTCCTTTGGCGTGAAGGGGTAGCCCTCGGTGCTGGGCTTCGAGAACAGGCCGCTCACGGCCTCCCTGAGAAAGGGTATCATTCCTTAGCCCCCCTTTTCTCCTTGAGTATCTGCGTCGCCAGCGCGAGGCCATCGATAATGGCCTCCGGCTTGGGCGCGCAGCCCGCGATGGACACATCGATGTCCACGTATTTATCCAGAGGGCCGACCACAGAGTAGCTGCCCTTGAACACGTTGCACGACCTCGGGCAGCTGCCCAGAGTCACGATGACCTTCGGGTCGGGCACCTGCTCTATCGTCCGCACGACCCTGTCCTTCGACTGCGCCGTGATGGGACCGGAGACCACCACTATATCAGCATGTCTCGGCGTGCCCGCCAGCTTGAAGCCCAGGCGCTCGGCATCGTACCTCGGGGTCAGCACCGCGACGAGCTCTATGTCGCAGCCGTTGCAGCTGCCCGCGTTGATGTGGAACAGCCAGGGCGATTTGGCCGCGGAATTGTCTATGAGTTTTTTGAACATCCTTCCGCCTCCTTACACGTACCACACGAGGATGAGGCTCACGAGCGCCAGCCCGCTGACCACCGTCCAGAAGAACTTGAACAGCTGTTCCACCCTGAACCTCGCCATGACCGCGTGCGTCAGCGTCATGCTCACCACCGTCACGATGGTGCAGAACACCAGCGCTATGATGACGTCCAGCCACAGCATCCCCGTCGTCACGCCGCCGAGGAAGAGCGCGGTGAACAGCGCCGTCATGATGAACATCTTTATGCAGTGCGAAAGCTTGAACACCGCCAGCGGCGCGCCGCTGTACTCGACGAGCGGGCCTTCGCAGATCTCCGTCTCCGCCTCGCCCACGTCGAAGGGGTGCGCCCCGACCTCGCAGGGGATGACCAGCAGCATGGCAACCGCCGCAGGGATGAGCCTCCAGTCCAGCAGGAACGGCCCGGTCAGCTGCTGTATAACGGTTATCTGCTCGAACGAAAACGTCGTATATCCGCCGTAGGCCGCCGCGCGTCCAACTGCCAGCAGCACAAGTATGAGCGGCAGCTCGTAGCTCATGATGGACACCATGGACCTCGACACGCCGACGCCCGCAAAGGGCGAGCCGGACGCCGAGCCGCCGAATATGATGGCCAGCGAGGGTATCGCCAGCAGGTACAGTATGACCACCGTATCCGCCATGCCGCCGAAGGCCTGCAGCCCGCCTATCGGGATGAACAGTGCCGTAACGACGAGGCTGATGAGACCCACGTACGGGGCTGCGAGGAAGGTCAGCTTCGCCGCGCCCGCCGGGATGATGGTCTCCTTGCCCAGCAGCTTGAAAAAGTCGTAGGTCGGCTGCAGCACCGGGGGGCCTACGCGCTTCTGCATCCGCGCGAGCAGCTTTCTGTCTATGCCCGCGAGCCACAGTCCGAACACCGTGGCGAACAGGAGGCCGGGGAATATGAGGATATACACAGCTTTTATCAGTATTTCCATCTCTCGTCCACCCCCTTACATAAATGCGAAGCAGTACACGACTATCACCGCCAGCGCCGTGACGCCCCAGAGGACATAATCGTTCGTTACACCGCTGTGCGCCTTCGACATGAAGCCGAGGTAGCCGCGCAGGTTGTGCTTGAAGCCCCAGAACAGGTCGCCGCTCGCAACGTGCGAGTACTGGCTCACCTCGCCGCCGAAGAACACCGCGTGCTTGGAGTCGGGCGCGCAGTTCATTTCGCCCCTGTCGCGCTTGCCGAGTATCGACACCAGGAACACCGCCGCCAGCACCACCACGAACAGCAGCAGCCAGTTCACGGGGTCCCAGGCGCCTATCGTCACGAGCCGGGGCTCGGCCAGCAGGCTCGTATCCGTAATGGTCGCCGCGGCGTAGCCCTCTCCCATCGCGGCGTCTATGTAGCCGGGGAAGTTCAGCACCGCGCCCGTCGCAGGGCCGATGACGTACTTTATCATCACGTTCGGCAGCACGCCCGTCAGTATGCACAGCGCCGCCATTATCCACATCGGGATGCGCATCGACAGCGGCGTCTCCTTCACGTTCTCGAACTCCAGAGGCATCTGCCCAAAGAACACCGACTGCCCCACCTTGATGAACGACGCCAGCGTCAGCACGCTCGTCACCACGCACACGACCGTCACCAGCGCATAGCCGATGCTGCCCGTCTCCGCCGCCTTCTCGAAGGTCGCCTGATAGATCATCCACTTTGAGTAGAAGCCGTTGAAGGGCGGTATGCCGCTTATCGAGAACGCGCCTATGAGGAACAGCGCCGCCGTCTGCGGCATCTTCCGCGCGAGGCCGCCGAGCTTCTCCAGATACGTCGTGCCGGTGGCGTAGAGCACCGCACCGGCCGTGAGGAACAGCAGGCCCTTGAACAGCGTATGGTTTATCGCGTGGTACAGGCCGCCCGCTATGCCCAGCGCCGTGCACAGGCCGAGGCTCGTCAGGATATAGCCTATCTGCGAGATGCTGTGGAAGGCCAGCAGGCGCTTGAAGTCGTGCTGGTTGAGCGCCATGGTCACGCATACGAACATCGACAGGCAGCCGATGAACACGAGGCCGGTCTGCATCGACGTAAGCCCCATGCTGCGGAACAGGAAGTAGCTCACCCTGATGATGCCGTACACGCCGGTCTTGGTGAACACGCCGGATATGAGCACGGACACCGAGCTGGGCGCCGCGCCGTGCGCGTCCGCGGCTATCGGGTGGAAGGGGAACATGAAGCTCTTGCAGCCGAAGCCGGTAAAGAGCAGCGCGAAGGCGAGGACCATCGTCGGGTTCATGCGCCCCGGGATGAGCGCTGAGATCTGCGCGAGGTTCAGCGTGTGGCACTGGGCGTAGACCAGCGCAGTGCCGAGCAGCACGCAGCTCGAGCCGATGGAGCCTACGACGAGGTACTTGAACGCCGCCTCGCGCGCGTTCGGATTCCAGGTGCGGAAGGCCGTCAGGCCCACCGCCGCGAAGGTCATGACCTCAAGCATGACGTAGATGTTGAACAGGTCGCCCGAGAGCACGATGCCCATGACGCCGCCAGCCAGCATGAGGTACAGCGTGAAATATCCGCCGCGCGCATCGTCCTGCTTCATGTACCTGAACGAGTAGAAGCAGGAGCAGGCCACCGCTATGGCGACGAGCAGCCCGAAGAACAGGCTCAGCGCGTCCACCTCGATGGCTATGCCTATGGCGTAGCCGTTCACCGGCTCCCAGTTGCCCATCCAGTATGTGATGATCTCCCCGTCTATCATGACGGGCTTTATGAGCAGCGCCATCAGCGTCAGCGAAATGAGCACCGCCGCGCCCGCTATGATGTTCCTGAGCGTCTCACGCTTGCCCGAGAGCGTCACGAGGAACGCACCCACGAACAGCGTCATGATGGCGAGCACGGGGAAGTGCATATACACATCGTATGTCATCCGTGCAGCCTCCTTATCTCATGCGCGTCGAGCGTACCGTACTCCTTGTACAGCCGCACGCAGAGCGCCAGCGCCATAGCCGTCACGCACGCGCCTATGACTATGCTCGTCAGCGTCAGCGCCTGGGGAATGGGGTCTACAAAATACATGCCGCTCGTCAGCTCGCCGAAGGTGTAGATCGGCGCCGTGCCGCCCTCGTTGAAGCCGATGGAGACTATCATGAGGTTCAGGCCGTAGTCCACAAGACCCATGCCGACGACTATCTTGATGATGTCGCGCTTCATGACCATGGCATAAAAGCCGATGACTACCAGCGCCACCGCCCCGATGTAGTTTGCCAGCATCATTTGGACAGCCCCCCTTCCTCGTGCTCCGTGGTGGGTATGGTGCCGTCAAACTCGTGCTCCTCGTCCATACCGAGCAGGTAGATGACGAGCAGCAGCAGGAAGCCCACGCCGGTGAGCACCTTGAAGCCGACCGCGTAGTTCATGAGCGCTATGGTGCCCGAGCTCCACAGGTCGCCTATGCTGCCGCTGTTCCAGAGGATGTTGCGGCAGAAGTTGTAGCCCGCGAAGATGCCCAGCATGGCAAAGAGCACGTAGGCGATGGCGCCCACCGCCTCGAGCCTGTGCATGCGCTCCATGTTGATAGCGGTAGCTATGCCCCTGAAACCGTAGCCGAGGTAGAGCAGCAGCACGCCGCTCGCCGCCAGCACGCCGCCCTGAAAGCCGCCGCCGGGGCTGATGTTGCCGTGCAGTATGACGTAGAAGCCCAGCACGAGCGCTATGGGCAGGTAGCTGTCCGCAAGGGAGCGGACGATGAGGTCGTCGCGTTTCCACTTCTTATTCATTGCGGCCGCCCTCCCATCTCTTGGTCTGACGCCGCAGGATGACGGTGGCGCCGGTTATGGCGATGAGCAGCACAAAGCTCTCGCCCAGAGTATCGTAGCCGCGGAAGTCGAAAACTATGGCCGTCACGTTGTTTACCGCCTGAGTCTTCGAGAGGTTCTCCTGCACGATTATGCTCGCCGCGCCGTCCGGGTCGGAGACGTCATAGCTCTCCGGGTTCTGCTGGAGCGCGTAGACATCCGTGCCCCTGCCGTCGTAGGTCACGGGTATCTCCCGGTACATATACGTCACGGAGATGATGCCGGTTATCAGGATAACGATGAGCGAGACTGCCAGTACCAGCTTTTTCATTTCTCATCCTCCCCCTTTCCGCCGGTCTTGCGCAGCGCTACGACGAAGATTATCGTCGTGAGCACGACGCCGACCGCCGCCTCGGCTATCGCGACGTCCGGGGCCTGGAGCATGATGAACTCCAGCGACACGAAAGCGCCGCAGGCCGCAAGACAGATGATGCTCGAGAGCGTCCGCTTCACCGTCACGGTGAGTATGGCGCTGACGACTATGCCGAGGACTATGAGCGCATTGAGAACGTACATCGGTGTTATCATGCCTCATCACCCTCCTTTTCCACAACGGCCTCAGCCTCAGGCTCGGCGCAGGCCTCCGGGTCGGCCAGATCGTCCACCGCGAACTCGCGCTCCGGCCTTATGCCTATCCGGTACGCCGCGCGCGCTATGGCGTGGCCGCCCACGGGGTTCGCCAGCACTGTCAGCACGCCGATGACGACGACCTTCGCAGCGCTGCCCCAGCTGTGCATCACAAAGATGAAATACAGCACGGCGCCTATGAGCGTCAGCAGTATGCCCAGCGTCGTGATATTCGTCGAGCTCTGCATCCTTGAAAAGGTGTCCGGCATGCGCACGATGCCCACCGCGCCCGCAAAGGCGAAGAAACAGCCGCCGACGATAAATATGTCGATGATGACCCTGAGTACGATATTCATAGCGTGCCCTCCAGATACTTTCCGATGAGCACCTGGCTCAAAAAGCCCAGGATGGCCGTCACGATGGCGATGTCAAGGTAGATGCCGCGGCCGGAGTACATGGCCACGAGCACCAGCGCCATATCGGTCAGCACGTCCACACAGTCGCCCGCCACGGCCCTGTCCGGAGCCGTCGGGCCTTTTATGAGCCGCCAGATGACTATGAAGCAGCACAGTATGTAGAAAATGGCAAAGTATATGAGTTCTGTCATTGCCAGACCCTCCTTATCCATTTTTCCATGCGGCCCTTTATCACGTCTCCCGCCGCTGTCCGCTCCGTCTCGACCACGTCTATCCAGTGGATATAGTACCAGGTCTGGCCCCCGCGCTCGTCTATGTCCACCGTGATGGTGCCGGGCGTCAGGGTGATGGAGTTTGCCAGCATCGTCTTGCCGTACTCCGTGGGGATGTCCACGGGCACCCTTATTATCCCGGGGTTGATCTTCAGCTTCGGCGAGAGCGCGCGCTTTGCCATATCCCAGTTGGCCTTTATGAGCTCCCAGGGGAAGATGCCCACGCAGTACCAGATGAGGATGAACAGCTGCTTGCCGAAGAACCTGCCCGGGGCCTCGTGCACGAACCAGCGCGCCGAGAACAGCGCCACGCCCGCCGAGACCACCGCGCCCGCGGCGAGCTCCTGCCAGGCGAACGAGCCCGTCAATAGTATCCAGAAGAAGTAGCACAGTACGAACGTGGCAAACCACGCGCCAAACGCCGTCTTACGCTTTGCTTCCAAGTTGACACCTCCTGTATTACTCAACTACGATCGAATCAATGTAAAATTCCCTGCCCTGTGTGAGTCTGAAGCTCCAGCCGCCGCATCGGGGACATTCCGCGCCCTTTGCCTCGCCCGAGTAGCCGCAGTCCGGGCACTCTATCGCCGCCGGTATCACCCGCGTCGTGAGCTTCGCCCCCTCTGCCACCGTACCCACGGCAGCCGCCGGAAAGAATTCAAACATGCACTCAGGCTCGAATCCGCTCAGCGCCCCGACCGCGAGGTCTATCCTCTCGACCCGCCGGAAGCCCTTTTCCGCGGCCTCCCGCTCGCAGACGGCCACAACGCTCTGCATTATCGCAAGCTCGTGCATCTCACCTGTCGAGACAGCTGAAGCAGGGGTCGATGCTCGCTATGATGAGGCCCGCGTCCGCCACCGTGTTCCCGCGCAGCATGTGCGGCACGGTCGGCGTGTTTTTGTAGCTCGGCACGTGTATGCTCACACGCTGGTTCATCTGCCCGCCGTTGCCCGCGACCTTGTGCGAGAGCTGCCCGCGCGGGGCCTCGTGCCTCGCCACGAACTCGCCCTCTTTTATTTTCGGTATCTTGTTGCCGAGATTTATCGGCCCGGCCGGGAGATTCTCCAGAGCCTGCCGGAGTATCTTCACGCTCTCATAGCACTCCAGCAGCCTCACCACCACGCGCGCGAACACGTCGCAGCTGTCGCACACGGGTATATCGAACTCAAAGTCGTCGTAGGACGAGTACGGAGCGTCGCGCCTGACGTCTATCTTCACGCCCGAAGCCCTCGCATGAGGCCCGACCGCGCCCAGACGTATGGCATCTTCGGTTGACATGACCCCGACGCCCTTCGTGCGCATGGCGATGGTCTTGTCGTTCAGGCTTATCTCGACTATCCTGTCCACGATGGGGCCGACCTTGTCGAGCTTTGCCAGGAAGTCGCGGCGCATCTCGTCGGAGATATCGCGTCTGGCGCCGCCTATCGTCACCATGCCGTAGTTGACGCGGTTGCCGGAGAGTTCCTCCAGCATATCCATGATGAGCTCGCGCACGTCCCAGGTGTGCATGAACATGCTGTCGTGGCCTATGATGTGGAAGGCTATGCCAGCCCAGAGCAGGTGAGAGTGCAGCCGCTCCAGCTCCGCGGTGATGACGCGGATATACTCGCCGCGCTTCGGCACCTCCATGCCGTTTATGCCCTCAACGGCCATGGCGTAGGCGAAGGAATGCGAGTGCGAGCAGATGCCGCAGACGCGCTCCACCAGCACCAGCGTCTGGATGGCATTGCGCTCCGTCGCCAGCTTCTCGATGCCGCGGTGGTTATAGCCCACGAACACCTCTGCATCCTTTATGACCTCTCCCTCGGTGTACAGCTTCGCGTGTATGGGTTCCTCAAGCGCGGGATGGTAAGGCCCTATTGGTACGATGTAGCTCATGCGCCCTTATTCCTCCTTCTCCATGATCTCCACGCGCTTCTCGCGCAGCTCGCTGAGCGGCGTGACCAGTATGTGCCCCTTGCCCTGGGTCTCGAGCATATCCTCCGGTAGGAACAGCCTCTTTGAGGTATCCAGCCCCTCGAACTCCAGCCCCATCAGCTCATGCAGCTCACACTCCGGCCATCGCGCGGCCTCGTCATAGATGCCCGATATCGAAGGCAAAACCGTCTCCCCGAGGACATAGTAGCTCTCGACCGCCGGGTCCACAGCGTAGTCATAGCTCACGCGGACCTGCCCGTCAGGCTCTACCTGGCCGTGTATCATCACCAGCCACCTGCCCTCATGCCGCATCCGCAGTGCGGTGGGGACGATCTCCTCCTTCGTTATACGGGTCATCCTGTATTCCTGCATCTTTTCCACCTCTTTGTTCTCAAAAATAAAGATATTTCAAAAAGCATTGCGGACTAACATATGCGCGGAAGCTGCGCCCCCGCGAGCTTCTGCAATATCCGGCCCCCGCCCATGGCGGTCCTCAGTACGACCTTGCCCGGCCTGTCGGATATCACCCTGCCTATTATCGCGGCGTTTTCGCCCTCCCTGACGCCCTGCATCGCGCCGAGCACCCGCTCCGCGTCCTCTGCGGCTACCACGGCAAGCATCTTGCCCTCGTTCGCGCAGTAGAGCGGGTCGAGGCCCAGCAGCTCGCAGGCAGCCGAGACGTCCCCTCTCACGGGTATCGCCGCCTCGTCGAGCTCTATCCCCAGCTTCGCGCTCTCCGCAAACTCGCAGAGCGTCGTCGCCGCTCCGCCGCGAGTCGGGTCGCGCAGGACTTTGACATCCGCGCCGGACTCCAGCACCGCCCGCGCCAATCCATTCAGGGCCGCGCAGTCGGAGCGTATCTCGCCCTCCATAAGGCCGTCTCGCGCGAGCATCACCGCCGCGCCGTGGTCGCCTGCCGTGCCCGAGATGAGCACCGCGTCGCCCGGCCGCATCCGCTCCGGCCCGAGACCAGGGTACCTCACGACGCCTATGCCGGATGTAGTTATGTAAACTCCGTCTCCCCTTCCGCGCTCGACCACCTTGGTGTCGCCGGTGACGACCGCGACGCCCGCGCTCTCTGCCGCGGCCTTTATGGAGGCAACGATGCGGCGCAGGCTCTCCGTCGGCAGGCCCTCCTCGATGATTAGGGCGAGGCTCAGGTATTTCGGCTCCGCGCCGCACATGGCGAGGTCGTTCACCGTGCCGCAGACGCACAGCTTGCCGATATCGCCTCCCGGGAAAAACAGCGGGCTTACGACGAAGCTGTCCGTCGAGAAGGCGAGCTGCCCGTCCAATATCGCCCCGTCGCCGAGGCTGTTCAGCGTATTGTTCCCCAGTTCCGGTATTATTATCTCGTCTATGAGCGTGGCTGTCTTCTTGCCGCCGCTGCCGTAGTCGAGGGTTATTATATCGTCCATCTCAGTACTCCCGGTATTTGTACGCCGCGGCGCAGGCGCCCTCCGAGGACACCATGCATGGCCCGACCGGGTCCTCCGGCGTGCATATTTTCCCGAACAGCGGGCAGCCCTCGGGCGGCATCCGGCCCGTTATTACATCACCGCAGCGGCAGGCCGTGGGCGTCTCGGCCCTGTTCAGGCTTATATCGAACTTCTTCACGGCGTCGAACGCCGCCAGTTCCTCAGCAAATTCCAGCCCGCTTTCGTCTATCTCGCCCAGGCCGCGCCAGGAGGCCCGAGCCGGTCTGAAAGCCCGCCTGAGCATTTCCTGCGCGAGGGCGTTCCCCTCGGCGCTGACCGCGCGTTTATACTCGTTCACGAGTCCCGGCCGTCCCTCGGCCAGCATCCTGAGCAGCTCATAGACCGAGAGCAGTATGTCCTCCGGCTCAAAGCCCGCGACCACGGCCGGCAGGCCGTATTCCTCCGGCAGGAACCTGAAGTGCTCAGCGCCCGTCACGACCGCGACGTGGCCCGGGCAGAGAAAACCCTGCACGTCGAAGCCCTCCGAGCCGATGAGCGCCCGCAGCGCCGGCTCGACCAGCCTGAACATGGGGAACACGGAGTAGTTCGTTACGCCCTGCTCCCTAGCGGCTATGACGCTCGCCGCCGTGCCCGGCGCCGTCGTCTCAAAGCCCACGCCGAGGAACACCACCTCGCGCTCCGGGCGCTTTTTCGCCAGCTCCACGGCGTCCATGGGCGAGTACACCAGCTCGACCGAGCCGCCGCGCGCCCTGCGGTGGGCGAGGTCGTCGCCCCTTCTCGAGCCGGGCACGCGTATCATGTCCCCGTAGCTTGCCACCGTGACGCCCGGCCTCGAGGCCAGCTCGAGCGCCGCGTCCATCAGCTCCGGCGGCGTCACGCACACCGGGCAGCCTGGCCCCGACACCAGCTCCACGCCCTCAGGCAGGAGCCTCTTTATCCCGGCCTTCGCTATCGCCATCGTGTGCGTGCCGCAGACCTCCATGAGCCTGACGCGCAGCTTCGGCAGGGCGTTTATCCTCTCCAATATTTCAGCGGAGCGCATCTTCCACCTCTGCCCACTCCGCTATGTCCTCCAGCGCCTGTTTTTCCGGCAGGCGCTCTATGGCGAAGCCCGCGTGGACGATGACGTACTCGCCCAGCTTCGGCTCCTTTATAAAGTCCAGCCGCATCCGCCGGCGCAGGCCCTCGACCTCGCCGACGGCGTCCAGACCGTCTATCTCAACTATCTTAAGCGGTACCGCCAGACACATACTCTGCCTCCAGGATCATGAGCTGCCCGAGGGCCACGCCCTCGTCGTTCGGGGAGACCCGGCTGTGCGTGAAGACCTCAAAGCCCTCAGCCCTCAGCCGCTCCGGCAGCCTCGCCATGAGATACATATTCTGAAACACCCCGCCCGAGAGCACCACGCGCCGGAGCCCTGTCTGCTCCGCCGCCGAGCGGCACTGTGCCGCCGCCATGCTCACGAGGGTATTCATAAACTTCGCCGCGACCGTCCCCGGGGCCTCGCCGCCCGAGGCGATCTGCCTCACCATGGGCCGCCAGTCGAAGACCGTCACGCCGCCCTCGCCGTAAAACGCACACTCGTACTCCCCGCGCTCTCCGGCGTCTGCCGCGGCCTCGAGCAGCACCGCGCCCTGGCCCTCGTAACTGCACTCCGCGCGTATGCCCGCCAGCGCGCACACGCCGTCGAACAGCCGCCCCATGCCCGAGCTTTTCGGGCAGTTAAGTCCCCGTTCGAGCAGCTTTTTTATCGTCCCGTTGTTATTTTCAAGCCCCGCCTCGTACCTGAGCGCCTCGGCGGTGCGCCATATCTCCTTCGTCGCCGCGTCCCCGCCCGGCAGGGGTATGGGACGCATCGTCCCGAGCCTCCTGAAGCCCCGCGCACCGCCCGCGAGCAGCTCCGCGCCCCAGATCGTCCCGTCCGGGCCATAGCCCGTGCCGTCCCAGACGAGGCCCAGGCACTCGCCCTCAAGACCGTTGTCCGCCATGCAGGACACCATGTGCGCGTGGTGGTGCTGCACCCGCAGGAGCGGTATATGCCTTTCCGCCGCTATCCGCTCCGCGACCTCTGTCGAGAGGTAGTCCGGGTGCATGTCGCAGGCGACGGCGACCGGCTCGAAGTCGAACAGCTTCGCAAAATGCCTCAGCTGCTCCTCGTAGCAGTCGAGCGTCTCGAGGTTCTTGAGGTCGCCGATGTGCTGGCTCGGGAAGGCGTGGCCCTCCTTCGAGAGGCAGAAACCCGCCTTCTGCTCCGCCCCGCAGGACAGCATTCCCGGCCTCAGGCCCTTTATCGTTATAGGATACGGCACGTAGCCCCGCGAGCGGCGCACCGGGTAGTCCCGGCCCTCATATACCCGCAGGAGCGAATCGTCGCAGCGGGTCAGTATCTCGCGGTCGTGCAGCAGAAAGCCGTCCGCCAGGCCACGCAGCTTCTCCAGCGCCTCGGCGTTTTTATATACAATAGGTGTGTCGGAGAGGTTCGCGCTCGTCATCACAAGACAGTCGAGATCGTCCCCGAACAGCAGCACGTGCAGCGGCGTGTACGGGAGCATCACGCCCAGTGCATTGTTCTCGCTCAGATGCATCAGCTCTCCGCGAGAGCGCTTATCCAGCAGCACGATGGGCCGGCGGAAGGACGAAAGCGCCCGGGCCTCGGCCTCGGATACCTCGCAGAGCCGCCGCGCACAGTCGAGGTCGCGGCACATCACCGCGAAGGGCTTCTCGTCCCTGTGCTTGCGCCGCCGCAGCTCGCGCACGGCCTCCTCATTCTCCGCGAGGCAGGCAAGGTGCATGCCGCCCAGGCCCTTCACGCAGAGGATGCCGCCGCCCTTTATCAGCCGCCGCGCCGCCTCTATGCCGTCGCCCGGCAGCCTGCGGCCCTCCGCATCCATAAAAAAGGTCCGCGGTCCGCAGACCGGGCAGCAGTCCGGCTGCGCGTGATACCTCCTGTTTTCAATGTCCGCAAACTCCGCCGCACAGTCCGGGCACATCGGGAACTCCGCCATGGAGGTGAAGGCCCGGTCGTAGGGCACGGAGCGGATTATGGTAAACCTGGGACCACAGTTCGTACAGTTTATGAAGGGATACCTGTACCTGCGGTCGGAGGGGTCGAGCAGCTCGCGCAGGCAGTCCTGGCAGATGCCGACGTCGGGCGAGACGAGCGTGCGCATGGACTCTCCCCTGTCGCTGCCGATTATCCTGAACCCCTCATAGCCACCCGCTCCGGACAGCTCGCGGCATTCCACCGATTCTATCACGGCAAGCGGCGGGGCCTCGTCCCTCAGCTCTCTGAGGAACCCGCGAAGCTCCGGCTCCTCGCCCTCGAGCTCCAGCTCGGCTCCCCCGGAGCTGTTGCGCACCCAGCCTGCCAGCTTATGCCTCCCTACCAGCCTGTGAACGAAGGGCCGAAAGCCCACACCCTGCACAATACCCCTGACTTCTATGCGAAACCTTGTCAATTTTCCCCCAATAATGTTAAATACTTCATGTATTTTGCCGCAAAACATACATTGCCACATGCAATTCTACCATCTGCCCTGCTATTTGTCAACAAATTAACATCATGCCGCCCGTTGTTATTCAGGCCAAAATGTGTTAATATTGTACAAAACCTTTGAGAGAGGAGTATTATTCATGGCTGAATCAAAAGTTTATTTTTCCGATATGCGCGCCGGCGGGCAGAGCCTTCTGGTGAAGCTCAAGAGGCTCATGAAGGCCGCGGGCTTTGAGAGCATGGATTTCGAGGGCAAATTCGTCGCGGTGAAGATACACTTCGGCGAGCCCGGCAATCTGGCGTATCTGCGCCCGAACTGGGCCGGCGCGGTCTGCGACTACGTGAAGGAGCTGGGCGGCAAGCCCTTCCTCACGGACTGCAACACGCTGTACGTCGGCGGACGGAAGAATGCGCTCGACCATCTGGACAGCGCGTACAAGAACGGCTTCAACCCCTTCCAGACGGGCGTGCACGCTATAATTGCGGACGGGCTGAAGGGCACGGACGAGGCGCTGATCCCGGTCGAGGGCGGCGAGTACGTGAAGGAGGCCAAGATAGGTCAGGCGCTGGCCGATGCGGACATCGTCATCTCGCTCAGCCACTTCAAGGGGCACGAGCAGGCGGGTTTCGGCGGGGCGCTGAAAAACCTCGGCATGGGCGGCGGCTCGAGGGCCGGCAAGATGGAGATGCACTCGGCGGGCAAGCCCTTTGTGAAGCAGAGAAAGTGCATAGGCTGCGGGGCCTGCGTGAGGATTTGCGCCCACGGCGCGCCGATCATAGCGGATGGGAAGTGCACGATCGACCAGGACCGCTGTGTGGGCTGCGGCAGGTGCATAGGCGTATGTCCGAAGGACGCCGTGACCCCGGCGAACGACGAGGCGTTCGAGATACTCGGCTGTAAGATAGCTGAGTATGCGAAAGCGGTGTGCGCGGGCAAACCGAATTTTCACATAAGCCTTGCTATAGATATCTCTCCCTTCTGCGACTGCCACGCAGAGAACGACGCGGCGGTGGTGCCGGACGTAGGCATGTTCGCGTCGTTTGACCCTGTGGCGATAGACATGGCCTGCGCGGACGCGGTGAACGCCCAGCCGGCTATTGCGAACAGCATGCTTGGCGAGTGCGAGCATACGCACCACGACCATTTCACGGATATCTCACCGACGACGGACTGGCATTCGCAGGTAGAGCACGCTGAGAAGATAGGATTGGGCAGCCGCGAGTACGAGCTTGTGAAGGTGTAAGACAAAAAAAGAGCTGCGCCGTCAAAAAAGTGTTGACAAGCGGGGCAAGGTCGGGTATAATTCACTTTGCCTTTTGGCGGCGTAGCTCAGTTGGCCAGAGCATCCGGTTCATACCCGGAGTGTCACCGGTTCGAATCCAGTCGCCGCTACCACCGGGGCGCCCATGGCGCCCCGGAGCCTTATGGCCCGTTGGTCAAGTGGTTAAGACACCGCCCTTTCACGGCGGTAACATGGGTTCGAATCCCGTACGGGTCACCAATTTTATATGTGGAGGCTTAGCTCAGCAGGTTAGAGCGCCTGCTTCACACGCAGGAGGTCACTGGTTCGAGTCCAGCAGTCTCCACCAAGCGGAAAACCCTGAAACCCTTGTGGTTTCAGGGTTTTCTCATATATCTGTCCTTTTCCTGTGTGCAGCATGGAGCTGGCAATAGTAATAATTCGAGGGATAATTACACAAAAATATCCCCAAATCAGGGCCTCAAAGGAGCCGACTGGGGATACTTTTGGGGATATTTTTTTGCTCTGCTATGTTCTTAACTGATCCTTCGTCTCGAGCTTCGTGATCCTTCGCTCGTGGTCGTCAAGCCTGTCGTCGGCCTCATCTATGCGGCCATGCAGCTTATCGTGCGATCTGCGGCTCTTTTCTTCAAAAGCTGAACGAGATTCGGCCAACTGCTGTACCTGCGAAGTCAACGTTGTGATCGTGGTATTCAGTGTCAACATTGGCTTTACTATGGACGCAACCAGCCCCACGAGCACGACGATGACGCCCACCACTGCCCACTCCGTCATCTTGCCCTCCTGTTAATTATTGTCCGTGAGCTGCTTGTACACCTGATTCACACCAGTCGCGGCGAGGCCGCTGACGATACCCACTGCGACAGCCGTTATATAATCAGTCGCAGGAAAGTCCGGAACGTCCAGGACCAAACACACGGCACCAAGCGCAGCCCCCATCAGTCCGCAGATGCCAGGAAGCCATTTATTATCCAGCGGCGTCGCCTTGATGAGCTGCGCGAGCAGATAGCAGATCACCGTGATCGCAGCCACAGATGCTATGCCCATGTCCATTATTTCTCACCTCCTTTCATGTCATAGAGACCAAGCCTGTCGTGCGCGACATAGAGGCGCACAAGGTCGAAGGTTAGCCGGAGATTGCCTTCGTCATCCACGCCCTGCAATGCGCCCTTATCAACGAGCTTTTTGATGGTCGGGCGGCCCCACTCGGGTACCTCGTCCACCGTGTTCCAGTATGTAGCGCTCAATTTGTCTTTCACATCCTTTCTGAATTCATCGAGATATTTTCCAAACTGCGGCCACCAGTGTCGGACGTCGCCGTGCGGGGCGGCTATACCAAGCTCCCAGCCTGTCCTATGGTCGATGATCACCGGATATCCCTCCGGCGTCGTGCCCTCCGGGTCGAGTCCAAACAGCTCGCATATATGGGCGCAGAAGTCCACTGCCTCGTTATAGGTACGCAGAAAATATTCCGGGTCCTTCAAGGAATCCTCGCATATCTCGAAGCCGATATAGCCGAGGCGATTAGCCTGCCCTCTGCTCCCGCTGCCCGAGTGCCAGCCCTGCCAATCCCACGGCAGCAGTTGGTATGTTGCTATGCTGCCGTCGGCTAATCGGCCTATCATGGCGTGCGCACACACGCGCCGCCCGCCGCATACGCCGCAGAAATCGCCGTTAGGCACGTAAGAATGCGCTCCGATGTCCGCTCCCCCGGGGTGGTAGACGTTCCAGTGGTTGGTGTAGGGATGGACGCCAAGCAGCCCGTCATCAGGCTGTACGTAGCGACGCAGATTAGGGTTATCCGCCCCCGTGCTGTGTATCATAATGCCGCGCGGCACCATCTTTGTGCCCGCCATATAACAGGCGTTCTTTTCGAGGAACAGCTGATGCAAATCCATATTGTCACCTCATACAGCCAAAGAAAACGTTGCTGATGCGATCAGATAAATGTAGATAAAACCAGAGTATGTAGATATAATTTCGACTCTCTGAAGCCCTGTTGTGCTTGGAGATCCCCCAACGGTAGTTGATTGGCTAACCACAATAAACGTGTTAGTATATGAAGATATTTCTATTGGCGCGTCATCATCGGTTATAAATCCATAAGAAGTACCTGTAACATAATAAAGCTCAAAGCGATACCGTTCGCTTGTAATTGTGCCAATGGCTGTAGTTTTTGCCTCAGCCGTTCCGGAAACTCCGAAAATACTCTTGCCTTTCACAATATTGGCTGCAATTAAATTGCTGTCGCCGGCCACGGTCACCGCCCCCGTGGTATACCTCCCAGACGCTACGGCTGTCTGGTTCGTGGTGCCGGGGGTCACGGTTTTAGCCGCTTGCGTCGGAAGCTGCTTTGTGGAGGATTTCGTGCCCCCAGGCACATAGCCCTCCTGCTGCTCCGCAGTGGCCGTAATGAGACCGGCCGCGCTCACGGAGATCTGCGGCGTCGCCTGCTCAACCTGCGGGGTATTGCCATCATTCGGATTCGCTATCATATCCGCACCTCATTATCCTCAGATTCTCCTGGAGCCTCTCGTTGTCCGGCTCCAGTTCCAGCGCCTGCTCCGCAGCCCGTATTGCATCATCTATGTGCCCGAGACGCCAGCTGGCTATTGCCATGAGGTCGTAAGGCTCCGCGCCCCAGGCCTCCGGCTCGGTTATGTAGTTGTTGTCGCGCGTGGTGATGTGCAGCGTCCGCATGGCCCAGTATCGGCACAGGGGCCAGTCCTCGCGCCGGTAGTAGAGCATTGCCAGAGTATACGGCGCCTCGCGCTGTGTCGGTGCCTCCTCGGCTGCCCGCTCGAGCCAGTGCGCCGCGCTCTGCCAATCGCCCAGCGCATCGCAGCAGCGGGCTATGTAGCGCATGCTCGCCGCCCGCTCCGCGGCCCAGGTCGCCGTGGGCATCGCCAGATGCCGCATCAGCGTCGCCATGGCATCGCCCCAGCGCCCGTGGAACATGTACTCCCGCCCGAGGTAGTGCATGTTGCGGTCGTCACCCGGGTCCTCGGCGACGGAGAGCTCAAGCAGGGGGAGATACTGCCTGCGGCTCTTGCTGTCGTCCGGCCAGTGCTCCACGCGCAGTGCCGGGACGGTGATGCAGCTCTCGGCCCTGTCCGGCGTCAGTACCTCGTGGACGGGGTGCGTCCAGCGGTAGCCGTACCGGGCGTGAATTTTGTCCGCGTAGTACGCCACGCCGTCGCCGCCGTCGGGCGTGTGGCTCCAAACGTAGGTATACCGCGCTCGCGTAGTGCCGGGCGTCCAAGCAGCCTCCAGCGCCTCGCGCCAGCCAGGGCAGAGCACTTCGTCAAGATCGAGGCAGACACACACGTCCGCGTCTTCCGGCAGCAAGGCAAGAGAGGCGTCCCTTGCCGCATCAAAGCGCCAGGGCTCGATAGTCTGCTCGTACACGGTGGCCCCCAGACCCCGCAGCAGCTCCGGCGTGCCGTCCGTGCTGCCCGTGTCCAGGATGTATACCCCGTCCGCCTCCGAGCACGAGGCCATAAAGCGCTCGGCGAATTGTGCCTCGTTTTTGCATATGGCGTAAACGATAATTTTCATGAGTGTTTCTTTCTATGAGCACGGAGCAGTGTGCCTGTGTGTATCATCATTTCACCTCCATTAACCTAAATAAGTTAAAATTATTGCACCATCTTGACCGTCCGGTTGATAGCTACCAGAGAAGCTTGCATCTTCGGAATCCCCCCCGTCACCGTAATTTCCTATTGTGCTGCCACCTTTCCCGCCCACAACATAATAGTCATCAAAGTATTCAAGACTTGATGGTTGTGTAGCAAGATTTCCATAGGATACGCCAGCAACAGCCGTACCTCCAGTGTCACCCCAAAAGCTGCTTTTGCCCCCACTTATTGACCAACTACCGAATCGTGTATCGCCGCCGTTTTCAATTGTATGTTCTGGAGAATACCTATTCTCACCGCCGACAGCACCTCCACCAATTATATAGTTGTATTTTGTGCCCCCGCTTAGACTTACCGTCTGTGTAGAACCCGAAGCACCGCCAGCGTAAGCCCTGTTGATAATCACAGTACCGCCCCATGGACCACTACCTACGTAATTACCAACAGCAGCGCCGCCGCCTCCATGCATTTCAAGCGTCCATCTACCAGAAGCGAGACACTCCCATGTTCCGCTACCAACAGTATCTAAAACAATCTGTGTTCCTATTGGCAGTAAGGGCCACACCTTTTTTATTGCCCCGGCTACGCCAATATAAGCCTCAGACACAGCCCTGACTGCGCTGCTAACACCAACTTTGAGGTCGGAGATATCGCGCTTTGCGCCATTGATGCCAACATTCATATTTTGCTCCAGTATACGCTTGACACGTCAGGCGCAGTCTCAAGGCTGGTCTCATGCGATACGAGGCATTTATACAGCGCGTCACTCGGCGCGTAATACCTGCGCTCGCCCTGCGCCACATAGCGGTAAGGGTTCCATATAGCGGACAGGGAAGGCGCGATAAGCGCGTCGGTATCGCTGAGTTTCGCCGCCGCCTGCTCGAAGGCTGCGCGCAGTTCGCTCACTTCGGTGTCGGAAGAAACCGGCTTGCCCGCAAGCGTCACGGTGCTCTGCTTCTCCTTCTGAGCCTGCTGCTGATAGTCCTGCTCGGCGGTGTTGTTCTTGCCCATAATGGCGGTGACTGTACCGTCACGGTTGTCGGTTATCGGACCGGCGACGCTGTGTTCATTCCACTCGAAACTGTCGCCAAATTCATCGGTGAGGGTGAACACCGCACCGTCCACAAAATGCGCCGCAGCTTCGGCATAGGTCATCGTCGCGGTTATGGTAAGCAGCTCACGGCTAAACCCGTTGAGCACGCCCTTGCTGAGATTGGCCGCAGAGGTGTTGTAGGTGGTGTTATCTGAGAACTTGATTGTGGTTTGCATGGCTTTCCTCCTTACGAATACACGATGGCGATACACCCGTTGGGCAGGGTGCCCGGCGCAGAGCTTACGAGCTTAATGCCTCGCGCACGAATGGTGGTGTAGTCCGTACCGGAGAGGTTGGCGGTTTTCTGAACGAACGCGCTTCCGTTAAGCGTGTAGGTACTGCCGGATTGCGAGCCGGAAAGCCCGCCAGTGGCATTGAGAGTGAGCGCGTTTACGCCGTTGATAGTGGCGTTCTGTCCCGCCGCACCAGTAGGGCCCGTGGGGCCAGTAGCTCCTGTACCGCCAGCGGCACCCGTAGGGCCGGTCGGTCCCGTGGGGCCCGTCGCTCCTGCGGCTCCGGCGGATCCGGTCGGGCCTGTCGGGCCGACTTCACCTGTCGCGCCCCGCTCACCTTGGTCGCCCTTCGGCCCGGTCGGGCCGGTTGGACCTTTTGCTCCGGCTGCTCCAGCAGATCCGGTCGGGCCGGTTGGACCGACTTCACCTGTCGCGCCCTGCGCACCCTGCTCACCCTTCGGCCCGGTCGGGCCCGTGGGGCCTGTCGCTCCTGCGGCTCCGGA
>URDJ01000010.1 GCA_900546615.1 uncultured Eubacteriales bacterium | reverse complement strand
TTTGGGGCGCCACTCCCGTTTCTTTGGGCAAGGGCCAAAGAAATGGGGTGGCATTGCGCTCGGTTTCCCCTCCGAACGAACAAAACAAGGACGCCTCCCCATATTGCCCGGGGAGGCGTCCTGCACGTCTTAGTATCAGCTGAACAGCGCCACGATCTTGTTCCAGAGCCTCGCAAAGAAGCCCTGGGTCTCCTGCGGGGCCTCGTCGGGCGCGTCGTCGGCGGGGGCTTCTATGCCCTCGGTGGAGATGACGAACTGCACCGAGTCGGGCTCGCCGTTGCGCTCGTCGAGGAAGGACTCGGACACATACTCGCTCTCGTCCTCGCCGGAGCCGATCAGCCCGTCTATCTGGTCGGGGATGGCCTGCGTCTCCTCGTCCAGCGTGCCGACGCCGCCGGCGAGGCTGGAAGCGCCGCTTGTGAGGCTGTTGATGCCGCTCTGGATTCCGCTCCAGTTCGCGGCGAGAGTGTCCACACCGCCGGTGTAGGTCTTGAGCGCCTCATCGAACTCGGCGTAGTTCGCGGCCAGCTGCTCCAGTCCGCTCATGAGCTGCACGAGGCTGCCGAGGTCCACGCTGCCGCCGGTGGCGGTGAGCGCCGCCTCTATCTGGGATGCCATTGTCTCGAGCGACTCGCAGACCGTGGTAATGGACTTCGAGAACGCGGGCAGGTTCTGCTGCACCGCGGAAAAGGCAGCCTTCACCTGTTCCCATGTGCCCTTGACGGTCTGCGCCGCCTGATAGTTGGCTATGAGCGATTGCAGCGCGGCGCTGTCGGGGTTTGCGGCCATGAGCGCGCCGATGTCCTCCTCGGTGACGCTCGCCGCCGGTATGGCCTCTATGGCCGAGGCCAGCGCTGTGTACGCAGCGGCGTAGCCCTCATTGAGCTGGTCGATGCCGGCGCCAATCTGTTCGAGGCCGGCTTTGAGCTGCCGGAGCGCGGAGGGCAGCTGCGCGAGGGCCGAGAGGCTCACCGTGCCGCCCTCAGGCGTCTGCCCGCCCATAGAGCCTATCTGTGCGAGGGCGGCGGCTATCTGGTCGGAGGCCGCCGTGAGCTGGGCCGAGCCTTCGGAGAGCTGGGTCAGCCCGCTGCCATACTGGCTCGCGCCGTACTTGAGCTGCGAGGCCCCGCTGGAGAGCTGGCTCGCGCCGCTGTTCAGCTGGCTGATGGCGTCCACGAGCTGGTCGAGGCCGTCCGTCAGCTCACTCATGTCGCCGAGGCTGTCAGCCACGTCGTAGGGCACGGCGGCTATGGTCATGCCGCTCATCTCAAAGTCGTGCACGTCTGCGGTCAGGCCCACGTCGCCGTCGGAGCCGGGCAGGACCATGAGTGACACGGTCTTGGAGCTGCCCGCGTTCGCGGCGGTGCCGCCCGTGACGACGACGTTTTCGCAGAGCGCAGAGTCCAGCGTTATCGTGAACTGCAGCAGGTAGTTGTCGTAGAAGCTGCCGGAGACGGCCTCGTTCTTCGAGGTCCTGATGTTTATCTCAAGCTCGCCGGACTTGCCGCCCAGCTCGTCCGGGCTGATCTCCTCGCCGTCGAGGAAGCAGCTTATCTCGATGTTCCAGGGCAGCTCGACCGTGGAGAGCGTGCCCTCATAGTACCAGCGGCCGGGCTCGGCATCCATCGTGACGGTATTGTCCGCGTAGCCGATGGGCGTCGTGTCGCTGAGGTTCACCACGGCGCTGTAGTCGCCGTAGTGCGTGACGGTACCCGCCGAGCTGACGTTCAGGGCCACGACAGCGTAGCCCTCTTTGGGCGTGCCGTCGGCGCCCAGCCGGGCGTAGATGACCTCCTCGGCCGTGAACTCCGCTTCGGAGGCCGCTCCAGCCGGGACGGAAGTGAGGCAGAGGCAGACGATGAGCGCGAGGCTCAGAATGACTGTGAGTTTACGTTTCATTTCGTTTCGACCTCCTTGGCGGTCTTTTTCAGGAATCCGGCCTTCAGCGTGAGCCGGGCCGTGAGCGGATCGAATATCATGAGCAGCGCGGGCAGGGCCAGCAGCACCATGGCCATGGACAGCAGCGTGCCGCGGCACAGCAGCATGCCCAGCTCGGCCACGACCTCGAGCGAGGACTCAAAGCTCAGACAGTAGCCTGCGGCCGAGAGGATGAAGCCGCTCGTCAGCACCGAGATGAAGTTCTTCGAGAGCGTGCCCTCGACGGCTGCGCGTTTGCCCATAGTGCGGCGGTTCACCATGTAGCCCTCGGTCATAAGGATGGCGTAGTCGATGGTCGCGCCCAGCTGCACCGTGTTTATTACGAGGTAGCCCAGATACACCAGCGGCGTGTCCGTGAAATAGGGTACGGAGAGGTTTATCCAGATGGCCGACTCAATGACGAACAGCAGTATAAACGGCAGCGTCAGCGAGCGGAAGGTCACGAGCAGCGTGAGGAAGATGAAGGCTATGGCTATGAGGTTCACGGTGACTGAGTCGTCCGTTACGACCTCCTTCATGTCGAGCAGGTTCGCGCTCTGACCGCAGGCCCAGTACTCGTCGTAGCGCTCCGCTGCGGCCTCGC
This sequence comes from uncultured Eubacteriales bacterium, assembly GCA_900546615.1. Taxonomy (GTDB): domain Bacteria; phylum Bacillota; class Clostridia; order Oscillospirales; family Oscillospiraceae; genus Scatomorpha; species Scatomorpha pullistercoris. The sequence goes on along the minus strand of URDJ01000010.1, from coordinate 67,865 downwards.
GTACCGCCGTCACCACCGCGAAGGCGTCGTCGCCCTCCTCTCCGGTGTCGGTGTATATTATTATCCTCGCATAGTTGTCGGAGTAGAACTGCGAAACTATGCTCTCGTCCAAAAAGCCCGAGGGTATCTTGCCCACGGTGCCGGCGTAGGACATGACGCCCGTGACGTGCTCGATGTCCGCGATCTCCTCGGCGAGCTCGGTCTCGGCGCCCGGGTCGCCGCGCGGTACGAGCAGGACTATGGCCTGGCTCTCGCCAAACTCGGCGTTCACGGCGGCTGTGTCCGCGCCGTACTGCACGCCGGGGTCGGGGTTGCCCATGCCGTAGAGGAAGTCGGCTCGGCTCTGGCCGAGGAAACAGGGCACGACAACGATGATGACGAGGATGAGCGCCGGTATGCGCACCTTGACAAATATCTTGCCGACCTTCCCCAGCTCGGGGATGATGCGCTTGTGCTTCGTCTTGTCCATGAGCTTCATGCAGGCGAGCGCGAGGGCGGGCAGGAAGACCATGACGCTTATGTAGCTGAGTATGACGCCCTTCACGAGGTTGAGGCCGAGGTCCTTGCCTATGCCGAAACGCATAAAGATGAGCGCGAGGAAGCCGAAGACCGTGGTGGCTGCCGAGGCGGCGATGGAGGAAAAGGACTCCTTAATCGCCATGCGCATGGCCTCGTTCGGGTCGGGGACCTCTTTCCTGTGCCGCTCAAAGCTGTTGAGCAGAAAGATGGCGTAGTCGAGCGAGACGGCCAGCTGCATGATGGGGCTGACCGACTGCGTCACAAAGCTGATCTCGCCGAACACGACATTCGAGCCCATGTTCAGCACGACCGCGACGCCGATGGCCACGAGGAAAAGCAGCGGCGCTATCCACGAGGTGGTGGTGAGTATGAGAAGGAGGATGATGAGCGGCACGAGCACCAGCGCAGCGCCGACGACCTCACTGACGACCAGCTTCTGCACGCTGGCCGTGCTCGCAGCGTTGCCGGTGATGGCCCCGCCCTCGCCGATGATCCCATAGATGGCGTCGGTGGCCTCGACCTCGCGCCCGTCCTCGATGGTGACGTTGTAGAGGGCCTTGCCGTCCTTCCAGTACTGCTCGACGGTGGCCTCGTCCATCAGTTCGACGGGCGTAGTCATGTCCTCAACGTCGTCGAGCCACAGCACGTCCGTGACGCCGGGCGCTTCGGCGATCTGCTCCTTCAGCTCGAGGGCCTCGGCTATGGTGAGGTCCACGGCCATGACCCGCGTGTTCGGAACGCCCGAGCCGAACTCCTCCATCATGAGGTCGAGCGCTATAGTGCTCTCCGCATCCTCCGGCAGATAGTCCGTGAGGTCGTAGTTGACCTCAACGCCGAGAAAGAGCACGGCGCAGACGACGGTGCAAATGAGAAACAAGGCTATCACCAGCCGCCGATGCCTGATGATGCCCCCTGTGAATCCGTCCATGGCAGGCCTCCTAATAAACGCTGTGTTGACATACTAACGCTTTTATAGTATATTTCGTTTTGCAAATGAAGCAACAGACAGTTTTATAAAATTTGCAAGATGTTAAACGATTACGAGAATTTTGTATAATTAGACACAAAAAATTAAACTTTCACGGAGGCAATCATGCCGGAAAAGAAGCAAGATGCGCGAGTGCGCTACACAAAAATGGTGATACGCAACAGTCTGTTGGAGTTGCTGCGGACAAAGCCCATAGCCAAGATAACGGTGACAGAGATATGCGAGCGCGCGGACATAAACCGCGCGACCTTTTATGCGCACTACTCCGACCCGTCGGACTTGCTGCATTCTCTGGAGTCGGAGGTCATAGAGGATGTGACGCGCTGGGTCAGGCCCGCGCTGACGGCGGTGGGCAGCGACCTGAAAGACGTGCTGACGCGGCTGGTCGAGTACATCGGTGAGAACGCCGACATCTGCTCCGTACTCCTCTCGGACAAGGGCGACAACAGCTTCCAGTCGAAGGTCGTGAAGGTCATCGAGGGGCAGTTCATCAGCTCCTGGGCCTCGGCGCGGCAGATAAGCCAGGAGGACGCGGAGTATCTCTATACCTTCATAGCGCTGGGCAGCGTGGGGCTTATCCGCAAATGGCTGGCCGAGGGCACGGTAAAGCCCGCCTCGGAGATAGCGGAGCTGATACTCAAAATCTCCAACGCGGGCTATTACGGCATATGAGCATGGAGCTGTACGGTACGCTCGGCCCCGCCTGCGCCTCGGCGGAGACGCTGGGCCGGATGCTGGACGCGGGCATGACGGGCGCGAGGCTGAACCTGTCGCACACGGGGCTTGCCGGCGCGGCAGGATATCTCGAGGCGCTCTTTGAGGCGGGCCGCAGCCGGGGCGTGAGGCCGGAGCTGCTCATAGACACGCAGGGCCCGGAGCTGAGGACCGGCGCGCTGGAGCGGCCCCTCGAGCTCACGGAAGGCGAGACGGTGAGGCTGGGCCGTGGCGGCATATCCATGCCCGAGGCGCTGCTAGCGCGGCTCGAGCCGGGCATGGAGCTGCTGCTGGACGACGCGCGGCTGGCGCTCGAGGTGACGGAGCGGGACAGGGCGCGGGTGCTGCGGGGCGGCACGCTCGGCAGCAGGAAGGGCATTACGGTCGAGGGCATCGAGATAGAGACGGAACCGCTGACGGATTCGGACAGGGAAAATCTCAAACACGCCTCGGACTACGGCGTGACGGCGGTGATGCAGTCCTTCACGCGCTCGGCTGCGGACATTGCGGCGGTGCGCTCTGCGCTGGGCGGGCAGGACATACGGGTGTTCGCCAAGGTGGAGAGCCAAAGCGGGGCCGCGGCCCTGCCGGAGCTGCTGCCGGTGTCGGACATGATAGTCATAGCGCGCGGCGACCTGGGCAGCGCGTATGGGCTGTACTCCCTTCCGGCGCTGCAGAAGGATATCGCGAAACTCTGCCGCGGGTCGGGGACGCCTTTCATGGTGGTGACGCAGCTGCTGTGGTCGATGCAGAAAAATGTGGTGCCGACGCGGGCGGAGGTCTCAGACATTTTCAACGCCGTGCTGGACGGGGCCTCGGCGCTGATGCTGACCAACGAGACCGCCGCCGGCGAACACCCGGCGGAGGCGATGGAGAGCCTCAGGAGGGCGTCGCAGGCGGCGGCAGAGTATATGGCCGGCGGGCCTGTGTATTGATTTATTTCACGCCGAACAGCAGCTCGCCGTAGGTTGGGAAGGGCCAGCAGTCCTCGCCGGTGATGGTCTCCATGTCGTCGCAGGCGGCCCGGAGCGCGCCCATGACGGGCAGGACGTGGTCGTGGAGGAACATGGAGCGCTCGCAGAGCGACTTTATCTGCTCGCTGTGGATAAGCTCGTTTTCAAGCTGCCCGGCGAGGGAGTAGGCGGCGTCGGAGAGCTGGACGAGACTTTTGGCGGTGCCCAGCTCGAAGCCCGCGGCGCAGCCGGGCATAGCGGCCTTCAGCTCTTGCGCGCGGGATGCGAGGCGGCTGGCGAAGCCGCTGACGGCGGGGAGTATTTCGCGCCTCGCCATGGCGAGGGCGGTCTTGCCCTCGATAGTCACGAGCTTGCAGTATTCTTCCTGCCTGACCTCGAGCCGCGAGCGCAGCTCGGCGTAGGAGAAGACCTTGTGGCGTGAGTAAAGCTCAACGTTCTGCTCGTCGAGCATGTGGGGCAGGGCTTCGGGTGTGGAGCGCAGGTTGTGCAGCCCGCGGCGCTCGGCCTCGTCGACCCAGGCGGGGTCGTAGCCGTTGCCGTTGAATATGACTCTCTTGTGCTCGCGCACGACCCTCTTTATGAGGTTCTGCAGCGAGCCTTTAAAATCTTCTGCGGACTCCAGCTCATCGGCGAACTGGCGCAGCTCCTCAGCCACGGCGGTGTTGATGGCGATGTTCGCGGAGGATATCGAGGCCGCCGAGCCGGGCATGCGGAATTCAAACTTGTTGCCGGTGAAGGCGAAGGGGGAGGTGCGGTTCCGGTCGGTCGTGTCCTTCGGGAAGCGCGGCAGGGCGTGGACGCCGACCTTGAAAAGCTCCTTTTGCTTTACGTCGCAGGCGGTGTCGTTCTCGATGGCCTCGAGTATGCCGGTCAGCTCCTCGCCGAGATACATGGAGATGATGGCCGGGGGCGCTTCAGCGGCGCCGAGCCTGTGGTCGTTGCCGGCCGAGGCGATGGAGATGCGCAGCAGGTCCTGATAGTCGTCGGCGGCCTTGATGACGGCGCAGAGGAAAAGCAAAAACTGCGCGTTCTCGCCCGGCGTTTCGCCGGAGTCGAAGAGGTTCAGGCCGGTATCCGTGGCGAGGGACCAGTTGTTGTGCTTGCCGGAGCCGTTCACGCCCTCGAAGGGCTTTTCATTCAGCAGGCAGACGAGACCGTGCTTTTTGGCGGTCTTCTGCATGACGTCCATGACGAGCTGGTTGTGGTCGGCGGCGATGTTCGCGGTGTCGTAGACGCAGGCGAGCTCGTGCTGGGCGGGGGCGGCCTCGTTGTGCTCGGTCTTGGCGGAGACGCCGACGCGCCAGAGTTCCTCGTTTATCTCGCGCATGAAGGCGGCGACACGGGGCTTGACGGTGCCGAAATAGTGGTCGTCCATCTCCTGGCCCTTGGGCGGCATCGCGCCGTAGAGGGTGCGGCCTGTGTACATGAGGTCCTGACGGCGCTCGTACATATCGCGCTCGACGAGGAAGTATTCCTGCTCGGCGCCGACCATTGGCAGCACGAGCGCGGCCTCGGTGCCGAAAAGCCTGAGGACACGGAGAGCCTGACGCGAGAGGGCCTCCATGGAGCGCAGCAGGGGCGTCTTCTGGTCGAGGGCCTCGCCGCCGTAGGAGCAGAAGGCCGTGGGGATGTACAGCACCCTGTCGCGGATGAAGGCGTAGGAGGTGGGGTCCCAGGCGGTGTAGCCGCGGGCCTCGAAGGTGGCGCGCAGGCCGCCGGAAGGGAAGCTTGATGCGTCCGGCTCGCCGTGGATAAGCTCTTTGCCGCTAAATTCCATGACGACGCCGCCGGTGCCGTCCGGCTCGAGGAAGCTGTCGTGTTTTTCGGCGGTGACGCCGGTCATGGGCTGGAACCAGTGCGTGAAATGGGTGGCGCCCTTTTCGAGGGCCCAGTCGCGCATGGCGGCGGCCACGACCTCGGCGGTGTCTGGATGCAGGCGCCTGCCGCTGCGCATGGTGCGCCTGACTGCGGCATAAGTCTCCGCGGGCAGCCTCTCGCGCATGACGGCGTCGGAAAATACCATCGTACCGAATATCTCTTCTATGCCGGACAAAGCTCATCACCTTTTTCAGAAGAAAATACACAAGAAGATTAACTCAAATTCCCGACCGCGTCAAGGACTGGCTTGACATTGAAATAAAATAGTACATAATAACCGCATAAGGAGGGAGCAAAGCATGAGGAACTACGCAAATGAGACAGAGGCGCGGGTGGAGTACATACGGGGATACCTGCGCAACAGCGGCGCGCGCGGCATAGTGTTCGGCAATTCGGGCGGGAAGGATTCTGCGCTCGTCGGCATCCTGTGCAAGCTGGCCTGCGAGGACACCGTAGGCGTTATCATGCCCTGCGCCTCGAAGCGGAATTACGGCATGGACAGGGACGACGGGCTGGAGGTCGCGGAGAAGTTCGGGATAGAGACGCGGACGGTGGACCTGACGCCGGTGCGCGAGGCGGAGCTTGCGGCGCTGTCGGGAGTGACGAAAATGACGGAGATGGCCGTGGCGAATATCGCGCCGAGGCTGAGGATGCTGACGCTCTACGCGATCGCGCACGCGGAGGGCCGCATAGTGGCGGGCACAGGCAACGCGAGCGAGGCCTACGTGGGCTATTTCACGAAATGGGGCGACGGGGCCTATGACCTGAACCCGATAGCGGACCTGACGGTGGGCGAGATATACGAGTTTTTGGAATATCTGGGCTGCCCGCGTGCGATAATCGAGAAGGCGCCGTCGGCGGGCCTGTTCGAGGGCCAGACGGACGAGTCTGAGATGGGCGTGAGCTATGCAGATATAGATAAGGCAGTGAAGGGCCTGGAGACAGCGCCGGAGATAAAGGCCCGGATCGAGCGCATGCACGCCGCCACAGAACACAAACGCCGCACACCCTCGCGCTACGGAGGGTGAGCCCCTGGCCGCGCTGCATCAGCATCAGCACATCTATGTACATAAATTATGATTGCTTATATGTACATTATAATGCTTTGCTTTTGCGATTACAATATCTATCGGAGGCGAGGACATGGAGCCGTTTAAAATCAACACTGAGGACGAGAAGCTCTCGACGGTGAGCCGCACGATACGGATGAAGGCCTCCACCTTCGACCGCATCTGCGAGCTGAACCTGAAAACGGGCGTGTCCTTCAACAAGATCGTCAACCAGTGCATCGAGTACGCGCTGGAAAACTACACGGAGGATTGAAGCAGCAGGGCCGCTGCCCATACGGGCGGCGGCCCTGTATTTTGCCGTCTCTGGTCATGGTCCATGGCAGACCAGTTGGTTTTCGGACGCCAGGGGCGATAAATGTTTGACAAGCTGGGCAGTTTGTACTATAATTTTAACACATGAGGTCGCGTTTATTGTGCATTTCAAGTTTTTTAATTGACAAATTATAAACAAGGGGGCTGCAAATTGAAGGATCTGAAACATCTGATCTACTTTGAAAACCTCCTGCAGGAAGCTCAGAACGAGCTTGTGACGCAGGCGGTGGGAGAGGGCAAGATCGCCCTGGGATATAACTGCTACTATATCCCCGAAGTCCTGCTCAATCTTCCGGGCTGCTTTTCCTCGCGCCTGCGCGCGCCGCGCTGCTCCTCCACGGACGTCGCTACATATTATATGACCAACCGCAACTGTCCCTACGTCCGTTCCATCCTTGAGCGCGGCATTGAGGGCGGCTACAACTATCTGAGCGCCCTGTTCGGCGCCGAGAGCTGCGCCGCCATGGAGAGAATGCAGGAGCACTTCTTCCTGATAAACCCGGTGAAGAACGACAAGTTTTTCGTCACTATCATCGACCCGCCCATGAAGGGCGACAAGACCTCCCTCGATTACTACAAGGCCCAGCTGAAGCTCAAAGTGCTGGACGAGCTGGAAAAGCGTTTTGGGATCGACACCTCCGAGGCCGCGCTGCGTAAGGCGGTGGAAGATTTTAACGAGCTGTGCGACACGATAACCGAGATAGGCAACTTCCGCAAGCTGGACAACCCGCCCATCACCGGTTATGAGTTCCACGTCATTCAGCTGGTGAGCCAGGTATGTCCGCACGAGCTGATACTGCCATATATCAAAGAGACGCTGGAGGAGATAAAGACCCGCGAGCCGGAGCCGAAGTTCCCGTTCAGGGCGAGGCTGGTCATGGTCGGCTCGGAGATAGACGACCCGGACTTCACGAAGCTGGTGGAGATGTGCGGGGCCATGGTCGTGGCGGACCGCTACTGCTTCGGCAGCTTCCCGAGCCGTGAGCGCATAGACATCGCTCCGGGCGAGAGCGCCTACGACGCCATCTGCCGCCACTACCTGCACTGGAACCAGTGCGCGAGGTTCATGTCCGGCGACAAGATAGACCAGAGGCACACGGAGGTCAAGCGCCTCGTGGATGAGTACAAGGCCGACGGCGTGGTGTACGAGAACATGAAGTTCTGCGAGTTCTGGAGCTATGAGAAGGTGCTCGGCTCCTTTGTCCTGCAAAACGAGATGGGCGTGCCCTGCTGCACCATTGAGAAGGAGTACGCGCTCGGCTCGGTGGGCCAGCTGCGCACGAGGTTCCAGGCCTTTGTCGAGAGCCTTGAGATCAAGAAAATAAACGCCTGAGGAAGGGGGAGAAAAAGATGAAAAATCCGATAACCGCGGCGATAGACAAGAAGCTTCAGAAGTTCGACCCCAAATGGCAGGCGGAGCATGGCACGGGCGGCCTGAGGAGCCGGTTCTACGACAAGACCGGCATAGCGAAATACCGCGAGTGGCGCGGCGTACACGACACGATGGTGGACTATCTTGCCTGGCTGAACAATCTCAAGAGCATGGGCATAATGGTGGCGAGCGCGCCCCTGCCGGTGCTCAAGGGCATGTGGGAATACAGGTGGATGGGCAGCTATCTCGGCACTTTCTGCTTTATAGACAGGCTGTTCGAGGGCTTCCGCGGCCCTGAGCTGAAGATAGCGCATCTCAATATGCACGCCATAGTGCAGAGCCTGACGAAGAAGATAGCCCTGGTGCTGGCGAACGACCGCAGGCTGGGCGGCGGCCCGCTGACCGACAAGATCGTCCCCATGGACGAGGTTATGCCGCCCCTCTTTATGGCGGGCTTCCCGAACCTGATCCCCATCCCGCTGCAGACCCTGCCCGAGTTCATCATCTGCGACATCGACCAGCATCTGCAGCCGCACTACATCGACGTGGCGGAGAGTTTCGGCCTGCCGGCGGACGTGTGCTCCCGCTGCTCGGCGGAGACGGGCGTCACCTTCGAGGACGACTTCCCGCTCATCGGCAAGGCCCTGCTCTCGACGAACATGCCCTGCAACGCCAGCGAGGCGACGAGCATGTTCCAGCGCCGCAGGATAGGCCTGCCCGACTTCCCCATCACCATGGCGATGATACACAACGAGCCGGGCGCGCACCCGTACTCGACGCAGGTGCTCAAGGATGCGATTGCATTCATCGAGAAGGAATACGGAGAGAAGTACGACTGGGACGCCCTGTTCGCGCGCGCCAAGCATATGAACGAGCAGAACACGATAGAGCTGGAGAAGTGGGACATTTTCAAGACCCCGTACTCGGCGCTCTGCGGCATAGCGGAGACGCTGTACAGGCTGTACTCGTGGGCGAGCGTCAACGGGCAGGAGGACTACTTCACGAAGACGGACCGCAAGGTCATCAAGATCATGCGACGCTGCTACAAGAAGAAGTACGAGCCCTTCGGCGGCAAGACGAGGCACAGGGCCTTCCTGTGGGGCCCCTCGGCGGTGTACTACACGGACTTCCCGACCTGGATACAGAACTGCTGGGGCGTGAACATCGTGCTGAACATGGACTCGACGATGGGCCACAACATGATAAGCACGGACGACCCGGAGCAGGCGATAAAGGACCTCGCACTGTTCTCGGAGAAAGGCGTCATGCGCCACCACGCCGTCGGCGGCTGGGAGAACGTCAACGCCATCTGGGATTGGGCGAAGAACTTCAACTGCGACATGGTTCTCATGAACGACAACGTCGCCTGCAAGGGCATGAACGGCGTCCACGCGATGATGGAGGAGCAGGCGAGGGACCTGGGCTTCTACTTCATCTTTGTGGAGCACGACCTCGAGGACTGCCGCACGATCTCGCGGCGCGACATGCGCAATATAGTTAATAACTACATGTCGGTCGTCGTGGGCGAGGAGCCGCTGGACGAGACGCTGGTGGACTTCGACGACTCCGAGGCGTGGTAAGGAAAGGCAGGTAAAGCGAAATGAAGAAAGCAAAGAAGGCAAAACTCCCGGCGAAGAAGCGGGCGCTGAAGGTAGTCGGCAAGCTGACCCTGTTCGGTTTTCTGACCTTCCTCGTGACTTTCGGGATATACTTTTTCAATCTCGAGAACAAGCTCATCTACTACGTCATCCGTCCCTTCCTGAACAAGCACTACGACAGCCAGAAGCGCGACAGAAGGATAGTGTAAGAGAAAGATCAAAACCGCCGGCCCATCACAGGCCGGCGGTTTTTGCACCACGCGGAGGTGAGACGCATATATCCGGGGATTAGGGACCTGCGTGAGGATGCGGATATGACTCAGACGCAGGTGGCGAAGTATTTGCAGATGTCGCAGACGGGGTACTCAAAGTATGAGACCGGAGAGAATGATATACCGACTCAGGTGCTGATAAAGCTCGCGGAGCTCTATGGAACGAGCACGGACTATCTGCTTGGGTTGAGCGATGAAAGATGAGACTGGCGCTGGGGTATAATTTCACCCCATTTCTTTGCCCTTGCCAAAAGAAACGGGGTGAGCCCCAAAGAAAAGCGGCTTATATATGGGCTGGAAGCACCCATCGCAATGGATGCGTCCCGCCCGCCTCTCCCACTCACCCCGGTAGTCCTATCCGACGTTTAAGGTGAAACGCCTGCGGCGTTTGGATATGATATCCGGGCGGGGTTCCACCCCCGCCCGGACGTGATGGTTTTCTCCCACGCCGTACCGTTCCCGCACCCGTGTACGTTTTGCGTAAACTCGTAGGGGTCGGCGTCCCCGACGACCCGGCCGCGCGCCTTGGGCGTGCGGAATAACGGGTGACCGCTCAGTTGCCTTCGGCGAAAGCTCCCCTTGCGCAGGGGAGCTTATTGTGCGCTGTACCTGCTAAAATTTGAATCCATGTAACGCTTCGAGCAGGAGCTGACAGGCGATATCGATTGCTGTAACGGCAGCAGGCCCTTCAGCTTTGTCTCAGGATGGCTATGGAATATGCGGGCAGCTGCAGGACGCCGCCTTTGAAGCCGACGCCGCTGCCTGATGCGCAGAGCTCGCCGGCGAGCAGCAGCCCGGAGAGGCCGAGCGGCTCCGTGTCCAGCTCGTGTGCGTTTTCGGAAGGATTTATGACGATGACGCAGCTCTCGCCGTTCCAGCTGCGCCGGATGACGCAGATATCGCCCTCGCCGCTGTCGATGACCTCGCTGGCGCCCCGTGCGATCTCCGGGTTCTCATTCCTCAGCCGCATGGCCGCGGCGTAGTAGCTCAGAAGCGAGTCCGGGTCCTCGAGCTGCTCAGTGACGGAGGGCTGCACATACTCCGCCACCGTCGTCCCCGGCGGGCAGTGCGTTATCTCCGAGAGCGTCGTCCAGTACATGCCGAGCCGCTTGTCGGGGTCGGTGGCCGAGCCGGTCATGCCTATCTCGTCGCCGTAGTAGACGAAGGTGCCGCCGCGCATCATGGCCAGCAGGCCCGCCGCCATCTTCTGCTTTTCGATGTCCGGGCCGAGCATGCTTGCTGCCCTCGCCGTGTCGTGGTTGCCCAGGAAGGGCGCGGGTATGGTGCCCTCGGGCAGACGCATCTCCAGCAGGGCCGTGACGTTGCCATAGCTCCTGCCCGGCTCCTTCACGTCGGGGCCTAGTATCTCCTCGATGTAACCGCCGCGCTGGGCAACGGGAAAGAGGAAAAAGCTGTCGATGCCCGCCTCGCAGTAGTCGGCGATCTCATAGAGGTCCGTCCACGCCTCGCCCACGATGTAGCAGTCCGGCTTTATGCTGCGCGCCGTGTCGCCGAGCCAGGAGAGGAACTCCTTGTTCTTCTCAGTGTTCCCCGTGTAATAGCTCGTCACGGCGTCGAGCCGGAAACCGTCCACGCCCATGTCCTCCAGCCAGAAGCGCAGGATGTTCTCTATCTCGGCCCTGACCGCCGGGTTATCGAGGTTCAAATCCGGCATGGTATTGACAAAGCGGCACTCGTAATAGGCGTCTCCGGCTTTGGCGTAGCCGTCCTGCTGCGTGTCCGACCAGTTGTACCAGTCGCGGTACTCGGAGTTCACGTCCGACTTCGCGCTCGTAAACCAGGGGTGCTCGCTCGAGGTGTGGTTCACGACGAGGTCTATGATGACGTCTATGCCGAGCGAGTGCGCCTTTTCGAGCATGGCGGAGAAGTCCTCGAGCGTGCCGTACTGCGGGTCGATGTCGTAGTAGTCCGTGACGTCGTACTTGTGGTAGCTCGGCGAGGGCATTATGGGCATGAGCCAGATGCCGTTCATGCCGAGGCCGGATATGTAGTCCAGCTTTTCCGCAAGGCCGGCGAGGTCGCCTATCCTGTCGCCGTCGCTGTCGTAGTAGGAGTAGACGAAGACCTCGTACCAGTTGCGGTATTTGTCGTCAATGATGTTGGGCTCCGCCTCGCGGCGCTGCTCTCCGCAGGCGGAGAGCAGCATTGCGAGTATCAGGAGCAGGCCCGCGAGCCTTGCCCGGGTCTTCATATCAGCCCTTGACTGCGCCGGCGGTGAGGCCGCTGACGATGTTCTTCACAAGGCAGAAATAGAGGATGACGATGGGCACGGCGATGAACACGCTGCCCGCGGCGAAGCGCGCGAACTGGGTATCCGGCATGGAGTAGAGGCCGACGGCGACCGTCCACATCTCACGCTCCTTGAGCAGCAGCTTGGGCAGCAGGCAGTCGCTCCACGGCCAGGCGAACTGCGTGAGCGCGGTGTAGACCAGCATGGGCTTGGAGAGCGGCAGGGTTATCTTTGTGAATATCTGCAGCTGGCTGGCGCCGTCGATGGTGGCGGCCTCGTGGATGGTGTAGGGGATGGAGTCGAAGTAGCCCTTCTGAACGAGGTAGCCGAGGGGCGCGGTGCAGGAGTAGTAGAAGATGAGCGACTCCAGGCTGTTGAGCAGGTTGAGCTGGCCCATGATGATGTAGACGGCGGTCATGCCCATGAAGCCCGGGAACATACCCAGCAGCAGGGTGGTCTTCCTGATGGTGTCGCGCCCCTGGAAGCGGAAGCGGCTCATGACGTAGCCCGTCAGGATGGTGAGCAGCGTGCCGATGATGCAGGTCATGGTCGCGACGTACAGGGTGTTGAGGAACCAGCGCCCGTAGGGGTAGAGGCCGTTCACGTCGTCGGTGAACAGGTCGACAAAGGTCTGGGCGGAGAACTCCTTCGGGAAGAAGCCCGAGAAGGAGTGTATGTCGCCGCTCTTCGAGAAGGAGGCCGCGATGAGCCAGACGCAGGGGAAGAGGAATATGAGCGAGATGATGATCAGGAAAATATAGGTTATGATGTTGTCGGCGATCCTCGCCGTCCTGATGCTGCCTTCTTTTTTCACTGGAACGTCTCCTCCCTCTTATAAGCCGCAGAGCGGACGTAGACGATGAGCGACAGCGTGCCGGTGATGATGAAGATGACAAGGCTTATCGCCGCGCCTATCGAGTAGTAGTTGTTGTTGACGGAGAGGTTGTAGAGCCAGTTGATAAGCAGGTCGGTGTCGCTGGCGAGGAAGTAGTCGGCGTAGTTGCTCTGCAGACCCGAGCGCAGGAAGAAGTAGATGCCGAAGTTGTTGAAGTTTCCGACGAACTGGCCTATGAGCACGGGGGTTATCGAGAACACGACGAAGGGCAGGGTTATCTTGCGGAACTGGGTGAACTTGCCCGCACCGTCGATGGACGCCGCCTCGTAGAGCTGCGTGTCGATGTTCGAGAGTATGCCCGTGGTCATGAGCATGATGGATGGGATGGCTATCCAGGCGTTCACGAAGAAGCCTATGCCGCGTGCCCACCACTTCGCGCTCTCGACGTTCGAGAGGAAGAAGATGGCCTCGTGGCCGTTGCTCGTGAGCAGCTGGTTTATGGGGCCGCTCTGGGAGAACATGAACTTGAAGCCCAGCATGGTGATGAAGCCCGGTATCGCGTAGGCGAGTATCGGGAAGGCGCGCCAGATCTTCGAGCCTTTTACGTTCTTCTTGTTGAGGATGAGCGCGATGGCCAGGCCGCCGAAGAAGTTTATCGAGGTCGAGACCACGGCCCAGATGACGTTCCAGCCGAGGATCTTGCCGAAGGTGCTGCCCACGTTGCCGACACCCAGGATCTTCTGCCAGGCGGAGAGGCTCCAGCTGGCGAGCACGGGGTGCACGACCTCGCCGCCGAAGTCCGTGAAGGCGATGAGGATCATGAAGACGATGGGCAGGATGGAGAACATCGCCACGCCGATGAGCGGCAGTATGAGCGCGGAGAGATAGAACTTCCCGTCCGCCGCATAGGCGATGGACTCCTTGAAGCTGTGCGGCTTCCTGCCCTTGGCAGCCTCGCGTGAGGTGTAGAGCACGTCCTTCACGTTGGAGACGTAGAGCGCTATCGTGAAGATGAGCACGACCACGGCAAACAGGCCCATGATGAGCATCTGCATGGAGTTGTCGCCCTCGATGCCCAGCCAGAGGTTCTCCTGCTGGGTGCCGAGCGTGAAGATGCCGATTATGTCCTCTACGCCCCGGGCCACGAAATAGACGACGAGGCCCGCAAGGCTGAGGAGATACAAGAGTCCCTTTACTATCTGACCGTAGCAAAGCTGGCCGAGGCCCATGACGACGAAGGAGAGCTTCGCCTGCCACGAGGCCGAGCGCAGCCCGGCAGTCTTAGTCATTATCGTTTCCCCCTCTATCTTTTTAGGAAAGACTTATGAGAGCGTGAAGATGCCGTCGTAGATCTGGCTGCACACATTCTCGAGCCCGGCCTGGATCTTGTCGATGGTGTCGTACTTCGTGGGCTCGCCGCGGTTGCCGGAGAGCGCGTCGGTGGCAAGCTCGACGAAGAAGCTCTCGGAGGGAGTCCAGAGCTGGCTGACGGCGTTGATGGCGGGCATTATATCGACGTTGCCGTTCTCGAGCCTGTCGAAGACGGCGGCGACGGTCGAATCGGTCTCGCCTATGGTCGCGGCGGCGTCGGCGCGGGCCGGGGTGATGCCGAGCATCTGGTTGCGGAGGATCACCTGCTCGTAGTCAGCTGCAAACTTCACAAAGGCCAGGGCCGCATTCGGGCACTTCGTATACGAGGATATGCCGTAGCCGTTCATGCCGCCCATCATCTTGGTCTCAAGCGTGAGCTCGTCCATGTTGGTGATGGTGTCCTGCCAGGCGTCTGCGGTGAGGTCGCCGGAGGCGGGCAGCCTGGGCACGGCGATCATCTTGAGGTCGGCCTCGGCCTCTTCCTCGGTCCAGCCGTTATTGACCATTTCCTTTATGAACATGCTGCGCACGTCCGGGGTGGTGACGGTGCAGAGCATCTTGCCCTTGGCGAGGTAGGAATAGGCGGAGGAGGCGAAGTCCTTGGCCACGATCTCGGTGTTGTTCATGAGCTCGGCCCACTGCCTGATCATCCAGGCGCCCTGGGCGGCGTTGCCGGCCGCGAGGCCGATGTCCTCGGGGTTCGTGTTGTCGTCGCCGAAGATGTAGCCGCCGAAGGTGAACAGATAGCCGGTCATGAAGTAGGTGTCGACGAGCTCGTCGAGGTAGCCGTACTCGGTCTTGCCGCCGCCCTCCTGCGTCTCCTTGCTGAAGGCGTAGAGCGCGGTGTAGGTCTCAAAGAAGTCCGGGGTGCCGTTGCCGTTCACGTCCCAGTCGGTCTCCCAGTTGTCGGGCAGCATGGACTCTATGTAGTAGAGCATACCGGTCTGGACGTTGATGGGCACGCCGCAGTAGTAGGTGGTGCCGTCCACATTGAGCGCATAGGCGTTCCAGGCGCTCTCAGGGATCTGGTCGGCATAGCCGAGGCTGTCGATGGGCAGGGGCAGGATGTGCTGGTTCTCGGCGTACTGCATAATGATGTCGTTGGCCTGGTACCAGACGTCGGGGCCGTAGCCGTAGGGGCCGTCGTTGGCCAGGTCGGAGTACTGGTCGGTGTTCATGCGCTCAGCCGAGATGCCCTGGTCGGCATAGGCCTCGTTGAAGGCGTTTATGAGCGCCTCGACGTAGCCCAGCTCGACGGCGGTGTCGTTCTCCAGCACCTTGACGACTGCGCCCTGCTCCAGCTCGCCGGAGAACTTGGCCATGATGCCGTCGCTCGCAGAACCGCCCTGCTCCTCCCTGCCGGAGCCGCAGGCCGCAAGGGCAAACACCAGCGCCAGCGCCATGACGAGCGCGGCAATACGTTTCATCTTTTTCATTCTTTACATCTCCTTTTCCTTTATGACGATGCCCATGGCTTCTATCGCAGTCCCGTCAGTCAGACTGCGAGCCGTTTCCGAAGGATTCAAATAGAGAGTCACGCTCTCTTCATCTGTGAAGCGCTCTATGGCGACCACGCCGCCGCTCTCGCTCACGCGGCAGCCGCCCCTGGAAAGGCACTCCCCTTTTCTGAGCTCCGCGAGCCGCTTCACAAGCCCGTAGAGCTCCATGTCCCAGCTCGACTCGTCCCAGCTGAAGCAGCGGCGGCAGTCCGGGTCATAGCCGCCCTCCGTGCCGATCTCGTCCCCGTAAAAGACCATAGGCATACCCGGGAAGAAGAACAGCACCGCAAGTGCGAGCGCCTCGCGCCGCCTGTCGCCTCCGACTTGGCTCAGGAACCTGTCAGTGTCGTGGCTGTCCAGGAGGTTGAACATCATCTCGCAGGCGGGGCCGATGTTCCTCCACAGCAGCAGGCAGAGCCTCGAGGCGAAGCCCGCAGCGTCCAGCCTGTCAAATGCCAGCAGGTCGAGGCAGGCCTTGGTGAGCCCGTAGTTCATGACGCCGTCATACATATCCCCGCCGAGGAACTCCATGGCCCCGTGCCAGACCTCGCCTATTATGACGGCCTCCGGCTTCGCGGCCTTGACCGCCTCGCGGAACCTGCGCAGGAACCGCATCGAGATCTCGTCCGAAACGTCGAGCCTCCAGCCGTCCGCCCCGAACTCCTCTATCCAGTAGCGGCCGACGCGGCAGAAGTAGTCGATGACCCCGTCGTTGTCGGTGTTGAGTTTGGGCATATACGGCACGTCGGCGAAGGTGCGGTAGTTGCAGTCCTTGAAACTCGAGCGTTCGCCGTCTATGAAAAACCAGTCCCAGTATGGCGACTCGCGACCCCTGACCGAGGTGTCCGTAAAGATGGGGTTCGTATATGCGCAGTGGTTGAACACCCCGTCGAGCACGACCTTCATTCCGCGCTCGTGCGCCGCCCCTATGAGCGAGCGCAGGGCCTCGTCCCCGCCGAAGTGCTCGTCGACCTTGAAGTAGTCCTCAATGTCGTACTTGTGATTGCTGACGGACTTGAACACGGGCGTCATGTATATGCAGGTGACGCCCAGCTCCTCAAGATAGGGCAGGCCCTCCTCGATGCCGCGGAGGTCGCCGCCGGCGAAACTCTTCGGCGTGGGCTTCTCGCCCCACTCGAGGTTAATATAGCCCGTCTTCTCCAGACCTGAGCCGATCCTGAACCTGTCCGGGAAGATCTGATACACCACCGCACCGCGCACCCAGTCCGGCACGCGCATGACGTCGCTCTTGTGGACGTAGGGATACTGGAAGTAGTTGAAGTAGCCGAAGTCCCAGTCGTAATCCGGGGTGAAGCCCTCCTCGCAGAGATAAAGCGTCTCGTCCCCGGAGCTCAGCCGGAACACATAGGCGAGCCTCGTGTCCCCAAGCTCCAGCTCGGCTCCGAAATAGTCGTAGAGCGCGTCCGAGCGCAAAAGCTCCATTTCCTGCTCCTGGCGCGGCTTCGTCGTCCATTCAAACTTGTTTTCGGCGTATACGATGGCCGCCGAGTCGACGTCGCCCCTCGCTGTCCGGAGCCGGATGTACATACTGTGCTCCGAGGTCGGATAGCAGTCCAAAGGCCTGCCCCTGTGAAGTATGGCTCTGATATCCATACGGTCCTCCAAAATAGTCCTGCCCGATTGACACCGGGCTGTTCGGTTGATATTATTGTCGTATGGCTGAGATGAATAGTAATAATAAAAAGAAAAAAGTGACGATAAAGGACATTGCGGATGCCTGCGGCGTCTCCACCGCAACAGTCTCTTACGTCGTGAACGGCCGGGAAGACCAGAGGATAAGCCCGGAGACCTGGAAGAGAGTGCTCCATGAGGTACACATCATGGGCTACGAATCCTCGGCGGTCGCGAAAGCCCTGGCCACCGGCAACAGCGGCATGGTCGGCCTCTACGCGCCGAACGCGGCCTCCGATCCGGACGAGGCCCACTCCTTTGCGGCTTTTACGCAGGAGCTGGCTGCCAGGCTGGAGGGCCGCGGCTACGCGCTCAGGCTCATCGACGACAGCTGCGTCAGTCAGACCATCGATACGCTCGATGCCATCGTCGCCCTGAATGTCGACAGACTGACCTTCAGGAAGATCGGCTTCAATTGCTTCTGCCCTCTCATCTGCGTCGACGGAGTGGTGGACGACCTGTTCTTGTTCTACCAGGTAAACACCGACTTCGCCGCAGCCGCGGCCGCCGCAAGGCAGCTCGGGAACAGGGCCTGCGCCGTGCTCCGGCCCTTCGCCGAACAGAGGCTGAACCGCCGGATCGAGGAGAGCTTCGACTCCGCCTGTTTCCTTGAAAGCAAAGATAAACTCGGGGCCTTCCTCTCCGCGGAGCCCGGCGACACCGTCTTCGTTGCGATGGGCGCCATGCTTGCGGAGCAGCTCAGGAGCCTCACATCGGGCCGTGTGCTCTCGCTCTGCCCCGGAGGGGATATCGAGCTCCCATACAAAAAGAAGGCGAAAATGGTCGCAGGGCTGGTGTATGACACCATCAGGAAGTCCGGCGGGGCCGAACATGACATAAGATTGCTCTAGTGTCTTCCGCGACTGCGGCGGGGGAGCTTTCAAGGCTCCCTCGCCGCTTTGTCATGCGCGTTATCAGTAGGTGATGGCCCCCGTGGCCGGGTCGAAGACTATGGTGTAGCTGCCCGGGGCGACGAGGATGTTCTCGCCCGCGGCGTCGCCGTACCAGTACTCGTTGGCCACGCAGCCGCCGGCGCCGTAGGCCACCTTGAAGGCCACGTTGCCCTCGGTCCAGTCCTCAGTCTCGTCCTCGGTGAAGGTGACGTCGAGTGTGTAGGTGCCGTCGGCCTGGACCTGCATCATGTAGGCCGTGTTCTCGGCGTTGACGTCGGCAGCCCAGCCGGCGTTTCCGCAGGTGCCCACGACGTAGTAGGCCGGCTCCTCAACGAAGAAGTTCGTCACGACGGCCTGGTTGTCCTGCAGCTCGATCTGGAGCCAGACTATGTAGGTGCCCGCGGGGACTATGAAGTTCGGGGTGGCCTCGGGGTCCATGACGCGCAGGTCGTACCAGTCGCCGTTCACGAGGTTCTTCACGCCGAACATGGCGGCGTCGAGGTCGTTCTGGGTGTCGTAGTCGGCCTCGGTGACGGTCAGCAGGTAGTACCAGATGAGGTCGTCGCCGTTCTTGAGCATCTTGAAGCTCTCGGGATCCTCGCCCCAGTTGTTGAAGGTGCCCTGGAGCTGGAAGTCGAACTCGGGCTCGGCGAGCTCGGCGGCGTCGCCCAGACGCTCGGCGGAGAGGCTGCAGAGGCTGATGGTCTCGGCGTCGGTCTTCAGCACGAGCTTGTAGAGGCCGGACTGCGCAACTACGATGTTGGCGCCGGAGTTGAAGGCGTCCTCACCGCCGGCGAAGTACTCGCTCTCGACGAGGTGGGAGGCGTCTATGGAATCGCCCCAGTTGTAGTCCTGGTCGATGACGGCGATCTTGAACTCGTCGCCCTGATAGAGATTCAGCTCGATGGCAAAGGTGTTGAACTCACCCTCGACGGGCTGCATGATGAAGTCGTCCTGCGGCCATGCGTGGCCCCAGTTGTTTTCGGGGTACCCCGCGAGGCTGCCGGCCAGCATCCAGGCCCTCTCGTCGACGACAGAAGACTGCCAGGCGACGAAGACGGAGGTGTCGGCGGTGACGGGCGCGCTCATGTCATAGGGGATTACGAGGGCGGGAGTGGCATAGTAGCCCTCGATCACATAGCCCTCTTTGGAGAGCTCGGGTTCGGCAACGGCCTGGCCCTCTTCGACGTCGACCTCGGCGAGCACGGTGGTGCCGTCGCTGTCGTAGAAAGTGACCTTGTATCCGCCGGACGTGGTCTCGCCGCCGTCGCCGCAGGCGGCGAGGGCAAATACCATAACCAGCGCGAGCGCGAGGCAGAGCAGTATGCGCAGCTTTTTCATTTCATGTCCTCCTTATAAATATTACCTTGTCCTCTCAAACTGCCCGACCCTTAAGCGGCCCGTGCTTAAGCGTTTAAGCAGCTTCTTATGCAAATCATAATATAGCCAGCGATATCCTGTCAACGGCCTAAGCGTCCACTGTAAATTTTCGTAGTTTTGACTAATTTTTTAACATTCCGCTTATGCAACGGAACAACAAAAATTGGGCCCTCGGACGCGATTTTCGTCCTCAGGCCAGCTCCAGGCGGTAAAAACATAGATTTTACCAATTTAAGTCATATTTCAACGTAAGCAAAACGCTGCGTCGTTTCCTCTTCCCTCTCACTTTGCAAGAGTCCCGGGCAGAGGCTGGAGCCGGCGGAGAGCGGACAGGGAAAAAAGCAAGAAGTCCGAACGCCGTCGCATTCGGACTTCTTGGAACATCACAACAGAACAGAGGAGCAAGGGAGAGGGCGGATGACGTCTTTTTTCCGTTGGCATAAAAAAGACGTCGGAGCAAAGCGGGCTTTGCTCCGACGTGGTGCCGGTGGCCGGATTTGAACCGGCATGGATCACTCCGCCGCATTTTGAGTGCGGTGCGTCTGCCAGTTTCGCCACACCGGCTGGTGCGTTTAAATATTATAGCAAATGCCGGCGCTGTTTTCAAGAACATATTTCTTCAATCGGGACTCGGATCGGCTCGTCGGGCAAGTCTCCCTCGAAGCAGGCGGCTGCGGCGGCGCAGCCGGGCAGCCGGTAAGTCCGGCATCGCACTCCGGGCTCCGGGGCGAGGATGCCCGAGCCGGTCATCGAAAAGCGCATCGTTCTCAGGTCTCCCCTGCCCGTGAGTTTGTAGCAGGCCTCGCGCAGCACCCAGAGCGTGAAAAAGTCGAAGTCCTTCCGCTCCGAATCCGACATCAGCTTCGGCGCCAGCCGCTCTCCTCTCGTATCTATCCTCTGCACGTCCGCGCCTACGGGGAAGTCCGAGACCGCAGCCAGAACCATGCCTTCCGTGTGGCTGAGCGAAAAATGCCAGTCGGGATGTCCGGGAAAGTACGGCTTTCCCCCGGGCTGCGACCCGAGCTCCGGGAGCTCGGAAGCTCCCTTCCACCGCTCCAGAGCCAGAAGCAGCAGCGAATACGCAAAGCCGCTCCCTGACGCCCCGCTCCTGCCCCGGCACCTCGAACGCCAAGGCTCCAAACCGCTTGTGTCAGCATAGAAAATAAGCACGTCCTCTTCGCCTCCCGGATAGTGCACTTTCCCGAAAATTCACCGCTTCGCTTCAAATTATACTACATTTTGTAATCTGATGCTACCACTATTGCAAATCATGTGCTATAATGTTAAGGTCTAATTTCAGAAAGATATATATTTGCGAAAGGGGCGTGGGCGACATCAAAAAGATACTGGTGCTTGAGGACGAAGCGGGCATCCGCAGTTTTGTCGTCATCAATCTCCGCAGGACGGGCTACGAGCCGATCGAGGCGGCGACCGGGGAGGAGGCGCTCCGTCTGCTGGAGGAGAACGACGACATAGGGGTCGCGCTGCTGGACGTCATGCTGCCGGATGCCAACGGCTTTGACATCTGCCGCGGCATAAGGGCGTCGGGCTCGAAGATGGGCATCATCATGCTGACGGCTCTGGGGCAGGAGATGGACAAGGTCACGGGCCTGATGACGGGCGCGGACGATTATGTGACGAAGCCCTTTTCGCCTGCGGAGCTGCTGGCGAGGGTAGACGCGCTGTACAGGCGCGTCGGTGCGGCGGACGAGGACGAGGAGCCTGAGCTGGAAAACGGGCCGTTCGTGCTCAATCCGCGGAACCGGACGCTGACGAAGAACGGGCAGCGGGTGAAGCTGACGCAGACAGAGTACTCGATAATGAAGCTGTTCATGGAGAACCCGGGCAAGGCGCTCTCGAGGGAGGACATACTTGAGAGCGTGTGGGGTGCGGACTACAAGGGCGAGCTGAAGATAGTGGACGTGAACATCCGGCGGCTGAGGATAAAGATAGAGGATACGCCGACCGCGCCGGAGTATATCACGACTATCTGGGGCTACGGCTACAAGTGGGGCAGCTGAGGCATGGACGAGAACAACAGGCCGGGACCGGCGGCGAGGGCGTACGAGGCGGTCAGGAGGTTCGTTAAGGGCGAGCGGCCTGAGGCGCTGAAGGGTCTCAAGGGCGTGTGGCTCGTGGTGAGCTGCGCCGGGGTCGTGTGCGTGCTGCTGACTCTGATACTTGGCCTGTGCGGCGAGGCGACGGGTGCGGCCGTGTGCGCGGGCGGCGCGGTTGCGTTGCTGCTGCTGTCCAATCTGTGGTTCCGTGAGCGGGTGACCAGCCCGA
Source organism: uncultured Eubacteriales bacterium (assembly GCA_900546615.1). Taxonomy (GTDB): domain Bacteria; phylum Bacillota; class Clostridia; order Oscillospirales; family Oscillospiraceae; genus Scatomorpha; species Scatomorpha pullistercoris. The sequence goes on along the minus strand of URDJ01000010.1, from coordinate 45,961 downwards.
TACTGGGGCTGGGGGACACGGCGCGGAGGATAGCGGACGGCAGCTACGGCTCTCTGGCGGAGAAGCTGCGGGACGACGAGATAGGGCGTTTCGTGGATGCGTTCAACGACATGTCGGTGAAGATCGGCGAGGCCGGGCGGACGCAGTCGGAGTTCATCTCGTCGGTGTCGCACGAGCTGCGCACGCCGCTGACGGCGATCACGGGCTGGAGCGAGACGCTGATGTACGACGAGGCGATACAGGGCGATTCGCGGCGCGGGGTAGAGATCATCTCCGCGGAGGCGGGGCGGCTGACGGGCATGGTGGAGGAGCTTTTGGAGTTCACGCGCCTGCGGGACGGCCGGTTCACGCTGAACGTGGAGGAGGTCGAGCTGGAGCTGCTGCTCGAGGAGGTCGCGTTCACCTACGGGGAGCTTTTGAAGCACGACGGGATAGAGCTGGTGTACGAGACGCCGGAGGAGCCGCTGCAGCCCGTGACGGGCGACCCGGCGCGGCTCAAGCAGGTGCTGCTGAACATACTGGACAACGCGGCGAAGTACGGCAAGCGCGGCAAGAGGATAGAGCTCACGGCGAAGAACGAGGGCGAGTACGTGAAGGTCATGGTACGCGACCACGGGCCGGGCTTTGCGGACGAGGACCTGCCGCACGTGAAGGAGCGGTTCTACAAGGGCCGCGGCAAGGAGCGCGGCAGCGGGATAGGGCTTGCCGTGTGCGACGAGATAGTGACGAGGCACAGGGGCCGGCTGACGGTCGGCAACTGCGAGGAGGGCGGCGCGCTGGTGACGGTGGAGCTGCCGGTGAAAACTCAGTGATACGAGGTCGAAATGTCGGAGAAAAATAACGATAAGGTCTGCTTCCGCACGATGATAGGGGGGCAGGCGCTGATAGAGGGCATCATGATGCGCGGGCCGGAGAAGCAGGCGATCGTGTGCCGCACGAAGGAGGGCATGACCGAGAAGGTCGAGCCGCTCCGGCTTATTAAGGACAGGCATCCGGCGCTGGGCTGGCCGTTCATACGGGGCCTTGTGACCTTTGCCGACTCGATGCTCAAGGGCATGAAGGCGCTGTCGTACTCGGCGAGCCTGCTGCCGGAGGACGAGCAGGAGGAGCCGACGAAGTTCGACCTCTGGCTCGAGAAGAAGCTGGGCAGTGAGAAGGCTGAGAAGGCGATAATAGGCTTTGCAGCCTTTTTGGGCGTGTGCCTTGCGGTGGCGCTGTTTTTGTTTCTGCCGACCTTCATAGCGGGATTCATCCCGGGCTTGGAGGGGCACTATACGCTCAGGAGCCTGCTGGAGGGCGCCATCAAGATAGTCATTTTTCTGGTGTACCTGTGGCTGTGCTCGAGGATGAAGGACATGAAGCGGCTGTTTGCCTACCACGGGGCGGAGCACAAGACGATCTTCTGCTACGAGAAGGGCCTGCCGCTGACGGTGGAGAACGTGAGGCCGCAGAGCCGGTTCCACCCGAGGTGCGGCACGAGCTTTCTGCTGGTGGTCATCGTGCTGGGCATATTTGTGGGGCTGCTGATACAGGTGGACAACACGCTTTTGAGGTTTGCGCTCCGGCTTCTGCTTTTGCCGGTGATCGTGTGCGTGGCGTATGAGCTGAACCGCTGGGCGGGGCGGCACGACACGAACATCGTGTCGCGGATCTTCACCTGGCCGGGGCGGCAGCTGCAGCACCTGACGACGAACGAGCCGGACGACGGGATGATCGAGTGCGCGATACGTGCGCTTGAGCTGGTCATACCCGAGGAAAAAGGTAAAGACGCCTGGTAAACGGGCGAAAGGGGATGGGGAAATGCCGCGGACATACAGTGAGCTGTATATAGCAGTGCGCAACCGGCTGCGCGAGGCCGGGATAGAAGCCGCCGAGCTGGAGGGGAAGCTGATAACGGCGACGGCGGCGGGCAAGACGACGGAGAAGTTCCTGCGGGACCTGCGGTTTTATGCGACGGACGAGGTAGAGCGCAGGGCGGAGTCGATGCTCAGGCGCAGGCTGGCGGGCGAGCCGGTGGCGTACATCACGGGGGTCTGGGAGTTCCGGGGCCTGCCGATGGAGGTGACGCCTGCGGTGCTCATCCCGCGTGTAGACACGGAGGTGCTCGCGGAGGCGGCGATAAGCTGGCTGCACGGGCGGAAAATGGACGCACGGGTGCTGGATTTGTGCAGCGGCTCGGGCTGCATCGGCTGCGCGATAGCGGCGGCGCTGCCGCAGACGCGGGTAGTGCTCTCGGACGTAAGCCCGGAGGCGATGGACGTGAGCCGGCACAATGTGAACCGCAACGGTCTCGAGGGCCGGGTGAGCTTCATGCTGGCGGACGTGACGAAGCAGCCGCCGATCATGACGGGGAGTTTCGACCTTGTGGTGTCGAACCCACCGTATATACCGACCTTCGACATCCTGACGCTGGACCCGTCGGTGCGTGACTACGAGCCTGTGTGGGCGCTGGACGGCGGGGACGACGGGCTGGACTTCTACCGGGCTATACTGAAAAACTGGAAGGGCGTCATAAGGCAGGGCGGCATGCTGATGTTCGAGGTCGGGGAGGACCAGGCCCAGGACGTAAAGGACCTTATGCGCATGGCGGGGCTGCACGACGCGCAGTCGATACCGGATACGAGGGGCGTGGAGCGGGTAGTGACCGCGCGCGCCTGATCAAAGAGCTGAGAGGTGGCAGATATGGCAGAGAAGAAAAAGGCGGCCCCGGCCGCGTCCGCGGCGCCGGCGGCGGACAAGAAAAAGGCGCTTGAGACCGCGATAGCGCAGATAGAGAAGAACTACGGCAAGGGCGCGATCATGCGCTTGGGCGAGGATATCACGGTGAACGTGGAGGCTATCTCGACAGGCTCGCTGTCGCTGGACCTTGCGCTGGGCATAGGCGGCGTGCCGCGCGGGAGGATCGTGGAGATCTACGGCCCTGAGAGCTGCGGCAAGACGACGCTGGCGCTGCACGTAGTGGCCTCGGCGCAGAAGGCCGGTGGCGAGGCGGCGTATATAGACGTGGAGCACGCGCTGGAGCCGGCGTATGCGAGGGCGCTGGGCGTGAACATAGACGACCTGCTCATCTCCCAGCCTGACACGGGCGAGCAGGCGCTGGAGATAACGGAGCAGCTGGTGCGCTCGGGCGCGCTGGACGTGGTGGTCATTGACTCGGTGGCGGCGCTGCTGCCGCGCAGCGAGCTGGAGGGCGAGATGGGCGAGAGCTCCGTGGGCGTCGTGGCGCGGCTCATGAGCCAGGCGCTCAGGAAGCTGGCGGGCGTGGTGTCCAAGACGGGCTGCATCGTCATCTTCATAAACCAGCTCAGGGAGAAGATAGGCGTCATGTACGGCAACCCGGAGACGACGCCGGGCGGCCGCGCGCTCAAGTACTTTGCGAGCGTGAGGATAGACATGCGCCGTATCGAGACGCTCAAGAACGGCTCGGAGATGATAGGCAACCGCACCCGCGCCAAGGTCATCAAGAACAAGGTAGCGCCGCCGTTCAAGGAGGCGGAGTTCGATATAATCTACGGCCAGGGCATCTCGAAGGTCGGAGAGATAATCGACCTTGCGGTGAAGCTGGAGCTTATCGACAAGGCGGGCGCGTGGTTCACGGTAGGCGAGGCGCGGATTCAGGGACGCGACAATGTGAAGGAATACCTCGAGCAGAACCCGGAGGTCATGGCGAAGCTGGAGGCACAGATACGGGAGAACGCGCACAGGCTGATGACGCCGCAGGCGCGCAAGGCGGCGATAGCGGCGGGCCGCGCGGTGGACGTGTCGGCGGACGATTTCGATGGCTGAGACGCCGCTCGAGCGGGCGAAGGCTCAGGCGCTGAAGCTGCTGGAGCGGCGCGACTACGGCGAGGCGGAGCTGGCGGCGAAGCTCGTCGAGAAGGGCGAGGAGCCGGAGGCGGCGGAGCAGGCTGCACAGCGCATGGTCGAGCTGGGCTTTGTGAACGATGAGAACTACGCGGGCATGGTCGTGCGGCACTACGCGGCGAAGGGCTGCGGCAGGCAGAGGATACGCGAGGAGCTGAGGCGGCGCAGGCTGCCGAGAGAGCTGTGGGACGCGGCGCTGGAGGAGCTGCCCGACCAGAGCGAGACCGCAGACAGGCTGCTCGAGGCAAGGCTGCGCGGGAAGGCCCCGGAGGGCGACGAGCTGCGGCGCGCCTGCGCATATCTGGTGCGGCGCGGCTTTTCGTGGGACGAAGTGCGCGCCGCTGCCGCAAGACTGAGCGAGGGATGGGAGCTGGACGAATGAAGGTCGGAATGATATCCCTTGGCTGCCCGAAGAACCGGACGGCCTCGGAACAGATGCTCAAAAAGCTCGCCGACGCGGGCTATGAGCTGACAAACGATGAAAACGAGGCCGAGGCCATCGTCATAAATACCTGCGCATTCATAGAGGACGCAAAGCAGGAGGCCATAAATACGATACTCGAGACGGCACAGCTGAGGGAGACGGGCAGGCTCAGGGCGCTCGTCGTGGCGGGCTGCCTGTCCGAGCTGTACCGGGCCGAGATACTCGAGGAGCTGCCGGAGGTGGACGCGGTCATTGGCGCGGGCAGCTACGACGAGGTCGTGACGGCGCTCGAGGGCGCGCTGCGGGGCGAGAAGCCCGTCATTATAGGCGACAACTGCGCGGCGGTGTCGGAGACGGGCAGGATAATAAGCACCGGGGACACCTGGGCCTACCTGCTCATAGCCGACGGCTGCGACAACCGCTGCTCGTATTGCCTCATCCCGAAGATAAGGGGCCGGTTCAGGTCAAGGCCGATGGAGAACATCCTGGCCGAGGCGAGGCAGCTGGCCGGGAGGGGATATAAGGAGCTTATACTGGTCGCGCAGGATTTGACGCACTACGGCGCAGACCTCTACGGAGGCCCGAGGCTCTCGGAGCTTCTGAGGGAGCTTTGCAAAATCGACGGCCTGCGCTGGATACGTCTGCACTATCTGTACCCGCAGGAGCTCGACGACGAGCTGATAGAGACGATAGCTTCGGAGGAGAAGATAGTAAAATATATCGATATCCCCATACAGCATATAAACGACCGTATACTGAGGCGGATGAACCGCCGGGACACGGGCGCGGGGATACGCGCGCTCTTTAAGAAGCTCCGGGAGCGTATACCGGGGCTGGTGCTTCGGACGAGCCTCATAACCGGCCTGCCCGGGGAGGGAGAGGCCGAGTTTGAGGAGCTGTGCGAGTTCCTCCGGGAGGCGAAGATAGAGCGCGCGGGCGTCTTCCCCTTCTCGCCCGAGGAGGGCACTCCGGCGGCGAGGATGGAATACCCGGAGAAGGACGTGGCCATGGAGCGCGCCGCTCTGGTGGAGCGGCTTCAGGCCGAGGTCATGGACGAGTGGGAGGCCTCGCTGGTCGGGAAGACTGTGGAGGCCATCTGCGACGGAAAGGATGCGGAGACGGGCAATATGCTGGGCAGGTGCTGGTTTGACTCGCCGGGCATAGACGGCGGCGCGGTAATAGAGGGCGAATGCAGGCCGGGCGACATCGTGAAGATACGGGTCGAGACCGCCGAGGACGGGGTGCTGAGAGGGAGGATCGTATGAAGCTCACAACGGCAAGCAAGATAACGATAGTCAGGGTGCTGCTCATACCCGTGGTCATCGTGCTGATGTACCTGGACTTCGACTGGCACATGTACTGGGCGCTCGCGGTGTTCGTCATCGCCTCGGTGTCGGACTTCGTGGACGGCTATATCGCGCGGCACTGCAATCAGGTGTCGAACTTCGGGAAGTTTTTGGACCCTTTGGCGGACAAACTGCTGGTCATCTCGGTCATGCTGGTGTTCGTGGACACTGGGCTGTTTCCGGCTTGGGCGGCCATCATCGTAGTGGCGCGGGAGCTTGCCGTGACGGGGCTGAGGCTCGTAGCCGTGGAGGGCGGCAAGGTCATCGCCGCCGCGTGGTCGGGGAAGATCAAGACCGCCTCTACCATGGTCTGCTTCATACTTCTCATGCTGCCCGTGCCGGACTGGACGGTCACGGCCTGCTGGATAGTCGTCCTCGTGACGACGGTGTACTCGGGCGTGGAATACTTTGTGAAAAACGCCTCTGTCTTCAGGTGAAATGGAGAAACTCGAAAAGAAACGACTCAAAATAAAAGACCTTGCCCCGGTGCGGCTGGGGATAGCCGTGTTCTGCCTCGCCGCGGTAATAGCGGTGTCCATCATGCGCGGGAGCGACGAGGCGATGGTGTGGCTGTATAACAGCGTGACGCACCCATACCACCTGTTCATGTCGAAGCTCTGCTCGCACGTCGGCTTTTCAGTCGCGGAGCTTATATACGCCGCGGCAATAATCGGGCTGGGCGTCTATCTGGTGTACGCGGTGTACAGGCTGCTGGCGAAACCGGAAAAGCTCCGGCAGACGTACAGGCTGGCGCTGACCTTTGCGATGGCGGCGCTCATCTTCTGGGCGGGCCTGACGGTGATGTGGACGCCCTGCTACTACGCGCCGGGTTTCGCGGAGCAGTCGGGAGTGGACGACGGGCCGGTGGAGTACGAGGAGCTGGAGACCGTGACGCGCTGGTTTGCGCTTTTGGCGAGCGAGTACGCCGAGGAGGTCGAGCGGGACGCCGACGGCGCATACATAGCCGACAGGGACTCGGTGCTCGACCGGGCGGCGGAGGTCTTCGAGGGCGTCGCGGAGCTGTACCCGTTCCTGGGCGGCGAGGCGATCCGGCCGAAGCCCATCTACTTTTCGAGGATAATGAGCTACCTCGATTTCACGGGCTTTTTCTTCCCCATGACGGGTGAGGCGAACCTGAACATGGACTCGCCGGCCTTCCTGCTGCCCTCGACGAGCCAGCACGAGACAGCGCACCAGAGGGGCGTCGCGGCGGAACAGGAGTGCAACTTCGTGGCCGTGCTCGCCTGCCTCGAGTCGGAATACGCGGACTTCCGCTACGCGGGCGCGGCGCTGGCGTACATATACCTCGGCAACGCTCTCGCGGGCGTCAACTACGACAAATACGGCGAGGTGTACTACAGCCTGTCGGAGACGGTGCGCGCTGACCTGAAGGCGCAGTCAGCCTACTGGGACGAGTTCCGGGACAGCGTGGCGCAGAAGGCGTCGAACACGGTGTACGATTCGTTTTTAAAGTCGAACGGGCAGGAGCTGGGGATGCAGAGTTACGGGCAGTGCGTAAACCTGCTCGTGCACTATTACATAGATGAGGCAAGGGAGGCGCTGGGATGAAGGGACGTGCGTTTTCCATTTGGACGGCCGCCGTGGACCTCGTGGCGCTGGGCTTTCTGACGCTGCTGCTGTGCGTGCCGGTAGTGACCGCCTGCCCGGCGGTGACGGCGCTGTATTACTCGGTGGCGAAGTCGATAAGGCGCGGGCGCGGCGGGCCGTACAGGGAGTATTTCCGCTCATTCAAGGAGAACCTCGTGCAGGGCATGGGGCTGTCGGTGATATTGGCGCTGTTTTGCGCGGTTGGCTTTTTTGCGGCGACATATGTCGTGAACGAGCCGCTGAGCGAGGCGGTGGATTTCTTCTACCGCGCGACCTTCGTGTTTGCCTGCCTCATGGCCTTCATGATACTGTCTCTGGCCTGCCCGGTGCTGAGCCGGTTTCGGCTGAAGACGGCGCAGGTGCTGCTGTTCGCGCTGAGGCTGCTGGTGCGCTTTCCGCTGCGGACGCTGGGCCTCTTGGCGCTCTGGGCGGCCTTCGGCGCCGGCTGCTGGTATTTCCCGCCGCTGCTGCTCATAGCTCCGGGGCTGGGTACTCTGCTGGCGAGCTTCCTCGTGGAGCCGTCGATGCAGCGCTACATGCCAGATAAGAGCGAGTTCGGCGAGGACACGGATACCTGGTACCTGGAATGATGAAGATGAAACGCTTAATTTCGATATTGCTGGCGCTCAGCCTGCTCACGGCCTGCTGCTATGCGTCTGCCGCGGCAGAGGACGAGGAGTGGCCGGTGTTTCTGGACAGCGAGACGGTTCTGGTGGGGGATTCGCTGACCTGCCACCTGATAGCGATGTTCCTGAGGCCGAACGACCTGCTCAACGGCGCGGGCTATATGGCGGCGCCGAACAGTGCGGTGAACTACTTTTTTGAGGACTGGTGGCCGCTGGAGCCGCTGGAGCAGAACGCCTACGGCAGCGAGACGAGCGAGGGATTGGAGGGCCTGACCTTCGCCGAGGCGGTGGAGGCAACCGAGGGCCAGTTCACGCGGGTGCTGTTTCTGATGGGCTCGAACAGCAGCGCGTATTCGGTGGTGAGCGACTATACCGAGGTCATAGATTATATGCTCATCCACTGGCCGGACGCGACGATATATATGCAGACGGTGCCGGACTCTGTGACCGGCGTCGTTTCGACGGAGCGGATAAACGGGGTCATACGCGACGCTGTGGCGTACTACGAGGAGCAGGAGGACACACGGGTCAAGCTGCTGGACACGAACTCGTGCTGGGGCAGCGGCTGCTACCTGCCGGACGGAGCGCACCTGACGGACCTGGGGCTTCGGACCTGGTACGAATACCTTGCGGAGAACCTGCCGTCGAGGGAATACATACACCGGGAACAGGTGATGTCGTACGCATGGGAGCTCAGGAGGATCAGAGACCTGCTCAGGGCACATGTGGCAGAACAGTATTGGGACAAAGCGGGCTGACCGCGATAGACGAGATGAAAGGACCGGCCGGGGCAAGACAGCTCCGGCCGGTCGGATTTTAGTAAAAATTCTCAGACAAAATATGACATAATAGTTTCAAACGGCGGAATTATGTCGAATAAAGTCGGTTTATGTAAACGAAAATATGGCTGTAAAATGCAGCTTGGTGTTGCAATGGTGTGGGAGATGTGCTAAATTATTACTACAAAAACGGCTTTCCTGCTTAAAAATATAAATCGCAGTCCGTGGTTGTAAAAATAACGGAGGTTTATGTTATGGAAACCAAAACGCGCGTACTGATAGCGGACCCGAATGAGGACCTTAGGAAACTGCTGGGTGCTTATATTGACGAGGATGAGACGATGGAGCTGGCGGGGAGCGCCGGGGACGGTGCCGAGGCGCTGGACATGCTCGGGCGGCTGAAGCCGGACGTACTGGTGACGGAGCTGGTGCTGTCGAAGCTGGACGGGCTGAGTCTGCTGCGCAGTGCGCGGGAGGCGAGCCCGGGCACGCGCGTAGTGGTGCTTACGGGGCTTTTGAACGAGCGGATGGTGGCGGAGTGCATGGAGCTGGGCGTGTGCTATGTGATAGCGAAGCCCTGCGACGCCGAGTCTGTGCTGCGGAACATACGGCTGCTGAGCGCACCTGCGAGGCGGGCGGCGCAGCAGGGCCAGCTGTACACGGCGAAGTCCGAGCCGAGCCTTGAGGTCATGGTGACGGATATCATCCACGAGATAGGGGTACCGGCGCATATCAAGGGCTATCAGTATCTGCGCGAGGCGATCATGATAACGATAAACGACATGGACGCGATAAACGCGGTGACGAAGGTGCTGTACCCTGCGGTGGCGAAGCGCTTTGCGACGACGCCGTCGAGGGTGGAGCGGGCAATAAGGCACGCGATAGAGGTCGCGTGGGACCGCGGGGACATAGAGACGCTGCAGAAGTTCTTCGGCTATACGGTGTCGAATATCAAGGGCAAGCCGACGAACTCGGAGTTCATAGCGATGATAGCGGACTGCCTGAGCCTGAGGCAGAAGACCGCCGCCGCGAGATAAGGATAAGACACAAAGAAACCGCCGCGCCCGAGGGGACGCGGCGGTATTTTTGTGCTTTGGCTCAGAAGTCCAGTGTTGCAAAATAATCCTCGGGGGTCTCAGCGCGGCGGATGAGCTTTGCGGAGCCGTCCTCGCACAGCAGGACCTCGGCGCTGCGGAGCTTGCCGTTGTAGTTGTAGCCCATGGCGTGGCCGTGCGCGCCGGTGTCGTGGATGACGAGGATGTCGCCGGGGCAGATGGCGGGAAGCCAGCGGTCCACGGCGAACTTGTCGTTGTTCTCGCACAGGCCGCCGGTGACGTCGTAGAGGTGGTCGCAGGGGGCGTCCTCCTTACCCGCCACGGTGATGTGGTGGTAGGCCCCGTACATCGCCGGGCGCATCAGGTTGCAGGCGCAGGCGTCCACGCCGATGTACTCCTTGTGGATGTGCTTCTGGTGCAGGCATTTTGTCACGAGGCAGCCGTAGGGTCCGAGCATGAAGCGGCCCATCTCCGTGAATATCTTCACGTCGCCCATGCCGGCCGGCACGAGTATCTGCTCGTAGACGCGCCGCACGCCCTCGCCGATGGCGAGGATGTCCGGGTGATGCCCGTCCGGGCGGTAGGGGATGCCCACGCCGCCGGAGAGGTTTATGAAGCCGATGTGCGCGCCCGTCTCCTCGTGCAGCTCCACCGCGAGCCGGAACAGCTGCATGGCGAGGGTCGGATAGTAGTCGTCCGTCGTCGTGTTCGAGGCGAGGAAGGCGTGGATGCCGAACTCCTTTGCGCCCTTCTCCATGAGGATGCGGTAGGCCTGGAACATCTGGGGCTTGGTCATGCCGTACTTCGCGTCGCCGGGCGAGTCCATGATGGTGTTGGAGATCTCGAAGTACCCGCCGGGGTTGAAGCGGCAGCTGATGGTCTCGGGGATGTGGCCGATGGTCTTCTCGAGGAAGTCTATGTGCGTTATATCGTCGAGGTTAATGGTCGCGCCGAGCCTGTCGGCGAGGGCGAAGTCCTCGGCCGGGGTATCGTTCGAGGAGAACATGATCTCCGGCCCCGTGATGCCCTGGCGCTCGCAGAGCATCAGCTCCGTGAGGGAGGAGCAGTCTATGCCGCAGCCCTCCTCGTGCAGGATGTCCATTATTGTCGGGTTCGGCGTGGCCTTGACCGCGAAGTATTCCTTAAAGCCTTCGTTCCACGCGAACGCCTGCCGCACCAGCCTTGCGTTTTCCCTGATGCCGCGCTCGTCGTAGAGGTGGAACGGCGTCGCAAACTGTGCGCACAGCGTCTCCAGCTGTTCCTTTGTCACAAACGGCAATTTCTTATCCACTTATTCTCCGCCCTTTCCGTCGAATATGATGCTTATCCTTGTGCCCCTGTCCGGCTCGCTCTCGGCCTTGACCGAGGCGTGGTGCCAGGCTGCGGCGTGTTTTACTATCGAGAGGCCGAGGCCCGTGCCGCCCGTCTCCTTTGACCTGCTCTTGTCCACGCGGTAGAAGCGCTCGAAGACGCGGCCGAGGTGCTCCGGAGCTATGCCGATGCCGTCGTCCTCCACGCAGACGAAGGGGGCGCCGCCGCGCTCGCCCACCGTTATCCGCACGTGCCCGCCGGGGCGGTTGTATTTTATCGCGTTGTCGCAGAGGTTCGTTATCATCTCGTCGATGAGCTGGGCATAGCCCGTGACGGTCACCTCCGCGCCCGTCACCCTCACCGTGACCTCGCAGGCGGCGGCCTTGCCCTCGAGCCGCTCCGCGCAGCCGCGGGCCGCCGCGAGCAGCTCCACCCGCTCCGCCGGGGCCTCCACCGCGCCCTCGTCCAGCCGCGAGAGGTTTATTATATCGTCTATGAGCGCGATGAGCCTCTGCGCCTCGGTGTAGATCTTCTCCGCCAGCAGCGGCAGGTCCTCGCTGGGCGCGAGTCCGGTCATCATCATCTCCGCATAGCCCGAGATGGAGGTTATCGGCGTCTTCAGCTCGTGCGAGACGTTCGCCGTGAAGTTACGGCGCAGGTTTTCGGATATGGTCGAGAGTTTCTTTTCCATTTATGCCTCCTCCGCCATGTAGCCGACGCCGCGCACGGTCTTGATAACGGCGCCGCCCTCCTCGCCGAGCTTGAGCCGCAGGGAGCGGATATGCACGTCGACGGTCCGCGTCTCCTCACCGCCGGAGTAGCCCCAGACGGCCTCGAGCAGCTCCTCGCGCCTGATGACGGTGCCCGCGCGCCGCATGAGGTACTCGAGGAGGTTAAATTCCTTCGCCGTGAGCTGCACGTCCTGGCCGGAGCTCTCCACCCGTCTCGCGGCGGGGTAGAGCGTCACGGCGCGCACCGTGATCATCTCCTTCGGCTCACCGCGCCGAAGGAGCGCGCGCACGCGGGCGAGGAACTCCATGATGCCGAAGGGCTTGGCGATGTAGTCGTCCGCGCCGAGGTCGAGGCCGCGTACCTTGTCCAGCTCCGTGCCGAGGGCGGACATTATCATGACGGGTATGCCCGCGGTCTCCGGCGTCTCGCGCAGGCGGCGCAGTATGGCCAGCCCGTCCTCGCCGGGCAGCATGATGTCCAGCAGCACCAGCCGCGCCTTCTGCGGGGCGAGGGCGGCGAAGAATTCCGCCGAGGAGGTGTAGCTCTCCGTTTCGTACCCCGCGGAGCCGAGCGCGTAGGCCACCAGCTCGCGTATGCTTTTATCGTCTTCGACCACGTAGATCATAGCACGACCTCACAAAAAATACAGTACAATTCAGTATATAATACACATGCCTGAAAGTCAAAACGAACATATATGAAAAAATGCTTTGATTCGTGCTGGAAAAATTGTATAATAGGACACAAGACGGGCGCGGGGCGAGAGAGAGGCCCGGCCGGGAGCAAACAGGAGGTGGCGTAATGGAGCAGAGAGAGCTTATCGAGAGATACGTTTCCAATGACGACATTTGGCTATACAATACGGGCGGGGCGCGCAGGGCATATCACCTTCTCGGCTGCCGCTACATACCGGAGTGCGGGATGCACCGCTTTGCGGTGTGGGCTCCGCACGCGAGGGAGGTCTCGGTCGTGGGCGACTTCAACGGCTGGGACGGCTACGCGCATCCCATGTGGAGACGCGAGGACGAGATATGGGTGCTGTTCATCCCGGGGCTGAAGAACGGCGATATTTATAAATACCGCGTGGTTGGAGCGGACGGGAACACGGTGCTCAAAGCCGACCCCTTCGCCTTCCACGCAGAGACCGGGCCGGCGACCGGCTCAAAGATCTGGGACATCGAGGGTTATGAGTGGACGGACGCGGAGCACATGGCGAAACGGCGCGAGAGGGACGCGGTTCACTCGCCGATGTCGATATACGAGATGCACATAGGCTCGTGGCGGAAGAAGGATGGCGAGGTGTTCCCGAACTACCGCCGGGTGGCGGACGAGCTGGTGGAGTACCTGAAGAACATGCAGTATACGCATGTCGAGCTGCTGCCCATAACGGAGTACCCCTACGACGGCAGCTGGGGTTACCAGGTGACGGGCTTTTTTGCTCCGACGAGCCGCTACGGCACGCCCCAGGACTTCATGTACTTTGTGGACAAGCTCCACTCCGAGGGCATAGGCGTCATCATCGACTGGGTGCCCGCCCACTTCCCCAGGGACGAGCACGGGCTGAGGATGTTTGACGGCGCGCCCTGCTATGAGTGCCAGGAGCGGAGGATGGCGGAGCACCCCGACTGGGGCACGATGATATTCGACTATGCGAGGCCGCAGGTGCAGAGCTTCCTTACGTCCTCAGCGGTGTTTTTCTTCGACAAATACCACGTGGACGGCATCAGGGTGGACGCGGTCAGCTCCATGCTGTACCTGGACTACGGGCGCAGGCACGGGGAATGGACGCCGAATAAGGACGGCGGGAACATAAACCTCGGCGCTGTGGACTTCCTGCGAAAGCTCAACACGGCCGTCCTGACCGAGTACCCCGGCGCCGTAACGATAGCGGAGGAGTCGACGGCTTTCCCGCTGGTGTCGCGCCCGCCGGAGGTCGGAGGGCTGGGTTTCATGTTCAAGTGGGACATGGGCTTCATGCATGACACGCTTGACTACATGGCGATGGACCCCTATTTCCGCAGTTATAACCACAGCCGCCTGACCTTCTCGATGATGTACGCCTTCTCGGAGAATTTCGTGCTGGCATTCTCGCACGACGAGGTGGTGCACGGCAAGGCGTCGATGGTGAACAAGATGTGGGGCGACTATGAGACGAAGTTCGCCTCCCTGCGTGCGCTCTACGGCTACCAGTTCGCGCACCCCGGCAAGAAACTGATGTTCATGGGCGGGGAATTTGCGCAGTTTATCGAGTGGAACTATAACCAGCAGCTCGACTGGAATCTGCTGGAGTACCCGATACACGAGGGGATGCAGAGGTACGTGCGCGAGCTGGGCCGGATATATAATACCACGGCGGCGCTCTGGAAGGTGGACGACTCCTGGAACGGTTTCTCGTGGCTGAACGTGGACGATTCCGACCGCAGCTCAGTGGCCTTCATGCGCATGTCGCAGCGCTCTTTTATAGTCTGCGCCGTGAACTTTACGCCGGTGAGGTACGACGATTTCTCGATCGGCCTGCCCAGGCCGGGCACGCTCAGGGAGCTGATAAACTCGGACGACGTGAGGTACGGCGGTTCGGGCATACTGAACAGACCGGAGATCGAGTCCGTGGACGAGCCTTTCCTCGACCACCCGTGCTCGGCGAAGATAACCCTGCCGCCGATGTCCTGCGTGTGGTTCAGGTTCACGCCGACCTCACAGAAGAAGCTGAGGGAGGCGGCCGCGAAGAAGGAGAAGGCCGCGAAGAAAAAGCCCGCGCAGAAAAAGACAAAGTGACGCGGGGACACAGGGATCGCCAACCAAGCGAAAGGACGGGGGAAAAATGAAACGTGAATTCCAACAGGCTCTGCTGGACAAGGGGCTGGAGCGGCTGCCCAACGTGCTGATAGCCGCGGCGGAGTGCGCGCCGATATCCAAGACGGGCGGTCTTGCGGACGTGGTGGGCACCCTGCCCAGGAGTCTCGCCGCGCTGGGCATAGACGCGCGGGTGATAACGCCGTATCACAGGTGCGTGAAGGATAAATACCGCGAGCAGGTGGAGCACATGTTCAGTTTCTCGGTGGACCTCGGCTGGCGCAGCCAGTACGTGGGCATAGAGAAGCTGGTGCTCGACGGCGTGACCATCTACCTTGTGGATAACGAGTACTATTTCGGCGACAAGATATACAGGGGCGAGCAGGCGGAGGGCGAGCAGTATGCCTTCTTTACGAGGGCGGTGCTGGACGCGATACCGAACCTCGGTTTCTTCCCGGACGTGCTGCACTGCAACGACTGGCACACGGCCATGCTGCCCATGCTGCTTCGGACGCAGTACGGCTATTACGTCCACGGCAGGATAAAGACCCTGCTGACGATACACAACATCCACTATCAGGGCAAGTTCGGCTTCGACTTTTTCCGGGACCTGCTGCGGGTGGAGGACAGGTACTTCACGCCTGAGTTTATGGAGATAAACGGCTGCGCGGCCTTCCTGAAGGCGGGCTGCGTGTTCGCGGACAGGCTGAGTACGGTAAGCCCGAGCTATGCCGACGAGCTGTGCACGCCCTACTACGGCGAGGGGCTGGAGGGCATACTTTCGGCGCGCCGGCACCAGCTCACCGGCATACTCAACGGCATAGACAAGAAGGTGTTCAACCCCTACGGCGACCCGGTGATAGCCAAGCGCTATGACAAGGGCCACCTGAGGGGCAAGCAGTCCTGCAAGGAGAGCCTGATGGCGGAGATGGGGCTGGAGGCGGACACGGCCGCCCCGCTCGCAGCCATGGTGACGCGGATGACGGACCAGAAGGGCTTCGACCTTGTGGAGAGGATGCTCGACGAGCTGATGGAGCTGGATATCCGCTTCATGCTGCTGGGCAGCGGCGAGGCGAGGTACGAGAACTTCATGCGTGAGGCGGAGCGGCGGTATCCCGGCCGGGTGTGCGCGTATATAGGGTATAACGAGGAGCTGTCACACAGGGTGTACGCGGGGGCGGACATGCTGCTCATGCCGTCGAAGTTCGAGCCCTGCGGGCTTTCGCAGATGATCGCGATGCGCTACGGCGCGCTGCCGATCGTGCGCGAGACGGGCGGCCTGAAGGACAGCGTCGTGCCGTATAACCAGTATACGGGCGAGGGCACGGGCTTCACGTTTGCCAATTATAACGCGCATGAGATGAAGGCGGCGGTGGAGCGCGCGCTGGATGTGTACAGGAATGAGCCGGACAACTGGAACCGCCTTGTGCGGAACGCGATGTCCGCGGACTTCGGCTTCGAGCGCTCGGCAGAGGGCTATGCGAGGCTGTATATAGAGCTTTTATGACACAGGCGGGCGCGGGCGGCGCAAGGGTGAGCGTGTATTTCGGCGGCAGATGCGACGAGGTGTGGACGAACACGGGGCTTGCCGTCACATATAAGGACAGGCTTGAGGTCACGGCCGTGAGGGTGGGGGACACTTTCAGGGCCGAGGCCCGGTCGTCTGCACGCTCCGGGGATGTAAAGGCCGACTATAACGAGTCGGCGAGGAGCGCGGAGCTGGCCTCGAAGCTGAATGCGGGACAGGTGCCGCAGCTATCGGCGGCGTATTTTCAGGCAGCTGCGACGGCGGCGGAGGCGTTTTTGTACCTGAGGGACACCCGGCTGCTGCCGGGGCTGCTGCAGAGGCAGCTGGGCGGCGGCCTGGACGCGCTGATACTGCCGGAGGTGCTCCGGCTGCTGCTGGACGAGCACGGCGCGTCGTGGGAGAGCGCGGTGGAGCTGGTGGGCAGATGTTTCACGCTCAGGCCGGACGAGGGCGCTCGGGACGCGAGGGTGCCGACTGGCGCGATAGCGGCCCTGCAGCCGAGGGACGCGGAGCTGATACGCGCGGTGAACGAGAAGCTCTGCGGCCGGTTCTGGGACATCTGGCCGGGCGACTGGCTGAGGATAGGCGCGAACGCGGTGATCCGGGACGAGGAGGTCGATCTCATGACCCTCTCGGCGGCGCTCTGCGGGCGCATAAACTGCACGAAGGAGAGGCGGGCCGGGTCGTTCCGCGCGATGTACATACTCACACCCGCCAAGTTTATTGATATATGATAATTTCGGAACTTACTCCACACATAGTGCACGACACGGCAAGGGAGAGCTGCCGCTGTCCGATAGGCCCGGCGAAGACGGGCGAGGAGGTAGAGCTTGCGTTCACGGATGGGGCAGGCGCGGTGCTGGATGCCGAGCTGGTGCTCAATGGCGACGGATTTGAGGAGAGATACGAGCTCGTGCAGGGCGACGGGCGCTGGTCCGTGACGCTGACGATGCCGGAGAAGGCCGAGGCGCTCTGGTACTCGTTCAGGCTGAGCCTTGCGGGCGGGGAATATTGGCTGTGCGCGGGCGAGAACGGCAGGTTCGGCCAGCTGATGAGCTCGCGGGGCGACGGGTTCCGGCTGACGGTCTATGACAGGGGCTTCGAGACGCCGGCCTGGTTCCGCAGGAGCGTCATGTACCAGATCTTCCCGGACCGCTTTGCGCGGGATTGGAGCGACACGGCGAGGGACGGCATAGAGAAGCACCGGGCCATGGGCCGGCAGGTCAAGTTCCACGAGGACTGGGGCGAGCCTGTGGACTGGCAGCCGAACAGCGCCGACGGCTTTTACTTCCCGCTGGACTTCTACGGCGGCACGCTCAAGGGCATCGAGAGCCGGCTGAATTATCTAAAGAGCCTGGGCGTGAGCGTCATCTACTTGAACCCGGTGTTCGAGGCCTGCTCCAACCACAGGTACGACACGGCGGATTACCTGAATATTGACCCGATACTCGGCACGAACGAGGACTTTGAAAATCTCTGTTCCGCGGCGGAGCGGCTGGGGATACGCATAATGCTCGACGGCGTGTTCTCGCATACGGGCGCGGACAGCATATATTTCAACAAGTTCTCGCACTACGATGACGCGGGCGCGTATAACGCCGGGACGACCTCGCCGTATTACGGCTGGTACGATTTCCGGCAGTACCCGGATAACTACCGCTGCTGGTGGAACTTCCCGGACTTGCCCGAGGTGGATGAGAATAACGCGGATTGGCGGGACTTTGTCATCAGCGGGCGGGACAGCGTCGTGCGGACCTGGATACGCCGGGGCGCGTCCGGCTGGAGGCTGGACGTGGCCGACGAGCTGCCGGACGAGGCCCTGCGGCTCATCCGGCAGGCGGCTAAGGCCGAGGACAGGGACGCGGTGGTGCTCGGCGAGGTCTGGGAGGACGCGGTCATCAAGTCGAGCTACGGCTCGCGGAGGAAATACGCTCTGGGAGAGTCGCTGGATTCGGTGATGAACTACCCGTTCAGGACGGCGCTCATAGACTTTTTGTGCTTCCGCACGGACGCGAGAGCGCTTGCGTCGTTCCTGCTGGCGCAGAGGCTGAATTACCCTGAACCGATGTACTGGTCGCTGATGAACCTCGTGTCCTCGCACGACGTGGAGAGGGTGCGCACGGCGCTGGCGACGAGGCTGGACGCGCGGAGCCTGAGCCGGGAGCAGCAGGCGAGGTTCATCGTGGGCGACGCGCAGGACATACGCGGCGCGTCCATGCAGAGGCTGGCGGCAGCGGTGCAGTTCGTTATCCCGGGCGTGCCATGCGTGTATTACGGGGACGAGACGGGCATGGGCGGCATGCTGGACCCCTTTGACCGCGGGCCTTTCACGATGGGCGCGCGGCCGCTGACCGACTGGTACGCGGCTCTGGGGAAGATAAGGAATGGGCACGACGCGCTCTCGACGGGGGCGGCGGCGTTTTCTGCGCCGGACCCGGACGTGCTGTGCGTGCTGCGCTGCGTGACAGGCGGCAAGGACGTGTTCCGGCTGCCCGCGAGGAACGGGGCATATCTGGCGGTAGTGAACCGCTCGGACTGGGACAAGCAGCTGGTGGCGGACATCTGGCTGGATAATACGGGGCTGACCACGAAGCAGCTGGATGGGCTGAAGTCGCTGGGGCTGACGCGGGCGAGATGCCTGCTGACGGGCCGCGAGTTTGCCATAGCCGACGGGCTGATAAAATTCGATATTCCGGCAGAGTCGGCAATGATATTCGAGCTGAGCTGAGACATACAGCAGGGGCGGGAGGCTGCGGCCCCCGTCCCATTTCTTTTGATAATGACAAAAAGTTGGGAGGAATGAATATAAAAAACACTTGACAAGGCGGCACTGGTCTGGTATAGTAACAAGGCTTAAAACAAAGAAGAACGGTGTCCGCCGGTCTCACCCGGCCGCGAGAGAGCGAGCTGCGGTTAATAAACATATCCGTCCCGAAAGACCGGGACGGCGGAGTGTTTGTGTGCGCGGATATCGAATGATATCTGCGTTTTTTGCATATTGACGCTGGGACAAGATTTGCGGGAGGTGTTTTTGATAGCAGTCACGGAATATCAGGTCAATGAGGAGATACGCGACAGAGAGGTCCGTCTCATAGGCGAGGGTGGCGAGCAGCTGGGGATCATGAGCTCGGCGGCGGCGCTGAACATAGCCATCGAGAAGGATCTGGATCTCGTGAAGATCGCGCCGGGCTCGAATCCGCCGGTCTGCAAGATAATGGACTACGGGAAGTACCGTTTCGAGCAGTCCAAGCGTGAGAAGGAAGCGCGGAAGAACCAGCGCGTGATCGAGATCAAGGAGATACGCATGTCGCCGAGCATAGGCGAGAACGATTTTCTCGTGAAGCTGAAGAACGGTCAGAAATTCCTGGCCGACGGCGACAGGGTGAAGGTCACGGTCCGGTTCCGGGGCAGGGAGATGGCGCACACGAACATCGGCGAGGAGCTGCTGCGTGATTTTGCGGCGAAGTGCTCCGAGCTGGCGAATCTCGACAAGCAGCCGAAGCTGGAAGGCCGGAACATGTCGATATTCCTGTCTCCCAAGCCGCAGACGCCCGCGAAGAAGCAGGGCAAGCCGAAGGATGAGCGGCCCCAGCCCAGCGATACGAAGGAGTAAGCCAAACCAAGGGAAGGAGAAATAACTGCCATGCCTAAACTGAAGACGCACAGCGGTGCGAAAAAGAGGTTCAACCTCACGAAGACCGGCAAGGTCAAGCGTGCGCACGCGTTCAAGAGCCACATTCTCACCAAGAAAGACACCAAGCGCAAGAGGGGCCTCCGTCAGGGCGCCTACGCGGACGTGACGAACGAGTCCGCGATCAAGCGCATGATCCCGTATAAATAAGGAGGACTGAGCGAAATGGCCAGAGTTAAAGGCGCGATGATGACGCGCAAGAGAAGGAACAAGATGCTTGGTCTGGCGAAGGGCTACTGGGGCAACAAGTCCCGGCACTTCAAGATGGCCAAGGAACAGGTGATGAAGTCCGGCAGGTACGCCTACGCGGGCCGCAAGCAGAAGAAGCGCGACTTCCGCCAGCTGTGGATCACCCGAATCAGCGCGGGCTGCAAGGCCAACGGCATGAACTACTCCACCTTCATGCACGGCCTGAAGAAGGCGGGCATCGACATGAACCGCAAGATGCTCTCCGAGACCGCCATCCACGACGCCGCCGCTTTCACCGCTCTGTGCGAAAAGGCAAAGGCCGCCCTTTGAGGCTCCATTTATAATATAAAGCAACGCAGCAGCTGCCATACGGCGGCTGCTGCTTTTTTTCACTTCCCCCTGACCGCCTCCGACGGCAGCTTCCCGGCTCACGCCCGGCGTATGCAAAGACCTCCTGCGCAGGAAGGCCGTTCGCGAGGCCCGGGTCCGTCTCCCGGCCGTCGGCAAAAAAACCGTTTTACCTCTTGCGAATTGACCGAAACTCGCTATATTGTATCCCAACCTGAAACTGGGGGTATAGTCATGGCAAAAAAGATGCCCGGGGTCATGGTGTTCTTCGACCTCAAACCCGCCCTTGAGAAACTCTCCCTGAGCGAAAAAGGCCGGCTGCTGGACGCCATCCTCGACTACGGTCAGGACGAAACGTCCCGGCCCGGCTTCGACAGCCCGGTGCTCGAAATGCTCTGGACCTTCGTCGCGCCGAGAATAGACGCAGACCGGGAACGCTACAGGGAAAAATGCGACAAAGCCCGCGAAAACGCCAACAAACGCTGGAGCCCCGACTCATGCGAACGCATCCCCTCTAATGCCGACGATGCCAACTCCAACAACAACTCCAACTCCAACAACAACTCCAACTCCAACTACAACCCCAACTCCAACACCAACCCAACAGCAAAAACAACTCCATCTCCAGCAGCAACAGCAACAGGAAGCGCGCACGAGGCAAAAACTGTTGAAAACCCTGTGGAAAACCCCGAAAATGTGGATAACCTGCCTACAGGCTGTGCACAACCTGTTTCTGCTTGTGCAAAACCTCAGCCTGCCGCAGCTGACCTGAGCCAGTCGGCTATGACATACGGCGCGGCGACGTTGCGGACGCGGATCACGGCGCAGGCGGCGAGCCGCTGCGGGTCATCGCCGTAGCCCAGCTCCACCGTTACGGACGGGATGCCGAGAGCCGAGGCGGCCCAGTCCTTGTATCCGCCGGCGTCCAGCTCCTCAGTGTCCTCGAGAGGATAGCCCGCCGCCTCTCCGAGGGCTTCGGCGAGGCTCCGGGAGGCCGAGTTGACCTCCTGCGGCGCGAGCGCGTATTCGGCGTAGACGAGACTGCCCGAGCTGTGATAGCTCACGGTCGCGTCCGGCATGAGCTGACGCGTGTATTCCGCCAGCGCCCGGCTCTCCGGCTGGTCCTCGGGAGCAGCGCCCTTGCAGCCCTCTGACGACGGCGCGGAGTCCCCGAGCTGCTCCCAGCCCGCGTCAAAGTTGCGGTTCAAGTCCACGCCCGCCGCGTTCGACTTCCACTGCCGGGCGTACTCAGCCTCCGTCAGGTCGGTCAGGCCCGCCGCCAGCTCCGAAAGGTATATCTCCCGCTGCGCCTGCCCCAGCGTCCCGGTACGGCTTATCTCCAGCCCGTCCGGGTTCGAGACAGGGATAAAATGATAGCGCACATCCTCGGGCACGCCATGCTCCAGCAGATGCCCGAGCTGGCACAGCGTCAGATATGCGCCGACATATTCCCGGCCGTGTATGCCGCCCTGTATGAGCACCTCGTACTCCGCCCCGGCCTCGCCCACTACGGCGGCCGGCAGCTCGCGGCCCTCAACGCTCGTGCCGACGGAGCTGAGCTCCAGCTGCCCCGGATATTCCTCCTCAAGCCGCTGCAGGCCCGACACGACGTCCCCGTAGCCCCAGGCCGCGGTCGGGTACGCCGAGTCGCCCTTCGGCACTATATAGGTCGAGAGCACATAGCCCCGCTGCCCCTGATACTCCACCTCGGCAAACGCGCCCTCGAAGCCCAGGAGCGTCATCTCCCCGCCCTTCGGTATCGTCGTTATGGCGGAGGCGTTCACGTCCGGCGCGCTCCTGAGCGTGATGAACTCCTCACAATCGGCGATACAGGTCTCGCCCGCCGCGGGCTGCTGGATATCCGACGGCGTGCCGGAGTAAGTGAGGCTCCAGAGCTGAGTGATCTGGCCTGCGAGCCGGTCAAAGCTCCACGTGCGCCCGCTGCGCTCTATGCTGTTAGGGTCGTAGACCTTGAAGCCGCCGCCGAGGCCCGTGCCGACGATGACGATGAAGTGCCCGCTCGTCGTGAAATCCCCCGGCGACATCGCGGCTATGAGCACCGCGCCGGCCTCGAGCCTGTCCTTCATCGTGTTCTTATCCACCACTATCGTCTCGCTGCGCAGGCCCAGCTCCGCCGCGCCCGCCGTGAACAGTGACCAGGCTGTACCCGCGTCCATGACGTAGTGGCCGCCGGCCTCGGACATGTCCGCGACATAGGCGGGGGTGTAGAGGGTGTTGCCGGTGAGGCCGATGGCGGCCATCGAAAGGCAGGCAGGCCCGCAGGCGGTAAAGCCCATCACCGAGCTGCCGTAGGCGTGGAAGCACCAGCGCGAGTCATATTGCAGCAGATAGGGCACCTCGCCCTCGGATATCTCGATCCCGACGCGCAGGCCCGAGTCGTCGGGCGCGCGGAAGGCCGAGAGCAGGGCGAAGGGGGTCTTCTCGACGCCGTTTATCGCGGTGACGACGGCCTCCTCCCTGTAGATGCCGATGTTCGCAGCCATGAACTCCAGCTCGTCGCGCCACTCGGAGTTATCCGCGGCCAGCTCGCGGAGCTTTTCTGCCTCCTCATCTCCGCATTCGCCGATGAACATGTCGTCCGTTATCTGTGCCGAGAGCGCGTCGAGGTCGTAATCGAACTCAGTGTCCGTGTTGTCCAAAGGTACCGAGACGGGCAGGCTGAAGCTGGAAAAGCCGTCGGTGAGCTTATAGGCCGCGAGGCCCAGCACGACGATGAGCAGCAGCGCTGCGACTCTGCCCCAGCGCTGCCTGCGTCTGCGCCTGCGCCGCCTGTGCCCGCGCGGGGCATCCATATACTCAACTTCCCGAAAAGAAGCCATGACGACCTCCTGTACTAATCAGTGTAATACAGAGATTATAGCCCACCCCTGCGCAGTTTGTCAACGCCCGTTTCCCGGCTGGCGACCAGTCAGACATGCACGACCCCTGTGGCTGATCTGTTGCTGCGCCCGGCGCAGCCGCAGGGGAGTGGAAGGAAATTGCAGAAGGCCCCCGGCTATTTGCGAGCCGGGGGCCTTTTTGCCTCTGTTCTCTCTTATTTCGCGGCGGTCCACTTCCATTCGGCGACCTCGGGGAGGTCTACGCCGTATTTGGCTATGAACTGCTTGTGCTCGACGAGCTTATCCTTCATCTGCTGGATGAGGTAAGCGCCGCGGTTGCCCAGCTGAGGCAGGTTGTACACCGCCGTCTGGACGAGGTTGAAGCGGTCGAGCCGGTTCAGCACGCGCATGTCGAAGGGAGTGGTGATCGTGCCCTCCTCGATATAGCCGCGCACGTGGATGTTCTTGTTCACCCTCTTATACGTCAGCTCGTGGATCAGGCTCGGGTAGCCGTGGAAGGCGAACACTATCGGCTTATCCGCCGTGAAGATGGCGTTGTACTCCTGCTGGCTGAGGCCGTGCGGGTGCTGCTCCTCGCTCTGCAGCCGCATGAGGTCCACGACGTTCACGACCCTTATCTTCAGCTCCGGGAAGGCGTCGCGCAGGATGGTCACCGCCGCAAGCGTCTCGAGCGTCGGAGTGTCGCCGCAGCATGCCATGACGATATCGGGCTCCTGCCCCTCGTCCGTCGAGGCCCACTGCCAGATGCCTATGCCCTGCGTGCAGTGCTTCACCGCCTGCTCCATGGTGAGCCACTGGGGACGCGGGTGCTTCGACGCCACGATAACGTTCACGTAGTTCCGGCTGCGGATGCAGTGGTCGAAGCAGCTAAGCAGGCAGTTTGCATCGGGGGGCAGGTAGAGGCGCACGACGTCCGCCTTCTTGTTCGCGACGTGGTCGAGGAAGCCGGGGTCCTGATGCGTGAAGCCGTTGTGGTCCTGCTGCCAGACGTTCGAGGCCAGCACATAGTTCAGGCTCGCGATGTCGGCGCGCCACGGCAGCTGGTTGCAGACCTTGAGCCACTTGGCGTGCTGGCTGAACATGGAGTCCACGATGCGGATGAACGCCTCGTAGCTGTTAAAGAAGCCGTGACGTCCGGTGAGCAGGTAGCCCTCGAGCATGCCCTGGCAGACGTGCTCGGAGAGCATGGAGTCCATGACGCGGCCGTCGGGGGCGAGGTGGTCGTCAATATCCCAGGTGTTGCCGTTCCAGGCCCTGTCCGTGACCTCGAACACCGGCGAGAGCCTGTTCGACGCGGTCTCGTCCGGCCCGAAGGCGCGGAAGTTGCGCTCGGCCTCGTTCAGCTTGTAGATATCGCGCACGAAGCTGCCCATGGCGGTCATATCCTGGGCCTCGACCGCGCCGGGGAAGGGCACCTTGACCTCATAGTCGCGGAAGTCCGGCATGCGCAGGTCGCGCAGCAGGTGTCCGCCGTTGGCGTGCGGGTTCGCGCCCATGCGCCTGTTCCCCTCGGGAGCCAGCGCGAGGATATCCGGCATCGGGTGTCCGTCCTTGTCGAACAGTTCCTCGGGCTTGTAGCTGCGCAGCCAGTCCTCGATCTGCCTTATATGCTCCGGCGTATCCGGCTGCATGGGCACCTGATGTGCCCTCCAGTAGTCCTCGACCTTGAGGCCGTCCACGTAGTCCGGGCCGGTCCAGCCCTTCGGCGCGCGCAGGACGATCATCGGCCATATGGGGCGTCTCAGGTCGCCGGTCTCGCGCGCGTGCTGCTGGCAGGAGAGTATCTTCACGATGCACTCGTCCATGGCCTCGGCCATCTTCCTGTGCATCTCGGCGGGGTCGGAGCCCTCGACAAAGTACGGCTCCCAGCCGCAGCCGCGGAAGAAGCTCTCCAGCTCCTCGTGGCTGATGCGGGCCAGTACGGTCGGGTTGGCTATCTTATAGCCGTTCAGGTGCAGGATGGGCAGCACGGCGCCGTCGGTCTTCGGGTTTATGAACTTGTTGAGCTGCCAGCTCGTAGCCAGCGGGCCGGTCTCGGCCTCGCCGTCGCCCACCACGCAGGCCGCGATGAGGCCCGGGTTATCCGTCACGGCGCCGAAGGAGTGTGCAAGGCTGTAGCCCAGCTCGCCGCCCTCGTTGATGGAACCCGGCGTCTCCGGCGCGACGTGCGACGGGATGCCGCCCGGGAACGAGAACTGCTTGAACAGTCTCTGCATGCCCTCACGGTCGCGGGTGATGTTTGGGTACACTTCCTGATAGCTGCCGTCGAGCCAGTCCTGCGCGACCATGGCGTTGCCGCCGTGGCCGGGACCGGAGATGTATATCATGTCGAGGTCGTATTCCCTGATGACGCGGTTCAAATGGGTGTAGATGAAATTCTGACCGGGCACGGTGCCCCAGTGGCCGACGATCTTCTTTTTGATATCGTCCTCGCTGAGCGGTTTCTCGAGCAGGGGGTTATCCAGCAGGTAGAGCTGGCAGGCGGAGAGGTAGTTGGCGGCGCGCCAGTACCTGTCCATCACGGCGAGCTCCTCGTCCGAAGCGGGTCTCCTCATGATCTCCGACATTTTATTGCCTCCTTTGCATTCGTCAGACCTTGTTTTTTCCTTTTTTGGACCATTCGTAGTATATCACAGCCTCGTCAAAAATAAAGCAAACATTTTGTAAAATTACGCTCCCGTGCAAAATCCTCGGACGCGGTGAAAACAAAGGCTCCCGGAGCCGCTGAAGGCTCCGGGAGCGCCGTGATATTCGGTTCAGATGGGGAGGGCGCGGCCCTCGTATTCCGGCTCGCGCGGTGTCATTTTCCACGCCCTGTCCATGAGCGCGGCCCTGAATGAGCCGGGGCCGTTTCCGCCCGCGTCGCGCTGGGCCAGCTCGGAGCAGGTCTTCCAGAAGACGGACGCCATCGCCGCCGCGGCCGCCGTGTCCGGCTCGACCGAGGCGAAGGCCGCGCACACCACCGAGAGCATACAGCCCGTGCCGGTGACGAGGGGCATGAGCGCGCTGCCGCCCGTTACATACCAGCCCCGCGCACCGTCTGTTACGATGTCTTCCGCGCCTGTGAGGAGCACGGTGCAGCGAAGGCGCTTCGCCAGAGCCTTTGCCGTGCCGATGCGCCCGGCGAGGTCGGGATTTGCCGGGCTGTCCACACCCTGCTCTCCGCCTGCAAAGCCGATGAGCGCCCGCGCCTCGGCGTAGTTCACCCGCAGGATGGAGGGCGTGAACTCCGCGAGCAGCCGCCCCGCGTTCTCCAGCCGCCACGCGCTCGCGCCGACGCCCACGGGGTCGAGCACCACCGGTTTCCCGAGCCGCGCAGCTTCCCTGCCGCTTATGAGGCAGGCGGCATACTTCTGCGCCGAGGGCGTGCCGCAGTTGAGCACCGTCGCGTCCGAGAGGCGCTCTATCTCCGCCATCTCCTCCGGCGCCTCGGCCATCATGGGGCTTGCGCCCATGGCGAGGGCGAGGTTCGCGCAGTCGTTTGCCGTCACCAGGTTCGAGATACAGTGCAGCAGCGGGCGTTTTTTCCTTATATCGTCAAGGCGGGGCAGCTCGGAAAAGGGCATTTTATCTCAGCTCCAGACTTCTCTGCAATATCTTCAGCGCGCCCCCGGCACGCAGGGCGAAAACGAGCACGCCCGCTATGACGGAGCCGACGACGGTGGAGATGAGGAAGGGTATGATGTAGGCGGTGACGGCGACGGTAGCGGCGTCCACGTTCATGAACAGCGTGGCGACGGGATATGCGCACAGTCCGCCCAGCACGCCGGTGCCGAGCATCTCCGCCGCGAGAGTGACCAGGATGGCGGCTGTCTCGTTCTTACCCCGCAGGGCCTTGTATGCAAGGCCGCAGCAGAGCGCGCCTATCATGCTGCCGGGGAAGGCCATCAGCGAGCCGAGGCTCAGCAGGTTGCGGATAAGGCTGGCGCAAAAGGCCACGCCCACGCCGTACCACGGCCCCAGAAACACCGCGCACAGGACGTTCACCATGTGCTGCGTCGGCGAGCAGTTGCTGCCGAGGAAGGGGAACTGGATAAAGGCGCTGCCCACCACGGCGAGCGCGACAAATATCGCGGCTATCGCGAGCTTTTTTGTGCTGTTGCTTCTCATTTTTGACGCTCCTTTTTTCAAAGAATGCGGAGAAAAACGTAGATATGCGGCGTTTTTCCCCCGTAGAATACAAGGTCGGTCGAGGCTTGCTGGCCTCCTCTCACGCCGGAACACGGCTTCCCATCGCACACATATCTGGCCCGGACGCAGGGCGCTCCCCCTCCATCCGCCGCCGGTTGGTATGTTGACCGGTGGACGGCGAGGGAACCCCCTGCGTCCGCCGGTCAACATGCCAACCGGCACGCCTATATCGTTTTTCCCTTACGCATCTCCCTTCAAAGGATGTCAAAAAACAAAAGACCGGCTCCAAAACGGCTGCCGGTCGAGGACGCAGATGACTCCCTCCGGCGGCATTGCCCGCATCAGGTCATAGGGTCGAAGCGGAAGCTTCCTCTCAGCCGAACGGCTCCCCTGTTTTTTGCGCATACATTATCTCACTTTTGACTATCCTTGTCAAGGGCGCCGGGGCTGTGATAAACTCGGTATAAATATACCGTTAAGGAGGGCGAGGGTATGAAATACCGCATCGAGATAGTAAAGGGAGACATCACGCGCTCGGCCGTGGACGCCATAGCGAACGCGGCGAACACCTCCCTGCTGGGCGGCGGCGGGGTGGACGGGGCGATCCACCGCGCGGCGGGGCCGGAGCTGCTGGCCGAGTGCCGCACGCTGGGCGGCTGCGAGACCGGCAGAGCCAAGATAACCCGCGGCTGCAAGCTGCCCGCCAGATACGTGCTCCACACCCCCGGCCCGGTCTGGCACGGCGGGAGCCATGGCGAAGCCGAACTGCTCGCGGGCTGCTACAGGAGCTGCCTCGATCTCGCCGCGCAGTACGGCTGTCGGACGGTGGACTTCCCCTCTATCAGCACCGGCGTCTACGGCTACCCGCTCGACAAGGCCGCTCCCGTGGCGCTCGGCGCCATAAAGGAGTCGCTCGAGAAGTACCCGGAGATAGAGCGCGTGCGCATGGTCTGCTTCGACGACCGCACGAAGGCCGCCTATGAGGAGGCTCTGGAAGCGCTGTGAGCCGCAGGCTGGAATTTGAGATACCCGCCGAGCTGGACGGACGGAAGATCCGCAGCGTGCTGCAGACCCGGCTCGGCCTCTCGGCGGGGCTGGTGACGAGATTAAAGCACCGCGAGGGCGCGGTGCTCTTAAACGGCCGCCCGGCAAAGACCCTCGACACGGTGCGCGCCGGCGACAGGCTCAGCGTCGAGGTCGGCGACACGGGCGGCTCCGCCTTCGCGCCCTCGGATACGAGGCTTGCCGTGCTCTGGGAGGACGAGGACATCCTCATGATCGACAAGCCCGCGGACATGGCCGTCCACGGGCGCTCGGAGCGGGGCGAGGCCACCGTCGGCTCCGCGGTCGCGGCCTACCTGGGCACCGCCGCGCCCTTCCACCCCGTGAACCGGCTCGACCGGGGCACCACCGGCGTCATGTGCGCCGCCAAGACCGGCTACATGCACGAGCGGCTCAGGAGACTGCTGCACACGGAGGCGCTCAGGCGCGAATACCTCGCCATAACCGTTGGAGTCCCCGAGCCGCGCGCGGGCGTAATAGACCTGCCCATCGGCAGGCGCGGCGAGGAAAAGCGCTTCTGCGTCCGCGAGGATGGCGCGAGGTCCGTGACGCGCTGCGAGACGATCGCAGAGTCGGACGGCCTCGCGCTCCTGCGGCTCAGGCCCGAGACGGGCCGGACGCACCAGATACGTGTGCACCTCTCGCACATCGGCTGCCCCATTCTCGGCGACCGGCTCTACGGCCGCGTCTCGGCGGAGATAGCGCGGCCCGCGCTGCACTCGGCTCGCCTGACGCTCGTCCACCCGCTCACGGGCGAGACGGTCACGGCTGAGGCCCCGCTGCCGGAGGACATACGCGCCGTGCTCGAGCGGCACGGCTTCAATCAGGCGCAGCGCACGGCTCCGTCGGGCGTGACGTAAAAGACCCGGGCCAGCTCGTGGAGCTGGCGCGAGAGCGTGTCCACGTCGGTCTGCCAGCCGGAGGGAATGGCGGCGGGTTCGATGGAGATGTCGGCGTCGAAGCCCGCGCGTATGGCCGAGACGGGTATCTGCATGCCGATGACCGTCTCCATGGTCTCGGAGAGGGCCGAGATATCCTCAGCCCAGCCGAGGAAGCAGCCGTCCACGCTGAGCGCCCAGGCGCGCTGCACGCCCTCGCAGGAGCAGAGTATGGCCTCGGCCAGCTCGTTTTCGTCGCCGGACGCGGGGAAGATGGAGAGCGACCGGCTCACCTCGATGTCCGGCAGGGCCGTGCCCCCGCGGGCGATCTCCTCGGCCATACCCAGGGCGAGACGCCCGGCACGCTCGATGCTGCCCGGCGACCAGCTGCCCTCGACGGGCACCCCGTCTACCCGAACCGTGCAGACAGGACGCAGATTCGCCGCCGCAACGAGCAGCAGCGCGGGTATGAACAGCAGAAGCTTCCACTTGCGCATGAAAAAAACCACCTCCGAGAGTTAACATAACACATTTTCGGAGGCGGTCAAGGCTTTCGGCAAAGAAAGCCAAAAGGTCACAGTTTTCTCAGTGCCTGTCCGCATACCTTAGGGTAGAAGGGAGCGTGACGGCATGGGCTACGAGGACAGGGCGCTGCCCGCGGCGAGGCCGCACCGGCTGGTCATCGACGAGCGCGAGCGTCTGACGGTGACGGGCGTGGACGAGGTCGGCCGTTTTGACGAGGACAGGATAGAGCTGATGACGGCGAAGGGCCGGCTGACGATAGTGGGCGAGGGCCTGCGCATAGGCAAGCTGAGCGTGGAGACTGGCGAGCTTGCGGTGGAGGGCCGGGTCGTGGAGCTGGGCTATGAGGACGAGCGTCCGGTGAGCGGTTTCTTGAGCCGCCTGTTCGGCTGATGGAGCGGCCGATAACGCAGGAGCTGATGCAGGCGCTGCTCTCGCTGGGGCTGGGCGCGTGCGTCGGGGTGGCGTACGATTTTTTGAGGGAGCTGCGGCGTGCCGGGGGCAGGCTCACGGCGGTGTTGTGCGACCTTGTGTTCTGTGCGCTGTTGTGCTTTGGGCTGTTTGCGTTCGGGCTGGGGCCGGGCGAGGGAAGCCTTCGGCTGTTCATGCTCGCGTGCATGGGCGGCGGCTGGGCGCTGTATGCGCTCACGGTCTCGGCCAGCGTGAGGAAGATCTTCGGATTTTTTGTCAGGAGGCTGCACCGGGCCTGCCTTCCGCTGCGCAGAGGGCTGTCGAAACTCAGAAAATTAGAAAAAATTCAAAAAAATATCTTCCCAAAATTTCTCGCAAGGTTTACAATGATGAAAAACCGGCGCAGGAGCGAAGGGAGTGCTGGCACTGAGGCGCGCAAGGGCAGTTATGATTACGCTGGCAGCGGCGGTGTCGCTGTACGCGCTGGCAAGCCTCACGGCGACGGCGGCGGAGCTTAAAGCCTGCGAGATGGAACTCGAGGGGCTGGGCGCCGAGGCCGAGGAGCTGGAGAAAGAAAACTCGAGGCTGCTGACTCTTACGCAGGGCGGTTTGGATGAGGATACGGCGGAGCGGCTCGCGAGGGAGCGGCTGGGCCTGGCATATCCGGGGGATATCATAATTTTGAGCGGCGACCATGAATTACATACAGGGGGATAAAGAGCACAGATGCAGCTTCAGGTGGGAATGGTAACGGAAGGCAAGGTCACGGGCATAACGAAGTTCGGGGCGTTCGTGGCGCTGCCTGAGGGCAAGAGCGGACTGGTGCACATCTCGGAGATCGCGAACACGTTTGTGAGCGATGTGCGCGACTACGTTCAGGACGGGCAGACCGTCAAGGTGAAGGTGATAGGCATCAGCGAGGATGGGAAGATCAATCTTTCCATCAAGAAGGCGGAGGAGCAGCCGAGGCCAGAGCGGAGGCCTGCGCGGCCGCAGGGGGCGTCCCAGCAGCCGAGGCAGCAGTACAACGCCCGGCAGCCGATGCCGAGGGCGAACGGCCCCACAGGGGACGCGAGCTTTGAGGACAAGCTGAAGCAGTTCATGCAGGAGTCGGACAGCAGGATGGCCGACAACAAGATGTACTCGGACCACCGCACCTCCCGCCGCCGCCGCTGAGCGGGAAAGGTAATAAGAGACCGCGAGCGCCGAGACCGGAAACGGTCAGCGGCGCTCGCGGTTTTGTATGCCCTGTTTTTACGGCTGCTCGGGCAGCTGGGTGATCTCGGCGTCGGGCGAGTCGGACGCGGGGGTATCTTCTTCGTTTTGGTGGTATTGCGAGTAGTCCACCACCAGGTCGGGGCCGGTGAAGGTGCCCAGCAGCTTGGACATGGCCCGTTCGTATTCCTCAGTGCCCTCCTCGTAGGGCTCGGGTCGGTAGTCGTTATAGGCAACGGTGCTCGACAGCCGGCAGGGGATGGCCTCCCAGCCCTCGACCGTCACCGTGCCGTCGACGTCGCGCTTTATCGTGAACTGCACTATGGCCGTGTCCCTGTCCCTCGGCGCGGTGTTGCCGCCGAAGACCCAGTTGCCCAGGCTGTTCACTATGCAGCCGCCGTTATACTCGTCTATCTGCTGCAGGACATGCGGGTGCGAGCCGTATACAATGTCCGCACCGGCGTCGATCGCCGCCTGCCCGAGCTGAGTCTGGTTCTCCGTCAGGCGGTAGCTGCCCTCATTGCCCCAGTGCATCAGGCAGATGACGATGTCAATGTCGTCCCTCTGCGCCAGCGCCGAGACGCCGCTGACGATCTCCGACTGCGTGGCCAGCCACTTGGCAGCGTACAGGCCAATCGTTATGCCGTCGTCCCGCTGGTAGACATAGCTGCCGTCCGGTTCGCCATAGGCTATGCCGCAGCTGTCGAGCGTCGCCTTCGTATTCTCCAGCCCGGTCTGGCCGAAGTCCATGGTGTGGTTGTTCCCCAGGGTCACGAACTCCACGGAGCCGTCCACAAGTATCTGCGCGTTCTCCGCCGCGCCGCAGAACCAGAAGGTCGTATAGCCCGTGAGCTTCTCCTCCGAGAGGCTGCACTCCAGGTTGGCTATCGTGAGGTAGTCGTCCTCGAAATACTGCACCGTGCCCGAGAAGGGCCAGCTCATGTCCCCGTCGACTATGTACTCGAAGTGCGGGTAGAGCTGAGACGAGCTGAGGGTGCAGTCGCCGACCATGGAGACGGTGAAATACTCCGGCTCCGGCTCAGGCGTGGGCGAGGGTGCAGGCTCCGGCTCAGGCGTGGGCGTCGGCGACGGTGTCGGAGAGGGGGCCTCCGAGGCAGCAGGCGCAGCCGTGACCGGCGGCTCCGGTTCGCCCGCCAGTCGGACGAACAGCAGAAGACCCAGCGCAGCCACGGCTGCTATAAGTATCAAAATCAGCGTAAATCTCTTTGCAGCGTTCATAGCTTATGTGAGACATCAAACGGCGCGGAAATGTTCCCGCTCAGGTCCTCTCTTTTCCTACAAAAAACACCGATATGAGGCCCGGCCCGGTGTGCGCGCCGATGATGGGTCCGATGTGGGTATAGAACACGTCGCGGAAGTCGCAGGTCTCGACCAGCGCGTGCCCATACTCGCGAGCCTTCTCCGGCGCGTCGGCCTCGGAGACGATGAGCGTCTGGCCCGCGGCGTCCACGACCAGCTCCTGGATATCCCTGAGCACCTTTTTGAAGCACTGCTTGTCGCCCCGGACCTTCTGCCAGACCTCGAGATGCCCCTCGTAGTCGAGGTGCATGATGGGCACGATGTTCAGCGCCGTACCGAAGGCAGCGGCCGTCTTGCTCACGCGCCCGCCCCGGTAGAGATAGGTGAGGTCATTCGTAGTGAAGATGGAGTTCACGTTGTGGACGATGCTCTCCAGCTCCCTTGCATTTTCCTCGAGCGCCATGCCCTTATCCCGGTTGTCGGCGGCCCTGAGGACCACCAGCCCAAAGCCCGCCGAGGCGTTGGCGGAGTCCACCACGCGGCATATCCAGCCGGGGTGTTCCTCCATGAGCGACTGCGCCGCGATGCGCGCGTTGTTGCAGGAGCCGGAGATCGCCGCCGCCAGCGAGACGTGCAGCACCGGAACCCCCGCCTCAGCCAGCGGGCGCCAGAACTGCGTGAATTCATCCGGGTTTATCTGGCTCGTCCTTGCTATCCCGCCCGCGCGCATGAGGTCGTAAAACTGCCGGAAGCTCTCCTCCGTCATGCCGTCCGTCATCGGCACGCCATCCATCGTAAAGGGCATCTTGTACGGCAGCACGCCGCGCTCCTCGCACTTTTCCAGCGAGAGGTCGCAGCCGGAATCTGCGGTTATCTGGTATTTGATATAGTCGGCCATAGTTATTTCACCTTTCTAAGTATTACCTGCCGGTCGATTATAGCCCATAGCTGAAAATTTTACAAGTCCGAGTTAGGCGAGACTTTCTCCTTCGCCGGCTATCGCCTTGAAATGAGGGAAACGGAGTGGTATAATGGCTCAAGACCGGCAAAATTGATGTCAGGAGGCATGGATATGACGACAGGTGAGCTTGAGCTCATCGCCGCAAAGGGGCGGCGTCTGGGCATGGAGATGGTGTTCCGCGCGGCCAGCGGGCACATAGGCGGTTCGCTCTCGGCCATGGACATATTGACGGAGCTGTATTTCGAGCAGCTGAGGGTAGACCCCGCGGAGCCGAAGGCCCCGGGACGCGACAGGTTCGTGATGAGCAAGGGCCACTGCACCCCGGCGCTGTACTCGATACTTGCGCTGAGGGGATTTTTCCCTGAAAAGCAGCTGGAGCTGTTCCGCAGCATCGATGGGCACATGTCGGGCCACCCGGACATGGTGAACGTGCCGGGCGTGGACATGTCGACCGGCTCGCTGGGCCAGGGCCTGTCGGCAGCGGTGGGCATGGCGATCGCCGGGGCGCTCGACGGCGCGGACTACAGGGTCTACGCGCTCATGGGCGACGGTGAGGTCGAGGAAGGCCAGATCTGGGAGGCTGCCATGGCCGCGGCAAAGTATAAGCTGGACAAGCTCTGCGGCATCGTGGACGTGAACGGGCTGCAGATAGACGGCAGGACGGCGGACGTCATGCCGACGGAGCCGCTGGATGCGAAGTTCGAGGCCTTCGGCTGGAACGCCATAAAGGCGGACGGTCACGATTTTGAGTCGCTGCGCGCTGCCCTCGCGCAGGCGAAGGCGACCGAGGGCCGCCCGAGCGTCATACTGGCAAAGACGGTGAAGGGCAAGGGCGTATCCTTCATGGAGAACGACGCGGGCTGGCACGGCAAGGCGCCGAACGCGGAGCAGTACGAGCAGGCGATGGCGGAGCTGAACGCGGCCGTCGCGAAACTGGAGGTGGAATGAGATGGCGGAGAAAAAGGCTACACGCGCGGTCTACGGCGAGATGCTGGTAGAGCTGGCGGAGAAATACCCGGAGCTTATCGTCCTCGACGCCGACCTCTCGAGCGCGACGATGACGAAGGGCTTCGCGAAGGCGTATCCGGAGCGTTTCCTCGATATGGGCATCGCCGAGGCGAACATGATAGGCGTGGCGGCGGGCCTTGCGACCTGCGGGAAGAAGCCCTTTGCCAACTCCTTCGCCATGTTCACGGCGGGCAGGGCCTACGAGCAGGTGCGCAATTCCGTGGCATACCCGGGCCTGAACGTGAAGTGCATAGGCTCGCACGGCGGCCTGTCGGTGGGCGAGGACGGCGCGACCCACCAGTGCCTCGAGGATCTGGCGCTCATGAGCGCCATCCCCGGCATGCTGGTGCTCAATCCCTGCGACGGCAACGAGATGCGTCAGGCGGTGCTGGCGCTCATCGAGTACGTCGGCCCGGCGTATATGCGGCTGGGGAGGATGGCGGTCGAGAACGTGACGGACTCGGTCGAGGGCTATAAGTTCGAGATAGGCCGTGCGGCGAAGCTGCGCGAGGGCGGCGACGTGACCATATGCGCTACCGGCCTCATGGTGCAGCGTGCGCTGGCCGCAGCGGAGGCGCTCGAGGCCGAGGGCGTCTCGGCGAGGGTGCTGGACTTCCACACCGTCAAGCCCATAGACAAAGAGGCGCTCGACGCCGCCGCGAAGGAGACCGGCTGCATCGTCACCACTGAGGAGCACAGTGTCATGGGCGGCCTCGGCAGCGCGATAGCGGCGTACATCGCGGAGACGAATCCGGTGCCCGTAGTGAGGCACGGGGTGTACGATGAGTTCGGGCGCTCCGGCAAGGCCGAGAAGGTGCTGGAAGCCTACGGCCTGACTGCCGAAGGCATAGCGGCAAAGGTCAGGCAGGCCCTGAAGCTGAAGAAATAAATAAATAATTCACAATAGGCCGTTCCGGGCTGGATACCGGGACGGCCTGTTGCTTTCGGGGCGGATGTGTGGTAAAGTCGTTGTACTGATGTAAATGAGATATAAAGGAGGTCATTGCTTGATAATTGACTGCGCGCAGTATTCCGGGCCCTGCCCCTGCGGACGGGAACACCCGCTGGAGACCAGAATGGTAGTCGTCGAGTACGACGCCCTGCGGCATTTCGACAGCTGCATGGAGCAGTGCGGGCTGACAGGCCGCCGCACCGTGCTCTACGATACCAATACATACAACCTGCCCGGCATGGTCCACGTCCGGGCCGACAAGGAGATAGTGCTCGAGGCGAAGGGACTGCACTCTGAAAAAAGCCTCATCGAGGGCATCATACCCCAGCTGGAAGACCCGGACGTCATCGTCACCGTCGGCAGCGGCACGCTCATGGACTTTGCGCGCTATAACGCCTTCCACATGGGCATCCCATTCGTGGCGATACCGACGCTCGCGAGTTCCGACGGGTTCACGGCAAACGTGTGCTCGGTGGTGATAGACGGTCACAAGCGCTCGATACCCATGTCGGCCCCGGCGCTGGTCGCAGCGGACCTGAATATAATCGCCGGCTCGCCCATGTTCCTCACTGTCAGCGGCGTCGCGGACATACTGTCGAAGCACATCTCGCTCGCGGACTGGAAGATAGCGCACATAGCGTCGGGCGAATACTACTGCGAGCGCGTCGCGGGCATGGCACAGCAGGCGCTGGACATGATGGTCTCCTGCGCGGACGCGCTGCTCGACGGCGACGAGCCGGATTTCGAGGCCATGACCATGGCCCAGATGATATCGGGGCTGTCGATGCAGATGCTGGGCAACTCGCGGGCGGCCTCGGGCGCGGAGCACCTCGTTGCCCACCTCGTCGAGATGAAGCCGCCGAGGTTCGAGGGCGCGCACGGCATCCACGGCGAGTGCGTCGGCGTCGGCTCGGTCATTTGCGCGGGCGAGTATCACCGGATGATGAAAAAGACGCCGAAGGCGAAGCCCTTCGAGCCGCTGCCGGAGAGCTGGATACGCGAGAAGTTCGGCCCGCTCGCCGAGGGCATCATAGAGGAGAACAAAAACGACGTGCTCGCGGCCTTCGAGCCGCAGAACATCGTCGACCACTGGGACGAGATACGCGATATCGTCTCGAACATCCCGACGGCGGAGGAGTTCGCGGCGGTGTTCCAGGGCCTCGACGGGAAATACCGGCTCTCGGACATAGGCATAGACGAGTCGCTCTCCGACGAGGTGCTGGATATCTCGGCCGCGATACGCAACCGGCTGACGCTGGCGAGGATGCGGCGCGTGCTGGATTTTGAGGAGTGAACGGAAGATGAGAATATGCGTGTTCGGGGCCTCGAGCCGCGAGCTGAGACAGGAATACTACGACGCCGCCTTCGAGCTGGGCGCTGAGATGGCCCGGCGAGGGCACGAGCTGGTGTTCGGCGGCGGCACGAGCGGCCTCATGGGCGCGGCGGCAAGGGGTATGGCGAGCGCCGGCGCCAAGGGCATCATCGGCGTCGCCCCACGGTTCTTCGATGAGCCGGGCATACTCTACGAGGGCTGCACTCAGATGATCTTCACCGAGACCATGTCCGAGCGCAAGAAGACCATGGAGGATATGTCCGAGGCCTTTATCACCCTGCCGGGCGGTATCGGCACCTTCGAGGAATTCTTCGAGGCCCTGACGCTCAAGCAGCTGGGCCGCCACGCCAAGGCCATGGCCGTGCTGAACACGCTGGGCTACTACGACGCCATGGAGGCCATGCTCACGAAGGCCGTGGACGAGCGCTTCTTCCCCGAGGACGGCCACGCGCTCTACGCCATCTTCGACGAGCCCAGCGCCCTGCTCGACTACGTCGAGAGCTACGAGGCCGAGCCGGAGGACGTCTGGAAGGAAAAGATACTGGGCAAGTATAACGTAAAATGAGATACGCCCCCGGGAGACCGGGGACGTTTTTATGCGATATTAAGTAAAATATACTTGACATTTTGTCGGGCGAATGTTATACTCCGGGCAGAAGGAAGGGAGTGTTCAGGATGGCGTTCAACAGGGACGAATATGACGAGCGGCAGGTGCTGGCGCGGGGCCGGGCGTTCATGTGGGGTTTTTTCACGCTGCTGATGTACTGGCTCCATGGGCTGCGGGACAGGGGCGCTGAGGAATGAAGAACCTGCGCTTGAAGGCGGCGCGGGCGGCGCTGGACATGTCACAGCAGCAGCTGGCGGACGCGGCAGGGGTCTCGCGGCAGACGATAAACGCGATAGAGAAGGGCGACTATAACCCGACCATAAAGCTCTGCCTCGCCATCTGCCGCGCGCTGGGCAGGACGCTGGACGAGCTTTTCTGGGAAAACTGAGCGCCTCAGCGCGTCGGCCCGGCTGCACAAAAACAGCGGAGGACTGAAAAGTCCCCCGCTGTTTTAATGTTTCTCCGCTCAGTCGCCCTTGCGGGTGTGCATGATCTGGCAGATGCTCTCTATCCTTGTGCGCAGCGCTTCCTCGCTGTACTCGCGGTCGTCCCAGAAGTCCGCCTCGATGTAGTAGTGCGGCACGCCCGTCGCCTTCTGAACGATCTCGGCGCACATCTTCTGGTGCGCGCCCAGCCAGCGGTCAAAGTCGAAAAAGCCCATCAGCATGCCGTCCGGGTGGTTCGCGTTGACCTTTTCTATCATCGATTCGGCCTCGTAGCCCATGTTCTGACCCAGAGGCATCTTGAGCCACTGCTCCGCCATGCCCATGTATGGGTCGTCCGCATAGGCGGAGGGCTTCATCTGGCTCTTGCTCGGGCTGAGCGTCTGGCTGAAGGTCGTCGCCACACCGTTCTCGCGGAAGATGCGGTCGATCCATGGGATGCAGAAGGGCACGAAATAGCTGCCCACCTTCGGCGCGCCCTTCGGCAGCACGCCCTCACCGGCCTTCACCGCCGCCTGACACTCCTTGATGAGCACGTCTATCGCGGCCTCGAGATACTTGTACCCGTGATTCAGCGGCACACCGACGGCATCCTGGAACAGCACCAGCGCGTTGCCCCCCACGGGCACCGGGTCGGAATTGCACACCAGATTCCCCAGCATACCCAGCTTGAACAGATACCGCCCCGCGTCCGCAAGCGCCTGCTTGAAATCCTCCTCCGTCGGATAGATACCCGTCAGCTCGCACATCTTGTCGATATCGGACTTTATGACCTTGCTCAGATACTTTATGCGCTCATATTCGTCGTCCGCCTGGCCGAAATACGTGTCGTGCGGGATGCGGCTGATGACATAGGGCCAGTCCTCTCCGGTCAGGCACTGGATCAGCTCGTCGGTCTTCGGCCCCTCGTCGCAGTTGAAGCCCCAGCTCCAGATGACGTCCGGCGAGGCTATCATCCCTGTCGCGAACGCGGCGAGGCGCGTCTTGTTCAGCGGGCAGTGGCGGCAGCCGTAGTTGAAACCCAGGTCCTCCGCCTTGGTTATTATCGGCGCCGCCTTGTGGAAAAAGCCGTTGAGGGTCTTGACCAGTATGAGGTCCGGGAAGGATACGTGCACATTGTCCCCGCCCGCACGCTTGAAGGCCGTATACGGCGTTACGACTGCCGGCAGGATGCCGTAGATTATCTTCTTGCCCTCCGCCTTGTACTGCTTTGTCCGCGTGACCTCCATCAGCTCGCGCGTCCACGCGCCGATGAGCAGCCGCACGCCCCTGTATTTCACGTCCCAGTTCATTGGGATGTATTCTTCGACGGCATAGCGCATGTCCTCGTCGCTCAGCCCAAGCGTGTCGGCGGATTCCAGCCAGCGCGGGAGTATCTCCTGAAGCTCCTCGCCTTCAAAGCCGGCGAGCTCCAAAAACCTTGAATTTATCTCTTTTCCGGCCATTTTACTTTCCCTCCTTCAGGTTCTGCACGAAGTTCTCGATGCGGTTCGTGAGCGGGCCCATCTCCTCACGCGAGTAGGAATAGGCCGTCTCCAGCTTCAGCAGCGGCACCTTCATCTCGCCCAGCCACTTGGCCACGCAGGAGTACTCCATGTCGTATATCTCGTCGAAGGCGAGCTGGTACCAGATAACGCCGTCCACGCGCCCGGCGGCCATCAGCTCCTTCATCCTCTCGAAGCGCTGCTTCCACGAGGGCTGGAACAGGTCGATGGGCAGCTTGTCAAGATAGCGGTTGCGCGCGAAATTCTCATAGAGGTCGCCCTCGGTGCAGACGTCCTTTTCGGTGACGCGGACGCCCTCGTCGAGCATGTCGGCGGTGACGGCGCAGCCGAAGCTGTCGAGCAGGCGGGGCATGGTGTAGTCGCCGATGGCGATGACGCGGCCCGCGACCAGCACCCTCGGCGCATTCTCGGGCAGTGCGCACTCGGAGCCGGCCTCCAGCTCATTGCAGAGCTTCTCCAGCTCGTCCGCGAACTGCTCCGGCTCCCCCGTAGAGAAGCTCAGGTGCTGCAGGCGCATGTAATCCTCAAACCCGATGGGGCAGCGGTCGCCGCGGCGCAGCGCGTCGAGGCGCCTGAACAGACTGTTTATCCGGTTCGAGACCTCGATGTTGTGCCTCGCGGCGTCCATATCCACCGGCTTGCCGGTGATCTCCTCGACCTTTTTCATCAGCTCGCGCAGGGAGTTGAGGTAATACTCGAAGGCCACGGGCTTCTCCCAGTCGGCGGGGACGCCGACCTTGCCGACCTTGACTCCCTTGAACTCCATGAGCTCGCTGATGCGGCCGACGTGGCAGTCGGTCTGGGCGATGGCGACGAGATCGGCGTTTGGAGTGATGGGGTCGAGACCCAGCTCCATGTAACCGGCCATGGAGCGGGACAGCGGGTTCATGAACCTGAGCATATAGTCGAGCACGGCGTCCGTCGGCTCAGGCTCGCCGCCGCGGCACATATAATAGGTGTTCGCACCCGCCGCGCGGATGAACTCCTCGGGTATGAAGCTGCTGTTGTACTCGATGAGCGGCGTGCCCGCCCGCTTCTCGGCTACCAGCTCGCGCACTCTGGCCTGAGAGCGGCGGCTCAGCTCACGTATAGTGTCCTTGGTTGACAAAACGATACCTCCTTGTAAAGAATGCACACTTTTTCGGATGGAAAACGATTCTGTACACTGTAAATATCATATAACATAGTCAATCTATTGTCAATCACGAAGTAAAAAACGCCTCTGCCCCATGAGACATGAAAAACCCCCGCCTTATTGTTTGGCGGGGGTAAGCTCGTTATTTTTCCTCGTACAGTTCTATGATCGCGTCGTCCTTCACGATGAAGGCCAGACGCACGTTGTCGCCCAGGGCTTCCGGGCCGAAGATGACGCGGTCGGCTTCGGCCAGATACGGCTCGGCGTCGTCCACCTTGTAGGCCACGTGCGGCTGCTTCGCGAGCAGCTCGGGAAAGCGCGTGCCCTCCTCGAATTTCAGGTACTCGATCTTGTAGTCGTACTCGTCCACGCTCTCGTTGACCCAGAACTTTCCCCAGTCGTTATACACCATGTTCGGCTTCTTATTCAGCACCGGGATGCCGATGTGCATATATTCTGCTGACATATCATACCTCCGTTCTCATTCGTTCGCAAGCTCGAGATAGTATTCGCAGGCGCGCTTCGCGTCGAAGCCGCGGTGTACTATGGCGGCGACGGCCCGGCACATGGCCGCGGGGTGCTCGGACTGGAAGATGTTCCGGCCCATGTCCACGCCCCTCGCGCCCTCGCTCATGGCCCTGTATGCCATCTCCAGCGCCTCAGCCTCCGGCAGCTTCTTGCCGCCGGCTATGACGATGGGTACCGGACAGGCCGAGGCGACCTTCTCGAAACCCTCGCAGTAGTAGGTCTTCACCGCGCTCGCGCCCAGCTCCGCCAGCATCCTCGTCGCGAGCAGGAAATACTGCGTCGTGCGCGCCATCTCCTTGCCCACCGCCGTGACGCCGAGGATGGGCACGCCGTACCTGTAGCCTGCGTCCGCCGCGCGGCAGAGCGCCTCGAGCGAGTCCCGCTCGCCCGCGCCGCCGACGAAGCACTGTATGGCCAGCGCCGCCGCGTTCATCCTGATGGCGTCCTCCATGTCCAGCGCGAGGCCGGAGCCGAGGCTCATGTCCTCAAAGAGCACCGAGCTGTCGTGCGTCGCGCGCAGGCAGACGGCCTTGTTCGTCGTCGGCGGGATGCAGCTGCGTATCGCCCCGCGCGTGCCCATGAGCACGTCCGCGTACTCGCACAGCGGCGCGATGGTCACGTCCAGCCGCTCCAGCCCCGCCGTCGAGCCCATGATGTAGCCGTGGTCGAAGGCCAGCATCACGGTGTTGCCCGTCTCGGGCGAAAACAGCCTCGAGACGCGGTTTTTCATGCCCCAGTCCGTGTGGCCGAGGCCCTTGGCGAAGAAGCCCTGCTCGGGCGCGGGAGTGCCGAGATGGTAGTCCTTCGCCGCCTTGTTCCCAACTGCGTCAGCCATGGCCCCTCACTCCTTGAAGAAGGCCGGGGTATGCGCCGGGGTGTTCCAGAGCCGCAGGAACTCGTCGTTCCACTTGGCTATGTTCAGCTGGAAGCCCGCCTGCTCCTGCACGGTCAGTATCTCGCCCACCATGTTAGCCACTACCTCTATGCCGAGGCCCTCGAGGTAGTGCACGCAGTCCTTGTAAAGTATGAACATCTCCATGAGCGTCGTCGCGCCGGAGCCGTTTATCATGACGAAAGCCTTGTCGCCCGCAGCGAGCGGGATATCCTTCACGAGGGCGTTGGCCATGATCTCTATGGTCTCCTTCGCGGTCTTCATGGGCTGGCGGCCGCCGCCGCCCTCGCCGTGCTGGCCCATGCCTATCTCCATGTCCACGTCGCCCAGGTCGCCGAACTCGGCGCCGGTGGCCGGGTGCGTGGCGCAGCGGGCCGCGACCGCGATGGTCGCCATGCTGTCGGCATAGCTCTGCGCCAGCGCCGCGACCTCGTCGAGCGTCCTGCCCTCGCGGGCGGCGGCCGCCGCGATGTGATACAGCGGGATGGCGCCCGCAAGGCCGCGCCTGTCGTCAGCATTGGAGCGCGGCGCGTTCGAGATATCCTCCTGCGTCACAACCTTGCGGACGTTCAGGCCCGCCTTCGCCGCCATCTTCATGACCATGTTGCCGCAGAGCATGTCGCCCGCATGGTTGAGCACCAGCAGCAGCACGCCGCGGCCCTTGTCGGCCATCTTCACAGCCTCGAACACCAGCTGCGGGTTCGGCGCGGCGAAGATATCGCCCACTACCTGGATGTCCACCATGCCCTCGCCGACGAAGCCGCACTGGGCCGGCTCGTGGCCCGAGCCGCCGAAGGTGACGATGGTCACACGGTCGGCCTTCTCCAGCGCGCGGCTGATGACGAGGTGGCCCTGCACGTCCACGATGTCCGCGTGCGCGAGGGCGAGGCCCTCCAGCAGTTCGTCGGTCAGGGTGTTGGGGTCGTTTATGAACTTCTTCATCTTCATGGTACTTTTACCTCCTGAGCATATCGTAAATTTGTCATTCCGCAAGTCCGGCGAAGAAGCGGCTCATGGACACCGCGCCCGCGTCCGGCGTGCCTATCGTGGCCTCGCCGTAGCTCCTCGCCCGCCCGAACTTCGATACGAAGTCCCGGCTCGCCTCCGCGCCCTCCGCCGCAGCCTTTGCCGCCGCCTCGAGAATCTCGCCCTCCGTGCCCTCGCAGGCGAGCGCAGCCTCCGTCGCCGGTATGAGCGCGTCCATCATCGTCTTGTCCCCGACCTTCGCCTTCGATATCTCCGAAAGGCTCTCCAGCGCGTGGCCGAGCATCCGCCTGAGGCCCTCCGCGTCCAGCTCGTCGCCCTCGGGCGCGGCCTCGGCCAGGCCGTCCAGCCAGGTGTTCCAGAGCGGCACCGCGCTGCCGCCGTTTATCATCATGACCTCCATCGCCGCATCGCCCAGCATGGCATTTATACCGCCGCCGGACGCCGCGACAGCCTCGGCCACCGCCTGCGCGATCTTCTCCATCGTTATGCCGTGGTCCGCGTCCCCAAAGCGCGAGTCGATCTCCGTCAGCTCGTCCCGGGCCGCTATCACGCTCTCGCAGGCCCTCCCGAGCCTGCGCGCCAGCTCGTCCCTGTTCATGCCGCGCCTCCTTGTTATTAACGAATGTTAGATATTACGCTTTTTTTATCCTTTATAAGTGTAACATATGTAAGCATCCGTACACAAGAAAAAAGGCCGATCTGCCAGAGTTTTCATAGCCCTGTACAAATCGGCCCGCTGGTTTTTAGTTATTTTATCAGTGCAGCTCGAGCACCTTTTCGGCCAGCGAGCGGGGCAGGCAGACGGTGTCGATGACGCCGAGGGCGAGCGCGCCCGCGACGCTCTGCGGTCTGAGCAGCGTGGAGCAGACGGCGACGGTGCGCGGCGCCCTTCTGAGCTGCTCGACGCCAGCCTGCAGGGCGTTGTTGACGCTCGCCTCGATGACGCGGCCGGACTCGTCGTAGTAGTGCGCGAGCACGCGGCCCACGGCCCCGCGCTCGGTCAGCCGGCCGC
Source organism: uncultured Eubacteriales bacterium (assembly GCA_900546615.1). Classification (GTDB taxonomy): domain Bacteria; phylum Bacillota; class Clostridia; order Oscillospirales; family Oscillospiraceae; genus Scatomorpha; species Scatomorpha pullistercoris. Next base: position 1,964 of record URDJ01000010.1, on the reverse strand, counting down.
CGAAGCGGTATTCGACGCCGAGGTCGGGGTAGGACGGGTAGTTCGAGATGTTGACGAGCGCCAGTTCCATCGTGTCCCAGCCGTTTTGCACGGCGGCCCAGGTCTCGAGCCTCCGGGCGAAGTCCAGTTCCGCCTCCGAGTCAAAAAATGCGGGCAAATACAGATATTCCGCCTCAAACCCGGCCTTTCCCGAAACTATCCGCGCCAGTTCGTTCGTGTGGTAGCCGCGGTACGAGGCCCCGATGCCGCCTATGAGCGGGAAGAGCCTGCCCTTCGCCGCGCCCTCAAAATCCGGCAGCGTCTCCGCATAGTCCGCCATCCTGCCCAGCATCGAGCCCCAGCCGAGGCCCACGCTCCGCGGCCGCTCGTCCATGAGAAAGCACAGCTCGTAGGCCCGTGCGGCGACCAGATTGTTCGTATCCTCCGCGCTGTCCGCGTCGTCCACGACCTCGGCCCGCTTCAGCCCGAACCTGTTCTCCAGCCTTCTCGCCAGCAGCTCATGCGCGCTCTCGACGCTGTTTATCGTGATCGTCACGATGCCGCACTCCCGCGCCTCCGACAGCAGCACGCTCACCAGCGGCCTCGAGACCCCCAGAGTCTTAGCTATCTCGCTCTGGTTCATGTCCCGCTCGTAGTACATCCTTGCGACCTGCGTCAGCCGCTCTATCCGCTTATCCGCCGGTATCACAGCGCTCACCCCACACAAAAACTGAAGGCGCCCGATGTCAAAATCGGACGCCTTCAGTCTAACATATTAATTAACAAATGTCAAGTTTCCAGCCCGGCGAGGGTGGCGGCCATGACGGCCTTTATCGTGTGCATGCGGTTTTCGGCCTCGTCGAACACTATGGACTGCGGGCCTTCAAAGACCTCGTCCGTCACCTCGAGCGCGTCGAGGCCGTATTCCTCGCCGACCTGCTTGCCGATGGTGGTCTTGAGGTCGTGGAAGGAGGGCAGGCAGTGCATGAAGACTGCCGTGGGCCTGGCGAGGCTCATGGCCCTGGCGTTTACCTGATAGGGCAGCATGGCGCCGATGCGCTCGGCCCAGGCCTCAGGCGGTTCGCCCATGGAGACCCAGATGTCGGTGTAGACCACGTCGGCGTCCCTGAGCGCGGTTTCCGGCTCGGTCCAGAACTCGAGGATGGCTCCGGTCTCGGCGGCTATCTCCTGCGCCTGGTCGATGAGCTTCTCGTCCGGGAAGTACTCTATCGGCCCGCAGGCCACGAAGTGCATGCCCAGCTTCGCGCAGCCTATCATGAGGGAGTTGCCCATGTTGTAGCGCGCGTCGCCCATGTACACGAGCTTGATGCCCTCCAGTGTGCCGAAGTGCTCGCGGATGGTGAGCATGTCGGCGAGGATCTGCGTGGGGTGGAACTCGTTCGTGAGGCCGTTCCAGACGGGCACGTCGGCGTACTGCGCCAGCTCCTCGACGATGCTCTGGCCGAAGCCGCGGTACTCGATGCCGTCGAACATTCTCGAGAGCACGCGGGCGGTGTCCGCGATGGACTCCTTCTTGCCAATCTGCGAGCCGGAGGGGTCGAGGTAGACCGGGTGCATGCCGAGGTCGTGAGCCGCGACCTCGAAGGCGCAGCGCGTGCGCGTGCTGGTCTTCTCGAATATGAGCGCGACGCTCTTGCCCTCGCAGAGCTTATGGGGTATGCCCGCCTTTTTCTTCGCCTTCAGCTCGGCAGCGAGGTCGAGCAGGGCGATTATATCGCCCGTGGAGAAGTCGAGCAGCTTCAAAAAGTCCTTGCCTTTGAAGTCCATTTATATCGTCCTTTCAATAGTGGTTTGGTGTGATGATCGATGCATGACGGCGGGTCGTCGTCGTAACCGCAGGGGCGTGTTCCATCTCCGCCCGGCGTGACGTACACCACCGGCGTGATGGTTTCGCAACCATGTACGTTTCGCGCAAACCCGTAGGGGTCGGCGTCCTCGACGACCCGGCCGTGCGCCTTTGGCGT
>URDJ01000009.1 GCA_900546615.1 uncultured Eubacteriales bacterium | reverse complement strand
GTTCCGTGCCAGTACCGTCTCGTATACCCGCTTTAAGTACTCGTTCGTCAGCATTATGTTAACCTCCTTGCCGTCAGGCCGTCAATCGTTGAAAACTTCCTTGAACGCGGGCAGGGAACGCTCGATCATCTCCTTGGACACGCAGTAGCTCAGCCTGAAGTAGCCGGGCACGCCGAAGGAGTCGGAGGGGACGATGAGCAGGTTCTTTTTCTTCGCCTTTTCCGCGAAGGCCATGGCGTCGCCGCCCGGGGCCTTGACGAAGAGGTAGAACGCGCCCTGCGGCTTGGCGCACTCGTAGCCTATCTCGGTGAGGCCGTTATAGAGCAGGTTGCGGTTCACGTCGTAGGCCTCGAGGTCGGGCATGATATCGCAGCAGAGGGCGACAGCCTTCTGGATGAGCGACGGCGCGCAGACGTGGCCCAGCATACGCGCCGCACCGGCGACGGCGGCGGTCAGCTCGGGCGCGTCGGTCACGTCGTCGGCGACGAGGACGTAGCCGATGCGCTCGCCGGGCAGGGAGAGCGACTTCGACCAGGAGTAGCAGACAATGGTGTCCTTATACACGTTCGGGATAAACGGCACCTCGACGCCGTCATAGACCAGCTCGCGGTAGGGCTCGTCGGCGATTATATAGACGGGGTGGCCGTACTTCTCCGCAGCCGCGCCGAGGATGGCGCCGACCTTCTCGAGCGTCTCCTTGCTGAAGACGACGCCGGAGGGGTTGTTCGGGGAGTTTATGATTATGGCCTGGGTGTGCTCGTTTACGAGGCTCTCGAGCGCGGCGAGGTCTATCTGGAAGTTCGTGGTGTCGGCCGGGACCATTACGAACTTGTTGCCGGAGCTCTCGATAAATGGCTTATACTCGGGGAAGAAGGGGGCAATTGCGATGACCTCGCTGTCCTCGCAGGCGAGGGCGGTGAGCGCGGTCATGAGCGCGGGAGCCGCGCCGCAGGTGAAAAAGAGGTTCGCCGGACGGATGACCTTGCCGAAACGTTCGGTCAGGTTCTTTGCAACGGCCTGCCTGATGCAGTCGTCGCCCGGGCCGCTGGTGTAGCCGTGGACCTTGATGCTGCTCTCGGTGTTGAGGATGTTGATTATGCTCTCGTTGACCTTCTCAGGCGCGGGGATGGAGGGGTTGCCGAGGCTGTAGTCGAACACGTTTTCCTCGCCCACGATCTTCGCCTGCTGGCGGCCGTACTCGAACACCTCGCGGATGTAGGAGCGGACGCTGCCCAGTCCGTATGCCGTTTTGTTGAACATGCTTTTACCTCCTTAAATTATAAGCTGCGGGAATACTTGTAAGAATTGCACAATCACCCGACCCATATCCCAGCCCGAAGCTCGGGCAATTTATCCTTATCTATATTCTAAACTCTACAACTGTTACAATGTCAAGTGCTTTTTAATTTTTTTACAACTGCTGTAGAGTTTGGGCATATCCTCAAAGGTGGCGCTGAAATGTCCATGCTGCCGGCCTTTGAGAGGAAGGAGGTGGAGTCAGCGCCTGTGCCTGAGCTTTGCACCGAAAAATGCCGTCATGCCCGTGCCTGACAAGCGCCCTGCGCGGCTCCCGCTCAATAACGTCCATAAAACCCAATTCTCAACAGCGCCGTGTGACATGGTTTTCATAACGAGTTATCCTATACTTATGTCAACTTATTCGCAGGAGGCGAGGGCATGGCAGGCAGGGACAGGTCAGGCGGGTCGGAGATCCCGGCTCGGCGGAGCATATTATCAGGGCGAGCCGGGGCGCTGGGTGCCGCGGGCGTTTATTTTCTAACGGGTTTTTTGATGTCGGCGGCGAGGTTTGCGGGCACGGCGGCGCCGTTCGGGGCGGCGGCGGTGGCTCAGGCGGGCGCGGGCTTAAACGGCGTGGCGTCGCTGGCCGGGGCCTGTCTGGGATACCTTGCGGTAGGCGGGCTGACCTGGGGTATACGCTATGCGGCGGCGTGTGTGCTGATATTCACGGCAGGGTTCATCTTTATTGACTCGAAGGTACGGGGCCGGGTGTGGTTCATGCCGGCGCTGACTGCCTCGGTCATGGCTGCGACAGGGCTGCTCGGCGGTCTCGCCGCCGGGGATGAGCCGCTGGAGCTGATACTCCCGGCGGTGGTCGAGGCGGTGCTTTCGGCGGGAGCGGTCTGCTTTTTCCGCGAGGCGCTCTCCATGGGCGAGCGCAGCACCGAGGCCTCGGAGAAGCGTCACGACGCGGCGGTCATAGTCTTTGCAGCCTGTGCGCTGATGGCGCTCTCGAGGCTGAACATCATGGGCGTAATTTCCGTCGGACGTGCTCTGGCGCTGGTGCTGGTGATGACCTGTGCGCTCAAGGGCGGGTCTCTGGCCGGGGCAGCTGCCGGCACTGCTTTCGGGCTTGCGATGGATGCCGCGGCGGGCGGCGTACCGGTCTTCACAATGGCCTATGCCTTTGCGGGGCTGGTGTCCGGAATGTTCTCACGTTTCGGGCGGCTGAGTTTTGTTCTGAGCTTCATCCTCGCCAACGCCCTTGCGGTGTTCTGTGTCTGGAGCTTTACGCAGAGGCTGGACGCGCTCTTTGAGGTCTTCGCGGCCTCGGTGGGCTTCATGCTCCTGCCGCCGGGGCTGCTCGCTCGAATAGGTTCACTCATACAGCCGCTGTCGGCGGGCATGGGAGAGAGCGGCCTGCGCAAGTATGCCTCGCGCCGCGTGGAGGGCATAGCCCGGGCTTTCGACGACGTCTCCGCCGTGGCGCGGCGGAACACCGAATTTATAAACGACAACGACGTGGCGCGGGTCTTCGACCGCGCGGCAGACGCCGCCTGTATACGCTGCAAGCGCAGGGACGAGTGCTGGGTGAAGAACTACATGGAGACCCTTGACGCGCTCAATCAGGCGACGGCGGCGATGAACGAGCGCGGGCTGCTCGAGGCCGAGGACATCCCCGAATGGTTCCGGGAGAAGTGCAATGGCCTTGCGGCCTTTGTCACGGCGGTGAACGCGGAGCTGAGGGCCTCGGCGGGGCGCAGGCAGTTCCGCGCCCGCGTCGAGGAGAGCCGCTCGGCGGCCTGGGGCCAGTACGAGGACTTCGCGGAGATACTCGCGGGCGTGGCTCAGGAGCTGGGCAGCCTGAACGGGGCCGACCCGCTCGCCGAGAGGCGGCTGATGCGCTACCTGCGCTCGCAGGACATAGAGGCCGATGCAGCGGTGTTTCGCGACTCGACGGGCAGGCTCCGCGCGGTCATAGAGTCGGGCAAGCTCTCGGCGCTTACCGGGGACCCGGCATACCTCGACAAGCTCTCGGCCGTGCTGGGGGTGCGCCTGTGCAGGCCGAACTCGGGCGGCGAGGGGCGGCTGACCCTGCTCGAAGCTGAGCCGCTGGCCGTATCGGTGGGCATAGCGGCGATGAAGAAGAAGGGCGAGAAGGTCTCGGGCGACCACGGTACATATTTCAAGACCGACGCGGGCGTCCTGTGCGTCATACTCTCGGACGGCATGGGCACGGGCGAGGGCGCGGCCGTGGAGAGCACGGAGGCCATCGAGATACTCGAGCGTTTCCTGCGCTCCGGCGTTGACCCCGCGACGGCGATGAAGATACTCAATTCGGTGATGCTCCTGCGCAACGGAGACGAGTGGGGTTATGCCACGGTGGACCTGATGTGCGTGGACCTGTTCACGGGCGAGACGAGTTTCTATAAATACGGCGCGGCGCCGTCCTACGTGCGCACGGGCAAGAGCGTGCGCCGCGTCTCGGGCGAGAGCCTCGCGGCGGGCCTCGTGGCGGGCGAGGGCGCGGCCCCGGACGTGGTGCGGATGCGGCTCAAGCCGGGGAGCCTTGCGGTCATCGCCTCGGACGGCGTGATAAGCGGAGACGACGACGCCTGGCTGCGCGAGCTGATGCGCGAGGACAGGCCGGAGACGGACATGAAGACGCTGGCGCGGCAGGTGCTGCGGCAGGCGGCTGAGGAATACGGCACCTCGGACGACATGACGGTGCTGGCAGTGAGGGTGGATGCGCGCGTATGAAGAACAGGTCAGTCGTAAAAGGTGTGGCGCGCAGGGCCGTGATCGTGCGTTCGCCAGACCCGAGGATGTTTGAGGAAGCGATATTTATAGTGCGTGAGGACTACGCCAACGCCGGCGGCGTGAGCAGGGAGGAGGTGCTCAGACAGGCGCGCCGCGCCGCCGGGGACTATCTGCGCGACACTGTCCCGCCGCCGAAGACGACGGAGCGCTGGAAACAGTGGCTGTTCATCGGCACCGCCGCCGTGGGGCTGGTGCTGGCGCTCATCATCATACTGTAAAAAGCTCAGGGCCTTCATTCCGAAGGCCCTGAGCTTTATAGTTTCACGTCACTGAGCTATCAGCTCGAGCATTTCCGCCGGGCTGAGGCTGTCCACCACATAGCGGCCCATGCCGTAGAGCGACTGAGGGATGCCCTTTATCACCGTGTTTCCCCTTGACTCGGAGGTCACGGTCACGAGTATGCCCGCCTCGCGGCAGAGAGCCTGACTGAGGTCGGAGTACAGCCCGTTCGGATATGAGAGCACCGTCACCGGCTCGCCCGTGGCCGCCTCGAGCTGCTCCTGAGCGGCCGAGAGGTCCTGCCTCATCGCCTCGATATATTCCTCCTCGGACTCCCCGTCCATCTGCAGCACGCCGCGGCGTATCGGGTCTTCGTCCAGACCCTCGACCTGATGCATGTCCCAGGTGTGGGTCTGCACGGATATGAGGCCGGACTGCACCATCTCCAGCGCCTCGTCAGCGCCGAAGTGCGGCGTTATCTCAATGCCCGTGCCCTTGTAGGTATCCTTACCGAAGGAAACGCCGATGGCGAAGATAGTGGCCTTCATGCCGTATTTCTCGAGTATCGGGAAGGCCAGCGTGTAGTTGTTCATGTAGCCGTCGTCGAAGGTGATGACGATGGGCTTTTCCGGCAGTTCCGCTCCGGTCGTGACATAGTCGTAAAGCTCGTCGAAGCTGACCGTGGTATAGCCTGCGTCGGCAAGCGCCTGCAGCTGGGCCTCGAAGTCGGCGACATTTATGCTGTACTCCCCGGCCTCGCCCTCCGTCACCTCGTGGTACATGAGAATCGGCACCTCGGCGGTGTAGCTCTCCACATCCGCCACCGCCGCCAGCGCCGAGACGGTCTTTGCGTGCTCCGCCGCGTTCTCAGACGTCACATAGACGCCGAAGTCCTCAGGCACATACACGCTCTCGTCGCCGAAGATGCGCGCGAGCGCCATCGTGCCCACGCAGTTGCGGAAGTGCGTCTCGTCGTAGAAGTACCTCGGCTCGTGGCTCACGGAGCTGTAGGTGAAGTCCCAGAAGTCCGTGACCTCGGCGAGCGAGGTGAAGAAGCTCTCAACTTCGCCGCTGTCAAGATAACTGAGGTACTCGGAGTACGCGGGAGGACAGACGACGATGAGGTTCACGCCTGCCTCCTCGCACATCCTTTTAACCTCGGCGACGCTCGCCATGCAGTTTTCAATCTCGTCGAGCTGCACGTTCACCGCCGGGTAGTCCGCAAAGGCAGGGTAGGCCTCGAGATAGCGCTCCATGTCGCCTATGTTCTCGATGTCCCGCGTGCGCTTGTCGTACGAGCCGGTGTATTCGTCGAAAACATCAAAGGGCTGGGTGAGGAATGTGTCGTTATACATGTCCGTGAGCTTGTCGAAGGCATAGTTCGGGCTGCTGAACAGGTAACTCAGATAGTACCAGAACTCGCTCCGCCCGCTTATCTGCGCGGGTTCGCGCATGGTAAGCTCGTCCTCGCCCGCGTCGTAGTGAGCACCGCAGTCGATGTAGATGCTCAGGAGGATGTTTTTGACCTCGCAGTTGTCGAGCAGCCATCTCACGGTGTTCTCGCAGTCGTACATATCCGAGCCGTAGAAAAAGCTGTTGTAGAACTTCGCGTCGAGGTATTCATTCAGCTGCTCGACCGGATAGGAGCTTGCGGAGGAGCTGCCAACGATGTAGGAGTCGTACTCATCCGAGTGCTCGAGCAGGTACTCGTACTTGCCGATGCGGGGGTTGAGCGTCTCGCTGAATGAGTACCAGGTGAGGTTCCCAAAGACGCCGAAGGGGTCGACGAAGTAGTTCAGCCCCGCGAGCAGCAGCGGCAGACAGAGCAGGCAGAGGCAGAACATGACGAACCATTTTTTAGAACTCATGCCGCACCTCCTAGAACTGCGCGTAGATGAACTCGGCGGGGACATAGCCGCTGCCCGCCGCGCCGAGCACGATTATGACGAGCAGCGAGACCATGAGCATGGCCCACTGCGCAAAGCCGCTGCGCCGCTCCATCCAGAGCCGGACATGCCCGCCCTTTTCCTGATAACCCTCTACGATGAGCACGACGAGGACGCCCAGGGCGCAGACCGCCATGTTGAAGCCTGAAAGCCCGAGCTCCAGCAGCGTCCCGTCCGTGAGCGAGGAGGCGTTGAAGTCCAGCACCGTGGCCTTGAGCATGGCAAGCCCCGTGAGCAGCCTCGGTGCGCGGGTCATATAGCGGCCCGCAAAGACTATGAGCCAGGTGCGCGCCATGCGGAAAAGCTGCCAGCCGGGCCGCTCGTCCATGTGTATCTTCGGCCTGAGCCTCGCGAAGTACGGCTCGAGCAGCAGCCCGAGCGTTATGAGGCCGCCGTTGTAGAAGCCGTAGGCGATGTATTTGAAGCTCGCCCCGTGCCAGATGCCGATGACGAAGTAGACTACAAAGGTAGCCAGCGAGGTCGCGAGCACCTTGCCCGCCGGGCCTTTCAGCCTTTTCCGGGCGACGGAGCCGACCCTGCGGAAGGGCTTCGAGAGCGCGAGAGGATAGAACACGTAGTCGCGCATCCACGACCCGAGCGTGATGTGCCAGCGCCGCCAGTAGTCCTGAAGGCTCAGGGCGAAGATGGGCCGTTTGAAATTCTCCGCGAGGTCTATGCCCAGCGTCTGCGCCACGCCGCGGGTGATGTCGATGCCGCCCGAGAAGTCGCAGTAGAGCTGCACGCAGTAGGCCAGCGTTCCGAAGGCCATGACCGAGCCGTGCCAGTTCCACACGTCCCCGAACACCGCGTCCGCCACGACGCCCGCGCGCTCGGCGATGACGAGCTTCTTGAAATAGCCCCACATGGCCAGCTGTATGCCGTATTTGAGCTTGTCCCAGTCGAGGCTCCGCTCCGCGCACAGCTGATGCTCAAGGTCGCCGAAGCGAGAGATAGGCCCCTGTATGATCTGCGGGAAGAAAGACACGAACAGCGCGTACTTGCCGAAGTTCCGCTCCGGCTCCACCTGCCCCCGGTAGCAGTCCACGACATAGCCCACGGCCTGAAAGGTGAAGAACGACAGGCCCAGCGGCAGTACCAGCTCGAGCGTGAAGCCCTCACGCCCGAACAGTCGCGCAAGCGCCTCGAGCGTGAAGCCGAGGTACTTGAGCACAAAGAGCTGACCGAAGGCCAGCAGACAGACCGCCAGCACGACCAGCCGTTTGCGCCCTGCCGGCACACCCCGCTCCTCCTTCGGCAGCTCCTTCATTTTAGCGTTCAAGCGCCCCAAAAGCAGGCCTGCCCACCAGGTCAAAAGCGCGGTAAAAGCGAGGTACGCGATCGCCGCGCCCCCGCCGAGGATATAAAAGCCGCAGCTCGCCGCGAGCAGCAGCGGCCACTGGCACTTTTTCGGCAGCACATAGTACAGCAGTACCAGCGCCGCGACAAATATCAGAAATCCGACCGACGTGAAAGACATTGAAATATCAGGCCCCGAGCTTCTCTATCAGCTCGTACATGGCCGACACGGAGTTAAAGTTCTCCGGCACCAGCTCGTTTACCGAGATGAGTACGTCGTACTCGTCCATAATGGCCGAGACTATCGAAACAATGTCGAAGGAGTCGAGCACCCCGTCGTCCACGAGGGCGTCCGAGCTCTCGAAATCCACGCCCGGGCAGGCCTCCTTGAGTATTTTCAGCAGCTTTTCCATGTAGCTCACCCTTTCCTGAGCCAGACGGCCGTCTCACGCCCATCGGCCCTAAATCCGTATTTTTCGTATATATGCCTCGCCGCGGGGGCGTCGTCCCGTACCCAGACCAGCAGCTGGGAGCTCCCGTAGCGCGCGATGAATTCCTCTACCAGCGATTGCGCGAGGCCCTTGCCTCGGGCGCGTTCGGAGACCGCCAGCTGACGTATCTCATAGCTGCGCCTCTCGCGTTTGACGTTCAGCAGCGCCTCGAGTTCCCCGTCGGCCCCTCGCCGTGATAGCATCAGACGTTCGCTTGAACCCCATTCAAGCGTCTCCATGTCCGGCAGGCAGCCCGTGCGCCGGTCGAACGCGGCCTCGAGCAGCTCCAGCGCTTCCGCGGCCCCGACCGTCTCCGGCTCGGGAAGCTCCTCCGATGCTCCCTCGCAGGCCGCCCGCGAGAGCCGGTAACGGTGAAACCGGAACTCAAAGCCCGCGCCGCGCCAGAAGGCGTCCATCGCCTCAGAATACGCGCCTTCGACCACGGCGTCCATGTCCCACGCGGGCGAGAACTCCGCCGCAGGGTCGGTAACGTAATAGCTCACACGGTAAAACCCGCCGCAGTTGCGAAGTATGCACAGCCCGCCGTCCCAGCGCTCGTATGCCAGCTCCCCGGCCTCCGCCGCCCGGCGCAGCTCCGCGCCCGGCAGCGGGCAGTTCGTCAGCGTCCCGCGCCGCAGGACGGAGCCTAAGAGCGCGTCCATCTGCTTTACGTCAGCTATCCTGTCCATTGAAATACTCATCCCTCAGCCGCACCCTGTCCACCTTGCCATTGGCGTTGTAGGGCAGGCGCCCGAGCCGCCGGTAGACGTTTGGAAGCATGTACTTCGGCAGCCAGTCGCGCAGCTCACGGCCTATCGCGTCCGCCTCCGCCTCGCCCTCGTAGACGCAGACTATCTTGTCCCGCGCAGCGTCAAAGAAACTCACCGCCGCCTTCACGCCCTCTATGGAGCTGAGCGCGTTCTCCAGCTCGCCCAGCTCTATACGATAACCCATGTGCTTTATCTGCCCGTCGCGCCGCGAGAGGAAGACCAGATCCCCGTGCTCGTCCACACGCGCAAGGTCGCCCGTGCGGTATATCCTGTCCGGCCACGCGCAGGGGCGCGGGTCGGGGATGAAACACTCCGCCGTCTTCACGGGGTCGCCAAAATAGCCGTGCGCCAGACCCGTGCCGCGCACGCAGATCTCGCCCGGCTCGCCATCCGGCACCGGCTTTAAATCCTCGCCCAGCAGGAAAACCTCCATGTTCCGGCAGGCTTTGCCTATCGGTATGGACTCGCCGTCGGCAAACTCACGCTCGATAGGATACCACGTGCAGTCCACAGTGACCTCGGTGGGGCCGTAGAGGTTAACATAACGCACGTGAGGCAACGCCGCGCGCCAAATGTTCATCTGCTTTGCGCGCAGCGCTTCGCCGCCGAGGATGACGGTACGCAGTTTGGGCAGCTCCGCGCCCTCGAGAGCACCCGAGTTCGCGGTGAGATGGAAGGCCGAGGTCGCCCAGACGAGCGCCGTGACCTCCTTTGCGGCCAGCTCCTTCACCAGCAGGGGAGGGAACATGAACAGCCGCCTGTCGAGTATGTGGCAGCTCGCGCCGCACTTGAGCGTGAGGTAGATGTCCTTGACCGAGAGGTCGAAGTAGAAGGGCGCCTGCCCGCCAAGCACGTCGTCCTCAGTGAAGCCGCCCGCCTCCGCGAGCCAGTCGACGATGTCCATGACGCCCCGGTGGTGGCAAACTATGCCCTTCGGCTCCCCGGTGGAGCCGGAGGTGAATATGACGTAAACGGGGTCGATATCGAGCACGCGCGAGCGCCTATCGTCCAGTACGCTCCAGTCGGCCTCGCCTGAGACGGCCTCGGAAAATGGGACAGCGCCCTCGACTTTGGCCTTGCCTCCGGCGCAGTCTATGACGACCTCGGCCCCGAGCCGTGAGAGTATGCTGCCGAGGCGCTTCGGCGGCATCTGTGCGTCAAGCGGGACGTAAAAGCAGCCCGCCGCGAGCGCGCCCATGAAGGCGGCCAGGCTGTCGACGTTCCGGTCAGTCAGCACAGCGACCGGCTTGCGTATGCCCGTCCTCTCAGCGATGAATCTGCCGACCCTGCCCGCCTCCGCGAGCAGCTCAGAAAAGCTCAGGCTCCGCGACGAGTCAGCGAACGCAAGTTTCCCCGGCGATCTCGCCGCGCTCTGTTCAAGATATTCAAAAACGTTCAGCATCCCTGGCCTCCCGCACAAAATCGATACAGGCATTATAGCACACACACACGCCCATTGCAATTATAAGGAACAGGGCGGAAAAAAGGCTCCCCTTGCGCAGGGGAGCCTTTGGAGCACGCACACGGCAGTGATTCATACCTGCATCTGCCTTAGCATCTCCCGGTGAAGTCTTGCGATTATCCGCTTCTCGAGGCGGCTGATGTAGCTCTGCGAGATGCCCATCATGTCGGCAACTTCTTTCTGCGTGTACTCGGTGCCGTCAATGAAGCCGAAGCGCATCAAAATTATCTGCTTCTCCCGGTCAGCCAGCATCGAGATAGCCGTATGCAGCATTTCGCGGTCGGCGTCGTCCTCCAGCGGGCGTACTATCTCCTGCCCGTCGGTTCCGAGAATATCGGAGAGCAGCAGCTCGTTGCCGTCCCAATCGGTGTTGAGCGGTTCGTCGAAGCTCACCTCCGCCTTTTGATTGCCGCACTTTCGCAGGTACATCAGTATCTCGTTCTCGATACAGCGGGAGGCATAGGTCGCGAGCTTGATGCTCTTGGAGGCGTTGAAGGTGTTTATCGCCTTGATAAGCCCGATGCTGCCTATCGAAACGAGATCCTCGAGATTGATGCCGGTATTTTCAAACCTGCGGGCGATATACACAACGAGCCGGAGGTTGTGCTCGATGAGCAGCTGCTTTGCCGCCTCGTCGCCCTCCGCGAGCGCCCTTATCGCGGCGTCCTCCTCGTCCCTCGGCAGAGGCGGGGGGAGCGTGTCGCTGCCGCCTATGTAGTGTATCCGCGGCCGTGTGAGCCTCAGCCTGAGCCGTAGTATGAACAGCCTGAATCTGGTGAATAATGACATAGCACATCCTCCTTTTCGTCACAATATCGCGTCTATATCCCCGTCCTGCGACAGCGCCGCCGGGGATATGCCAATGAGTATGTCCGCCTCCTTTCCTGAAATTGCCACCGAGTCGGGCCTTATCGCCGCCAGCAGCCCGTGACCCGTGCCGAGTGCGGAATAGGGTACCAGCGTGACGCGGCCTTCGAGTCCACTGAGTTTACATAACGTTTCACACAACGCGGCTGCGTCATTGCCTGTGCACTCGAAGCCGCCCAGCAGGGGTCTTATGGCTCCCAGCTCCGCCACGGCGACTGCCCGGCCTGAGACCGGGTCATAGAGGCCGTTGCCGGTATCGCGCAGCGCGCGGAGCGTTACGGTTTTTCCGCGGAGCGTCACGGCCAGCGGCAGTATCTCCCGCTCTGCACGCTTGCCGATCCTGCGGAAAACGAGGGAGACCCCGGCGTAACAGAGGGCGAAGGACAGCACCAGTACGCGCGTGGATACGGGCAGATAGACCCTTCCGCCGTACATCCCCGTCCCGGCGAGCATGGAAGCAGCCCATACAGCGCCGCCAAAGGCTGCGGAGACGGCGAGGAAGATGACGAGGCAGCGCCAGAGCTTTCGCTCGCCGCCGAAGGCGATGAGGGCCATGAATACGGCAGGGACGAGCTTCATCGGTGCAAAAGAGAGGAACTCGAAGCCCGGCAGCACGCTGGCCACGGCCCAGAACCCTCCCAGCACGGCGGCGAGGCCGAGTCTCCAGCGGTGCAGCACCGCCCCGGCGACCCTGGCCGAGCAGAGCAGCAGGAAATAATCGATGATGGCGTTGAGTGCAAACAGACTGTCAAGGTAAATCGTCTCCACGGACAAAGCATACACCCGCAGGAGTGCGGAGATTGTCATTTACAAGGCGGTGGGGGCTGTGGTAAAATAGGTCGGATATTAAAAATTTACAAGTTAGACCTTTTAAGTCTGGACGAAAGCTATTAAAATAATGTGGTGTATGAGGTGATGGGTGATGGACGGTCCGGTGTATAAACGAGTGCTGCTTAAGATAAGCGGCGAGGCGCTGGCAGGGGAGAAGCACAGCGGGCTCGACTTCGGCGTGATAGGCGAGGTCTGTGATGCTGTAAAGAAGTGCGTGGACATGGGCGTGGAGGTAGGCGTCGTCATAGGCGGGGGCAACTTCTGGCGCGGCGTGAAAGACGGCGAGGGCAAGATAGAGCGCACGCGCGCCGACCACATGGGCATGCTGGCGACGGTGATGAACTGCCTTGCGGTGGCGGACGTGATGGAGCAGCACGGCGTGGACGTGCGGGTGCAGACGGCCATCGAGATGCGCTCGATAGCGGAGCCGTATATCCGCCTGCGGGCGATGCGGCACCTGGCGAAGGGCCGGGTGGTGCTGTTCGCCTGCGGCACTGGCAGCCCGTATTTCTCGACGGACACGGCGGCGGTGCTGCGCGCGGCTGAGATAGAGGCCGACGCCATACTGCTGGCGAAGAACATAGACGGCGTGTACTCGGCTGACCCGAGGATAGATGAGAGCGCCGTGAAGTACGACAAGATAAGCTATGACGAGGTGCTCGCGCAGCATCTCGCGGTCATGGACACGACGGCGACGAGCCTGTCCATGGATAACGACATCCCGGTAATAGTCTTCGCGCTCAAGGACCCGGAGAACATCGTCCGCGCCGTGCTGGGAGAGAAGGTCGGCACGGTAGTAAAAAAGTAATTTAACAGGAGGAACTGTCATGGCTAAGGGATATGAAGAATTTGAAGCTAAGATGAAAAAGACCTCGGAGCTGCTCTCGACGAGCTTTGCCTCCGTAAGGGCGGGCAGGGCGAACGCAGCGGTGCTCGACCAGATACAGGTCGAATACTACGGCACGCCGACTCCGATACAGGGCATAGCGACTATATCGACGCCCGACCCGCGCAGCCTGCTCATCCAGCCCTGGGATTCCTCCACGCTCAAGGCGATCGAGAAGGCCATCCTGGCTTCGGACCTGGGCATCAACCCGCAGAATGACGGCCGGAGCATCCGTCTGGTGTTCCCGCAGCTGACAGAGGAGCGCCGCAAGGAGCTGGCCAGGCAGGTAAAGAAATACGCCGAGGACGCGAAGGTCGCCATAAGGAATATAAGGCGCGACGCCATGGACAAGTTCAAGGCGCAGAAGAAGGCGTCGGAGATCACAGAGGACGACTACAAGATCGCCGAGAAGGACATGCAGAAGCTGACCGACGACTGGATAAAGGAGATCGACAAGATCGCCGAGAAGAAGGAAAAAGAGCTGTTCGAGATATAAGGACATGGCCATATTCAGGACTAAGAAGGCGGAGGAGACGGAGGATATCCGGCTCCCCCGCCACATTGCCATCATATTGGACGGCAACGGCAGGTGGGCGAAAAAGCGCGGTTTGCCCCGCACGGCGGGCCACGCCGCTGGAGCGGAGACTTTCCGGCGCATAGCCACCTACTGTAAGGACATAGGCATAGAATACCTGACGGTCTACGCTTTTTCGACGGAGAACTGGAAACGCCCGCAGGAGGAAGTGGCCGCCATCATGGGCCTTCTCGGCAAGTACCTTCGTGAGTCGGTGGAGACGATGGAGCGTGACCACATAAAGCTCAAGATACTGGGCGACCCGGCGGTGCTGTCGGAGGACTTGAGGCAGCTCATTGATGAGACGGCGGACATCTCGACGCGCTACGAGGGCTTTCAGGCGAACGTGTGCTTAAACTACGGCGGGCGCGACGAGATCGTGCGGGCTGCCATGCGCTATGCCGAGGATTATAAGAACGGCAAGGTCGGGAAGATTGACGAGGCGGGTTTTTCAAACTACATGTTCTCGGCGGGCATACCGGACCCGGACCTGGTGATAAGACCGGGCGGTGAGATGCGGCTGTCGAATTTCCTCATGTGGGAGTCGGCGTACTCGGAGCTTATCTTCACAGACGTGCTCTGGCCGGATTTCACGCCGGAGGACATAGACGCGGCGCTGGAGGAATACCGGCGTCGTGACAGAAGGTTTGGTGGGATAAAGAAATGAAGCAGAGACTTATCGTGGCGGGCCTGGGCATCCCCGCGCTGCTGCTCATCCTGCTGGCCGCGCCCGTGTGGGCGACGGCGGCAATGTGCGCGCTGCTGGCGGCCGTGGGCAGCTATGAGCTGATGCACGCGGTGGGCAGGGAGGAGTGGAAGCTCCTGTGGCTCATGCCGGTAATCGCGGCCTGGATGTGCACGGCCATCGGCCTTGGCGAGGACTGGACGCCCGAGCCGGGGCTTTATATCGGCATCTGCTGCTTTATCGCGGTGGTGTATACCTTCGCCATAGCGGTCATGAGCCACGGCAGGGAGCGGAGCCTGAGCTTCCGCACTGCCATGGCCGGGCTGTTTTCGGCGACGGGCATAGCCGCGGGCTTTGCCTGCCTTGTGATACTCAGGGGCATCTCGCCCGCCGTCGTGCTCACGCCGTTTATAGGCGCGTTCATGAGCGATACCGGCGCGTTTTTCGCGGGCCGGGCGTTCGGCAAACGCAAGCTGGCCCCTGCGGTCAGCCCGAACAAGACCCTCGCGGGCTGCATCGGCGGTTTTGCGGGCAGCATCGTGGGCATGATTATTTTCCACCTCGTGGTGAAGACCTGGTTCCAGCTCGACCTCGGCTGGGTCATGATACTGCTCATGGGCGTGCTGGGCAGCCTGTTTGGCCAGCTGGGCGACCTGAGCTTTTCGGTCATAAAGAGGGAGTTCGGCATCAAGGACTACGGCACGATTTTCCCGGGCCACGGCGGCGTGCTCGACAGGTTCGACAGCGTGCTGTTCGTCGCGCCGGCGTATATGCTCCTGATGTTCATACTTTTGCCGTGAGGTGGTAAAATGATTGGGAGCACCGTTATACTCGGCTCGACGGGCAGCATAGGCCGCCAGAGCGTAGAGGTGTGCAAAAGGCTCGGTATCAGAGCTGCGGCCCTGACTACGAATAGGAATATCGAGCTGCTCATGGAGCAGATAAAGGCCCTGAGGCCGGACTACGTCTCGGCCTTCGACGCGGAGGCGAACGCGAGGCTGCGTTCTCAGCTCGAGGGCACGGATATAACCGTCGGCCCGCCGGGCGAGGCGGGACTTATCGAGGCGGCCGTTTGGGAGAGCGCCGAGTGCGTCGTGACGGCAGTGTCCGGCGCGGTGGGCCTGCGGCCCACACTCGCGGCGATAGACGAGCGCAAACGCATAGCGCTCGCAAACAAGGAGACGCTGGTCTGCGCCGGCACGGTGGTCATGAAACGCGCACGCGAGAAGGGCGCGGAGATAGTGCCGGTGGACTCGGAACATTCGGCCATTTTTCAATGTCTAACGTCCAGACGCGGAGAGCTGCGGAAGATACTGCTCACCGGCTCGGGCGGCCCCTTCAGGGGCTGGAGCCGCGAGCAGACCGAGAGCGTCACGCCCGAGATGGCGGTGAAGCACCCGAACTGGTCGATGGGCGCGAAGATAAGCGTGGACTCGGCGACGATGATGAACAAGGGCCTCGAATTCATTGAGGCCATGCACCTGTTCTCGGCAAGGCCGGAGGACATAGAGGTGCTCATCCACCCGGAGAGCGTCGTGCACTCGGCGGTGGAGCTGGTGGACGGCACGGTGATAGCGCAGCTGGGCGTGCCGGACATGGCCCTGCCCATACAGTACGCGCTCACCTGGCCGGAGCGCTGCGCCTCGGCCTCGGAGCGGCTTGACCTGACGGCGATGTCGGGCCTGCACTTTTTGAAGCCTGAACTTGAAAAGCTGCCCTGCCTGGCGCTTGCCATGGACTGCGCCAAACGCGGCGGCACGGCCCCGGCGGTGCTCTCGGCGGCGAATGAGGCGGCAGTCGCGCTGTTTTTGGCGCGCCGGTTGGGGTATAATGAGATATACGACTGTGTTGCCGCGGCTCTCGGCAGCATAGATTTCATTGCGGAGCCCTCGCTCGAGGATATACTCGAGGCTGACAGGGCGGCCCGCGCATTTGTAAGGGAGCGTATTTCCTGATGTATATTATCCTGGCAATAATCTTTTTCGGCATACTCATAGCGA
This sequence comes from uncultured Eubacteriales bacterium, assembly GCA_900546615.1. GTDB lineage: Bacteria > Bacillota > Clostridia > Oscillospirales > Oscillospiraceae > Scatomorpha > Scatomorpha pullistercoris. The sequence goes on along the minus strand of URDJ01000009.1, from coordinate 56,627 downwards.
TACACGAGTTCGGCCACTTCTCGGCGGCGAAGCTGCTGGGCGTGAAGGTCAACGAGTTCGCCATAGGCATGGGCCCGGCGATATTCAAAAAGAGGAAGGGCGAGACGCTGTATTCCCTGCGCTGCCTGCCCATAGGCGGCTACTGCGCCATGGAGGGCGAGGACGAGGACACCGGCGACCCGAGGAGCTTCACCTGCCAGCCGGGCTGGAAGCGGTTCATCATCCTCGTGGCGGGCAGCTTCATGAACTTCCTGCTGGGCTTTCTCATCGTGCTCATACTCTACTCGAGCGCGGCGGGCTTCTACTCGCCGGTCATTGCGGACTTCGTGGACGGCTGCCCCTACGAGGGAGAGAACGCCCTGCAGGTCGGGGACGAGATATACTCCATCGACGGGCACAGGATATACTTCGCCTCCAACGTGACCACGATACTCTCAAGGGGCGGCACGACGCACGATGTCGTCGTCATCCGCGACGGGGAGAAGATAGAGTTAGAGGACTTCGCGCTCACGCCGCAGGAGTATGAGGGCTATTCCGGCCTGATGTACGGCTTCTCCTTCGGCATAGAGGAGGCAAACCTCTGGACGACGCTGAAGTATTCGTGGTATAATACGATAGATTTTGTCAGGACGGTGTGGTTCGCATTGTCCGATCTGGTCGCGGGCTCAGTGGGCGTTGATGAGCTGGCCGGGCCTGTCGGCATAGTCGACCTCATAAACGACGTGGGCCAGAGCGCGGAATCGACGAAGATGGCGCTGTCGGATATAGCCTACCTGGGCGCGCTCGTGGCCGTGAACATCGCGGTCATGAACCTGCTGCCCCTGCCGGCGCTGGACGGAGGGCGGGTGTTCTTCCTGCTGCTCAACGGGGTTGTGCACCTCGTGACGAGAAGGCGCATCCCCGCGAGGTACGAGGGCTATGTCCACGCAGCGGGCATGGTGCTGCTGCTGGGCCTGTCGGCATACGTCATGTATAACGATATTGCGAGGCTGATAAGATGACCACGAGGGAAAATACAAGAATGATCAAAGTCGGAGGCGTCGCCGTGGGAGGCGGCGCCCCTGTTTCAGTTCAGTCGATGTGCTGCACGAAGACGCAGGACGTGGACGCCACGCTGCGGCAGATCTCCGCGCTCGCCGCGGCGGGCTGCGACATCGTGCGCCTCGCCGTGCCGGACATGGACGCCGCGCGCGCCATCTCCGCTATCAGGGAGCGCTCGCCCCTGCCTATAGTGGCGGATATCCACTTCGACTATAAGCTGGCGATCGAGGCCGCGCAGAGGGGCGCAGATAAGATACGCATAAACCCAGGCAACATCGGCGGGCCGGAGAACGTTGCGAAGGTCGCAAGGGAGTGCAGTTTACATAACATTCCGATAAGGATAGGCGTCAATGGCGGCAGTCTGGAAAAGCCGCTCTTGGAGAAGTATGGCCACCCGACGGCTGAGGCGATGCTGGAGTCGGCGAAGGGGCATATCAGGCTGCTGAACGATTGCGGGTTCGACGATATCGCACTGTCGATGAAGGCGTCCTCGGTGCCTCTGACCGTGGAGGCGTACCGGCTTGCGGCGCGGGAGCTGCCCTATCCGCTGCACCTGGGCGTGACGGAGACGGGCACGGCCTATGGCGGGGTGATAAAGTCTGCGGTGGGCATAGGCGCGCTGCTGATGGAGGGCATAGGCGACACGATACGGGTCTCGCTGACGGCCGATCCGGTGGAGGAAGTGCGCGCGGGCGTGGAGATACTGAAGGCCGCGGGCCTGAAGAAGGGCGGTGTGCGCTTTGTGTCCTGCCCGACCTGCGGGCGGACGGAGATAGACCTCATCGGCCTCGCGCACGAGGTGGAGGAGCGGCTGCGCGGGCTGGACAGGCCCATCACCGTGGCGGTGATGGGCTGTGTGGTGAACGGCCCGGGCGAGGCGCGCGAGGCTGACTACGGTGTCGCGGGCGGCAAGGGTTGCGGCCTGCTGTTCCGCAAGGGCGAGATAGTGCGGAAGGTGCCGGAGCATGAGCTGTGCGCGGCGCTCATGGAGCTTATAGAGAGCGAGGCTGACAGATGAGCGGAAAGAGTCTGGGTTTTCTCGAGCTGTTTCCGGGCTGCGAGGGGCTTTCCGGCATGTGCGGAGGTCTGGACAAGGCCACGGTTCAGGGCGCCACGGTGGATGAGGACAACTTCACGATGAAGGTCGAGGCCACCTTCACGCGGGTGCCTGCGCCTCAGGAGCTGGAGGCCATCGAGCGCGAGCTTGCCGAGGAATACGGCTTTTTCTCGGTGAAGATAGAGGCCGACTACAAAAACTCGGACAAGCAGGCGTCGAAGGTGCTCTATGGCAAGGGCCTCAAGGAGCCGAAGTTCACGAGCATGGGCGAGCTGAACCTGGAGAGCGGCACTGTCACCGTCAAGGGCGAGGTCTTCGCCGTCAACAACCGCGAGATACAAAAGCGCGGCGCCTCGGTGCTGTGCTTTGATATGACAGACCACAGCGGCAGCATACGCATAAACAAGTTCTTCGATAAATCAGAGGATGCCGCTGTGCTCGGGAAGATAAAAGCCGGACAGACGCTCATAGTCCGCGGCCGCGTGACCTATAACAAATTCGACAACGATATGGCGCTCGAGCCGTACTCGATAATCCTCGGCGAACCGGACATAAGACCCGACGAGGCGAAGGAGAAGCGCGTGGAGTTGCACCTGCATACCAGATACTCCACCCTCGACGCGCTGACGGATATTGAGAAGGTCATAAAACGCGCCGCCCTCTGGGGACACAGGGCCATAGCCGTCACCGACCACGGCACGGCTCAGGCCTTCCCGGAGATGTCCAAGTTCGGCAAGAAGAACGGCGTCAAGATCATCTATGGGCTGGAAGGATATTATGTAAACGACGTGGAGGAGCGGCCAGCGGTACGCGGCAAGTGCTCGAACCTGCTGGACTGTGAGTTCGTGGCCTTCGACGTGGAGACGACGGGGCTTTCGGCGGTGTCGGACAGGCTGACCGAGATAGGTGCGGTGCTGTTCAAGGGCGGCGAGGTGCGCGACAAGTTCAGCACCTTCGTAGACCCGAAAATGCCGATACCTGCAAATATCACGGAGCTGACGGGCATACGTGACAGCGACGTGGCGGGCGCGCCCTCGGAGTCGGAGGCGATGCGTGCGTTCCTCGATTTCGTAGGCGACCGGCCCATCATCGCGCACAACGCCAGCTTTGACACGGGCTTCATGGCGGCGGCCTGCGAGCGCAGCCGGATAAAGTTCAGCCCCGTGGTGCTGGACACGCTCGTGCTCTCTCAGCGGCTGCTGCCGGAGCTGAAACGGCACAAGCTGGACATAGTGTCGAAGCACCTCGGCCTGCCGGAGTTCAACCACCACCGGGCCTTCGACGACGCCGAGGTCGTGGCGCGTATGATGGAGAAGTTCATCCCCATGCTGCAGAGCCACGGCGCAGAGCGCGTATCGGATATAGACGGCGTGCTCAGCAAGCTTTCCGGCGGAGGCACGCGGAAGGTGCGGCACATCTGCCTGCTCGTGCGGAACAAGGTGGGCCTCAAGAACCTCTATAAGCTCATCTCGGCCTCGTACCTGGAGCACTATAACCGCAATCCGATAATTCCGCGCAGCCTGCTTGAGCGGCACCGCGAGGGCTTGCTGATAGGCTCGGCCTGCGAGGCGGGCGAGGTGTTCGACGCCGTTCTGCGCGGCGTCTCCGGCGCGGAGCTTAAGAAGATAGCCTCGTTTTACGACTACATAGAGGTCATGCCGATAGCGAACAACCGCTTCCTGGTCGAAAATGGCACGGTGCGCGACGACGAGGGCCTGCGCGATTTGAACCGGAGGGTCGCGAGGCTGGCCGCGGAGCTGGAAAAGCCGCTGGTCGCGACGGGCGACGTGCACTTTCTCGACCCGGAGGATGAGATATACCGGCGCATACTCCAGGCCGCTCGCAAATTCTCCGACGCGGACCGCGAGAACCCGCTCTACTTCCGCACGACGGACGAGATGCTCGAGGAGTTTTCCTACCTCGGCCGGAGGACCTGCTACGACGCGGTGGTGACGAACCCGAACCGCATCGCGGACATGTGCGAGGACATAAAGCTCCTGCCGGACGGGCTGTTTCCGCCCAAGATAGAGAACTCGGCGGAGATACTAAAGGAGCTGGTATACGGCCGTATGCACGAGATATACGGCGAGAACCCGCCGGAGATCGTCACGAAGCGTGTCGAGACCGAGCTGGGGGATATTCTCTCGCGGCACTACGACGTTATTTACATGTCGGCGCAGAAGCTGGTGGCGGACTCGAACGCGCACGGCTACCTTGTGGGCAGCCGGGGCAGCGTCGGCTCGTCTATCGTTGCCTACATGTCCGGCATCACGGAGGTGAACAGCCTTCCGCCGCACTACGTCTGCCCCAAGTGCCACCACACGGACTTCGAGTCCGGCGCGGGCTACGGCTGCGGCGCGGACATGCCGGATAAGCTCTGCCCGGAGTGCGGGGAGAAGATGAGGAAGGAGGGCTTCGACATCCCCTTCGAGACCTTCCTTGGCTTCGGCGGCGACAAGGTGCCGGATATAGACCTGAACTTCTCTGGCGAATATCAGGCCCGGGCGCATAAGTATACAGAGGAGCTGTTCGGCTCCGACCACGTGTTCAGGGCCGGCACTATAGGCACGCTGGCGGAGAAGACGGCCTACGGCTACGTGCTCAAGTACCTCGAGGAGCGGGGCATGCACGTCTCGAAGGCAGAGGAGGCGCGACTGGCCATGGGACTCGTTGGCGTCAAGCGCACGACGGGCCAGCACCCGGGCGGACTGGTCGTCATACCGCAGGACATGGAGGTCGAGGACTTTTGCCCGGTGCAGCACCCGGCGGACGACCCGGATTCCGGGATAATCACCACGCACTTTGAATATCACAGCATGGAGGAGAACCTGCTCAAGCTGGACGAGCTGGGGCACGATGACCCTACAATGCTGAAGATGTTAGAGGATATGACGGGTGTGAACGTGCGCGGCATACCGCTGGACGACCCGGAGACAATGCGCATCTTTAAGACGCCCGAACCGCTCGGCCTCGGCGACGACGACCCGATAATCGGCAAGACGGGCACGATAGGCATACCGGAGTTCGGCACGGGCTTTACGAGGCAGATGCTGGTAGACACGCAGCCGGAGCAGTTTGACATACTGGTGAGGCTCTCGGGCTTCTCGCATGGCACGGACGTGTGGCTGGGCAATGCGAAGGAACTCATCCTGTCGGGAACAGCGAGCGTCAAGGAGACGATAGGCTGCCGCGACGACATCATGCTGTACCTCATCTCGAAGGGCATGCCGGACAAGCGGAGCTTCAAGATCATGGAGTCGGTGCGAAAGGGCAGGGGACTGCCCGAGGGCGCGGAGGGTGAGATGCACGACGCGGGTGTGCCGGACTGGTACATAGGCTCGTGCCGGAAGATAAAGTACCTGTTCCCAAAGGCGCACGCCGTGGCCTATGTCATGATGGCTTTCAGGATAGCGTGGTTCAAGGTGCACCGGCCGCTTGAGTTCTACAGCGCGTATTTCTACAGGAGGAGCCAGAAGGATGCCTTTGACGCGGGCATGATGCTCAAGGGCAAGGAGTTCGTGCGCCGGAAGATAAACGAGATAAAGACAAAATCAGACGCCACGGCGAAGGAAGACGACCTGCTCACGACGCTCGAGGCCGTGTACGAGTTCTACATGCGGGGCTTTGACTTCGCGCCGATGGATTTGTACGAATGCGACGCGGTGAAGTTCCTGATAGCGGACGAAAAGCGGCTGCGCCCGCCCTTCGTGGCGATATCCGGCCTTGGCCTCGCTGCGGCAAACGATCTCATGAACTGCCGGACAGGTGACCGCCGATTCATATCGATAGAGGAGCTGTCGATGGCCTGCCCCAAGGTGAGCCAGGCCCACCTGGAGCAGCTCAAAAATATAGGCGCCCTCGGAGATATGCCTGAGGAGAGCCAGATGACGCTGTTTTGACGGCAGAATACGAAAACAGAGCGGTCGCCCCTCAGGGCGGCCGCTCTGTTCATATGTCTAGTATCCTTGCGGCTATGCGGCCGTCGTCGGAGATGTCGATGACCGCGAAGCTGGGCTTTGTGCCGAGACCCGAGCTGCCGGGGTTCACGACCGTCATGTCCCCGACATAATCGATCCTAGCTATGTGCGTGTGTCCGTACAGCACCAGCTTTGCCTCGGCGAAGTGCCCTGCGTTCAGCAGCGGTTCCATCGTATACTTCACCGCATAGCCGTGTCCGTGTGTGGCGAATACAGTGGTTGTACCTATGAGGAAGGTCATCCGGTCCGGTTCCTTCGAGGAAAAGTCGCAGTTGCCCGCAACGGCGTAGAGCGGGGTATCCGGGAACTCGTGAGCAAGCTCGAGGCTGTCACGGATGTGGTCGCCGAGGTGGACGAAGACGTCCGGCCTTATCCGTTTCGCGGCGGAGAGCATCCCGGCCGTCCTGCCGTGTGTGTCTGAAAAAACTGCGAGCTTCATATTTGTGCACCTTCCCGCAAAGTCTGAATATAATGTCTCAGAAGGAGGCAATGGCATGGACATTGAAAAAATCAGCCGTGAGCTTGAAAACTCCGGCAAGGCCGCCGAGCTGCGCCGCCTGGCGGAATCCGAGGACGGCCGCGCACTGAACGCCATGTTCGACGCCGCCGCACTCGCCAGGGCCGTCTCAAACGGAGACCAGAACGCTATACAGGGCGTGCTGCGCCAGGTGCTGAACACCGAGGAAGGCCGGCGCATCGCCAAGCAGCTCTCCGACGCAATGGGTCAAAAATAGAAAGGAGGCGCCGCCGTGGACGACTTCGGGGATAAGCTCAACGCCATACTCTCAGACCCCGCCGCTCTGTCGCGCATCAGCGAGCTGGCAAAGTCAGTCATGGGCGGCGAGAGCCGGCCCGGTGACACTCAAGCCGATGAGCCCGACCCGGGCCTCATGGCTAAGCTCGCCGGGCTGCTCGGAAGAAACAGCGTCAAGCGCGAGGAACGGGCGCTCCTGGAGGCGATGAAGCCCTTTCTCTCGGAAAAGCGCCGCAATAAAATGGATAAGGCCATGAAGCTGGCCCGCCTCGCCGGTCTTGCCGGTATCGCGGCCGCAGAGTTCGGCCTCGGAGATAAGGAGGACGCCGATGTATAACCGCTACGACGGGAACACCGGCCGCTTCGTGCGCATGCCGGAGCCGGAGCCGCAGCCGCATTCGAGGCCCTCGGCGCTCAGGAACCCGCCTCCGCCGCCTGTTACATATACGCCCAGGCCCGCGCAGCGTCCAATAAAACAAGGGCCGCCGCCCGCAAGGGGAAGCGGCCTTGGTGATTTTTTGCCGAACGATATCACAGGCATCTTCAATAAGCTCGTCCCAAACGTGTTCAGGGACGGCCTCGAGCTGGAAGACCTCCTGCTCATGCTCATACTCTATCTCATGTACCGCGAGAGCGGTGACAAAGAGCTGCTAATCGTCCTCGGCGCAATGCTATTCCTCTGACGCCGGCAGCTGGAACAGGCCCTCGTCGGGGGAGGTCAGGTTCGGCATCGTCGAGCTCATCCTGTATATCAGCTTGTCTCCGTCATAGGTCTCAGCACCCATCAGCAGCCCGGTAGACACCGATATGAACACCAGATCCGTGTACCCGAATTCCCCGGAGCTGTACTCCACCAGTATGCAGCTCTCGTTCATATACTGCTCGTAGCTCGCTGAAATGATGTTCTCGACCGGAAGCTGCAGCAGCTCCTCGTAGTTTATCACCCTGAGCCACTCGTCCGCCTCGGAGCCGCTCATGACATTGCTCTCGTAGACGTTCTGGCTGTTGTCGTACCAGATATAGAGCTTCGCGTCCTTCAAAAGTATGTTCTTCGCCCCGCCGCTCTGCTCGATACGTATCCGGGTCATGGAGCTGTCGGCCCATACCTTCATCTCGGTAACGCTGCTGCCTCCGTCCCAGAAATCCTCGACCGTCACGGTGCGCGAATAGCTCTCAGTGCGACCGAGCAGCGATATCACGGCCTGCACCGTATCGGGACTCAGCTCGGCTACGTCGTGCCCGCTGGGTTCGGGAGTGCTCACCGCCTCCGTCGGCAGCGCGTCCGGCAGCTCGACCGGCGTCGTCTCCACGCCCCTGTCCATGCCGAACAGCGCGTACAGTATGACCGCCGCGGTGAGTACGATGAGCAGTATTATGATGGACCTGGATCTTTTGCTCATTGCGGCATGAACTCCTCCGGCCTCCGGTCCGAAAGCCCGAAGGCATTGCATATGGCGTCGGCTATCCTCTCACAGGCCCGGCCGTCCCCGTAGGGGTTCACGGCGTGGGCCATCCTGTCGTATTCGGCCCTGTCCGTCAGCAGCTTTGCCGCCAGCAGTTCTATCCTCTCGCGCTCCGTGCCGGCGAGCACCACCGTACCGGCCTCTACCGCCTCGGGCCGCTCCGTCTCGCGCCGGAGCACCAGCACGGGCTTGCCCAGCGCGGGGGCCTCCTCCTGAAGTCCGCCTGAGTCCGTCATGATCATGTAGCTCTTTGCCATCAGCCTGTGCATGTCCACAGCGTCCAGCGGCTCTATGAGCCTTATGTTCCGCACGCCGCCCAGCAGCTCCCCCGCCGCCTGACGCACCACCGGGCTCAGATGCACCGGGTACACAAATATGACGTCCGGGAACCTCAGCGCCGTGTTCCGAACAGCCTCAAATATGTTCCGCATCGGCCCCCCGTAGTTCTCACGCCGGTGACATGTCAGCGTGATCACACGATGGTTTACATAATCTATATCACCCAGCTCGGGCCTTGAAAAGCCCTCGCCGGAGGCGGTATACCTGAGCGCGTCTATGACGGTGTTGCCGGTTATCCAGATGCTGCCCTCGACGCCCTCGCGCCGGAGGTTTTCGGCGTTGCGCTTTGTTGGGGCGAAGTGGAGGGAGGCGAGCTGGCCCGTCATGCGGCGGTTCATCTCCTCGGGCCAGGGGCTCCAGCGGTCGAAGGTGCGCAGGCCGGCCTCGACATGGCCGACGGGTATGTGCGCGTAAAACGCGGCGAGCGAGGCGGCGAAGGTGGTAGTGGTATCCCCATGGACGAGGACGAGCCCGGGCTTTTCCTCCTCGTAGACCGGGGCCATGCCGTGGAGCACTCTCGAGGTGATATCCGAGAGGCTCTGCCCGCTCTGCATGATATTGAGGTCGTGCTTCGGCTTTATATGGAATTCCTCCAGCACGCTGTCGAGCATTTCCCTGTGCTGTGCCGTGACGCAGACGACGCTCTCCAGCTCCGGCCGTTTTTCCAGTTCGAGCACCAGCGGCGCCATTTTGATGGCCTCCGGTCTTGTGCCGAAGACGGACATGACTTTAAGCCTGGTCATTTTTCTCCTCCAGCGGTTTGCAGGTAGTGGGGTCTACCGGCGGGTGGTATTTGTGGCCCTTGAGCGTCCTCTGTATGAAGATGCCCACGGCCACGGCCGAGGCGGCGGCGATGACGACGAGGTAGAGCCTGACCGTGCCTGTGGTCGCCAGCACGACGGCGCACAGCCCGAGTATGGCCGAGATCGAGTAAAGTATTGCTACCGCCTGTTTCTGGGACAGGCCCATATCGATAAGCCTGTGGTGCAGGTGGCCTCTGTCTGGGTGCATGGGGCTTTGCCCGTGCAGCAGCCGCCTGAAAAACGCGCAGGTAGTATCGAACAGCGGCAGCGCCAGCGCGAGTATCGGCACGATAAATGTGACGATGGCGTAGAACTTGAACATGCCCACGACTGACACGGTCGAGAGCACATATCCAAGCAGCAGCGCGCCGGTATCGCCCATGAATATTTTCGCGGGGTTGAAGTTGTAGGGCATGAAGCCCACGCAGGCGCCCATGAGCGCCGCGAGTATGACGGCGACGTTCCCCTCGGCGACCAGCAGCGCCACGACGAACATCGTGACCGAGGATATGGTCGAGACGCCGACCGCCAAACCGTCCAGCCCATCGATGAGGTTTACCGAGTTCGTGATGCCGACTATCCAGAGTATAGTCACCGGCACGGCGAGCACGCCGAGGATGAGGGCCTCGTTCTCACTGAAGATGTTCGGGTTCATGAGGACCTCAATGACGACCCCATGCGCTACGGCGACGATGGCGGCGGCGATCTGGACGATGAGCTTTATCCAGGCCCTGAGCGAGATGATGTCGTCTATGGCACCGCATACGACGATGAGCACCGCGCCGAGCAGGATGCCGCGTACCTGGCGGCTGATGTCCACAAAGAGCACGACGCTGAGTATGAAGCCCAGGAAAATGGCCAGCCCGCCCATTCTCGGGATGGGATGGTCGTGGACGCGCCTCGCGTCCTTAGGCACGTCCATGGCGCCGACCTTCTGGGCGAAGGTCTTGACGATGGGCGTAGAGGCAAAGCTGACTGCAAAACCTACGGCTATGGCCAAAAGCGCGCGAAGCCACAGCTCTGTGTTGAGGAACATAGCTCACACTCCTGAATCCGCCGCGCCGGGAGCTTTTTCCGGCGCGGCGGCGTTGTCTTTATCGTTTTATCCGCGTTCAGCGGGCGATGAAGCCGAGCTTCTTGTAGACCTTCCTGAGCGTTTTGCCCGATGCAGCCGCAGCCTTTTCTGCGCCCATGCGGTACACGCTCTCAAGATATGCCTTGTCCGCCAGCATCCTTGCGGCTTCTTCTCTGATGGGGCGCAGCTGCTCGACCACGGCCTCGCCGACCGCCGTCTTGAAAGCGCCGTAGCCCTTGCCAAGGAACTCCTTTTCGATTTCCTCAAAGTTCTTGCCGGTGGCACAGGAGTAGATCTGCATGAGGTTCGCGACGCCCGGCTTCTCCGCCGGGTCGAACCTGACGCAGTTCTCCGAGGTGTCCGAGTCAGTAACGGCCCTCTTAAACTTGCGCATGATGTCCTCGGGCTTCTCCATGAGGTGGACGCAGCCGTTCGGGTCCTTGTCGGACTTGGACATCTTGCTCGTCGGGTCGGTGAGGCTCATGATGCGCGCACCTACACGGGGGATATAGGCCTGCGGGACGGTGAAGACGTCCCCGTAGATGTTGTTGAAGCGAATGGCCACGTCACGGCACAGCTCGACATGCTGCTTCTGGTCGTCACCGACCGGGACGAAGTCCGCCTGGTAAAGCAGAATATCAGCCGCCATGAGAGCCGGGTAGGTGAACAGGCCGCCGTTTATATTGTCGGCATGCTTGGCGCTCTTGTCCTTGAACTGCGTCATCCGGGAGAGCTCGCCGAACATGGTGTAGCAGTTGAGCACCCAGCCCAGCTCCGCGTGCGCGGGCACGTGGCTCTGGATGAAAAGCGTCACCTTGTGCGGGTCGAGGCCGCAGGCTATATACTGAGCCAGCTGCTCGAGCGTTCGCCGTCTCAGGTCCGCCGGTACCTGACGCACCGTTATGGCGTGCATATCCACTATGCAGTAGTAGGCGTTGTAGTCGTCGATCATGTCCACCCAGTTCCTGATGGCGCCCATATACGAGCCGAGCGTCAGGTCGCCGGAGGGCTGGATGCCGGAGAACATGGTTTTTCTTTCGTCCATCGAATATGACCTCTTATCCTTACAGTGTGGGTGCGCTTATTGTGCGCAGTTTACTTTTTAATTCCGCAGTCCGCGGCGAGCTTTTCGAAAGCCGCCATGCTGCGCTTTATCATGTCGCCGCTCACGCAGTAGGCGAGCCTGACATAGCCCTCGCAGCCGAAGGACGCGCCGGGCACCAGCAGCAGATTGTACTTCTTTGCCAGCGCAACGAACTCCGGCTCCGGCACTGGGGTCTTGACCCAGAGATAGAAGGCGCCCGCCGGGTACTCGCACTCATAGCCCAGCTCGTGCAGGCCGTTGTACAGCAGCTTGCGGTTCGCGTCGTAGGCGGCTATGTCCGTAGAGGCATCCAGACACCTTGCCACCGCCAGCTGCATCAGGCTCGGGGCGTTCACAAAGCCCAGCATGCGGTTGGCGACCACGGCGGCGTCAAAGATGAGCTGCCCGTCCACGATATCGGACGGTATGACAAGATACCCAATACGCTCGCCCGGCAGGGAGAGCGACTTCGACCAGGAGTAGCCGACTATGGTGTTCTTGCAGCAGCTCGGCAGCCAGGGTACCTCAGCCCCGTCATATGCAAGCTCCCTGTACGGCTCGTCCGAGATGAGGTAGATGACCGTGCCGAACTCTTTTCCCTTCTCCTCGAGCAGCTCGCCGAGCTTTGTGAGCATGTCAGCGGGGTAGATGACGCCTGTGGGGTTGTTCGGATTGTTCAGGATGATGGCCTTGGTCTTGGGCGTCACCGCTGCGGCGATCGCGCCGAGGTCGGGCATGAAGCCGTTCTCCGCCGCTGCCGGTACGACGACGACATTGGCGTCCGCGTTCCCGATATAGTTGTTGTACTCGAAGAAATACGGCGAAATAACGATGACCTCGTCGCCCGGGTTGCAGAGAACCCGCAGGATGACGTTCAGACCGCCTGCCGCGCCGACGGTCATGATGATGTTGTCGGAGTTATAGTCCGTTCCGAACCTCCTGTTGAGCGACTCGGCCACCGCCTGGCGCACGGCGGGGAAGCCCGCGTTCGCCGGATAGCCGTGCACGCTCATGGGGTCGTCGTTGGTGATGATGTCGACGATAGCGTCCTTCACACAGTTGGGAGGCGCAAAGTAGGGATTGCCGATGGAAAAGTCAAAAACATTGTCGGCTCCGTAGAGCGACGCGAGCCTCTTGCCTTCTTCAAACATCGCGCGGATGGCGCTGCCGCCCGAAGCGAGCCTGATCATTCTCTCGCAGATCATTTCTCTTCCTCCCATATTCAAATTCAGCGCTCGTTCCAATGAACGCCCATATCCGCTACACATGATAGCACATTTTTCTCTCTTTTACAATATTGACAAAAAAGTTCTGATAAAATAAGATAAAGAGGTTTTCGGGGAATAATTGTACGGAGGCATGAAGATGAAGGATATAAGCTGGTTTGAGGCGATGGAGGCGCGTATACCGAAGGGTGAGGTCAGGACGCGGTTTGCGCCCAGCCCGACGGGTTATATGCACGTTGGCAACCTGCGCACGGCGCTGTATACCTACCTGATAGCGCGCCGCGCGGGCGGAAAATTCATTTTGAGGATAGAGGACACCGACCAGGGCCGTCTCGTAGAGGGCGCGGTCGATGTGATATACAAGACGATGCGCGAGTGCGGGCTCGCGCACGACGAGGGCCCGGACGTGGGCGGCCCCGTCGGCCCCTACGTGCAGACCGAGCGGCGCGGACTGTACATGGACTACGCCGAACTGCTCATGGAGCGCGGCCACGCCTACCGCTGCTTCTGCGAGAAGACCGAGGAGAACGCCGAGGGCTTCAAGCACGAGGACGACCCCTGCCGGGCGCTCTCGAAGGAGGAGTCCGACGCGCGCGCTGAGGCGGGCGAGCCTTTCGTCATCCGCCAGCGCATCCCGCACGAGGGCACGACCACCTTCCACGACGAGATCTTCGGCGACATCACGGCGCCGAACGCCGACCTCGACGACCAGGTGCTCATGAAGCGCGACGGCCTGCCGACCTACAACTTTGCGAACGTCATAGACGACCACCTTATGGGAATCAGCCACGTCGTGCGTGGCACGGAGTACCTATCCTCAGCGCCGAAGTACAACCTGCTCTACGAGGGCTTCGGCTGGGATGTGCCGAAGTACGTCCACTGCTCGCCCGTCATGCGCGACGCGCACAACAAGATGTCCAAGCGCCACGGCGACCCGTCCTATGAGGACCTCATCGCGCAGGGCTATCTCACAGAGGCCGTCGTGAACTACGTCGCCCTGCTGGGCTGGAGCCCCGGCGGCGAGCGGGAGATATACAGCCTAAAGGAGCTGGAGCAGGTCTTCGACCTGCACGGGCTGTCCAAGTCCCCGGCGATCTTCGATATCGAGAAGCTTCGCTGGCTCAACAGCGAGTATATAAGGGCCATGTCGCCGGAGGCCTTTGCGAAGGCGGCGGAGCCGTATATCAGGCAGGCGGTCAAAAACCCGGATATAGACCCGGAGGCGATAGCGGCGCTCCTGCAGCAGCGCACCGAGGTGCTGACGGATATACCGGAAAAGCTCGGCTTCTTCGATGCTCTGCCCGAGTACGGCCCGGAGCTTTTCGAGAACAAGAAGTCGAAATCGACTCAGGAGAGTGCTAAGAAGTTCCTCGCCCTGGCGACGGAGCGGCTCGCGGCGCTGGAGGGCTGGAACGACGAGGCCATACTCGAGGCCATGAAGGCCCTGGCGGAGGCCGAGGGCGTGAAGAACGCGACGGTCATGTGGCCCGTCAGGATAGCGGTGTCCGGCCAGACAGTGACGCCCGGCGGCGCGGTGGAGCTTTGCCGCATACTGGGCAGGGACGAGACGCTCAAAAGGCTCGAGACCGGGCTTCAAAAACTCGGCTAAAAATTGCATATTGTGAAAACGCCTCTTTCGGAGAAAATACCGAAGGAGGTGTTTTTTAATGAAAAAGAAGACTGCTTCAATAATAATAGCCTTCCTGAGCGTGGCGCTCATAATAACCGGGCTTTTTGCCTGGAAGGAGAGCACGGACGGGATGGGGCACCTGAGAGCGGGGGAGAGCTACGGCAGCGCGGCGATGGGCGAGCTGGCCTCGTCGCTCAGCTCGATGGACGAGGCGTTCATGGCCAGCCGCTACGCCACGAACGCGCCGCTGTTTTCCCAGTTGTGCGCGAAGGCTGCGGCCAACGCGTCGGGCGCCGTCAGCGCTCTGGCGGCAATGCCGTATACGACGCAGGAACTGGAAAAGCTCTCGGGATACCTGAACTCGGCGGGCGACTGGGCGCTGTACCTATCCAGAGAGGGCGCAGAGGGACGGCTGCCCGACGAGGAGACGAGGCAGCAGCTCGAGGAGATATCTGACGCAGTATCCGGTATCGCACAGTCGGTCATGCAGCTCGGCACACAGTATTCGGACGGGGCGCTGGTGCTGGACAGCTACGCCGCCTGCGCCGACGACGGCGAGACGAACACCGTGGGCTGCGAGCTGCGCCGCATCGACTCGGAGCTGGACGAGTTCCCTGAACTGGAGTACGACGGCAAATACTCGGCCTCGGCGCTCTCGGTATCGGCGAGGTCCCTCGAGGGAGCGGAGAACGTGACGGAGTCGAAGGCAAAGGCCATAGCGGCGGACTTTCTGGGCGTGCCGCAGTCGGAGCTTGAGAGCATTGGCCGTGCGGCCTGCGACCTGCCCTGCTGGAGCTTTTCTTTTGAGGGCGAGACGGGCGACTTCAGGATGATAAGCGTGTCCGAGCAGGGAGGACAGGTCCTGAGCGTTACAGGTTCGAGAAGGGTGCGCGCGGCGGAGCTGGACATGGACGAGGCCCGTGAGATTGCGCAGGACTTTCTCGAGAAGGCGGGCGTGGACGTGACGGAGCCGGTGTCGGAGACCGAGGACGGCGGACTTGCGGCCTTCGTGTTCGCGGGAAGCGTGGACGGCGTGATGTATCCGGCGGACGCGGTGAGCGTATCGATAGCGCTCGACAGCGGAGAGGTGTGCGCCTATGACGCGACGGAGTATATCCTGAACCACACGGAGCGCGACCTCGGCGAGCCTGCGATAACGGCGGAGCAGGCGGCTGCGGCGCTGCCCGACAGCCTGACGGCCCTGTCGTCGAAGCTGATGGCGGCGCTTACTGAGGGCGGCAGCGAGCGGCTGTGCTATGTTTTTGCCTGCGAAGCAGAGGACGAGATGCCGGTGACGGTGTATATTGATGCAAAAACCGGAGTTCAGACGAAAATTGAAACAGGCCGTACTTGACGAACGGGCCGGAAAAGAGTAATATTATGTTAGCTTATTGTGCGATCCATATAAGCGCATAATATACTCTTTCAAGGAACGGAGGAACTCCAATGAGTTTTATTCCTCGCGTGACCTGCCGCCGCTGCGGACGGCAGTTTTCCGGGATAAGAGGCCGGTGCCCGTACTGCGGCACTCGGCGTGTGAAGCAGAGTGACCGGGTGCCGGGCCCTACGCCGGGTGAGGATGCGTCCACCCCGTCAGGGCAGCGGGCGGCGGTGAATGCTCGCTGGCAGATGATATTCGGCGGCATACTGCTTGTAGCGGTGATATTGGCGGTAGTGGTGCTGGTGTCGCTGAGCCTGAACGGCACCGGGACGACGAAGACCACGCCGACGCTGCCGGTGACAAGCCCGACTGACAATTATGTCGTAACGCCCCCGCCGACTCCGACTGTGGTGCCGACGCCGACGCCGACGATAGACAGTGTGACGCTCTACTGGGGCGACAGCGTGCTGGCTGATGACATCACCCTTTCCGACCCACTGACGCTGACGGCCTATATCTGGCCGCAGACGGTGAGCATATCTGCGGAGGACATTTTGTGGAGCACGAGCGATCCTAACGTAGTATCGATAGAGGTGAACTCGGAGGACCC
Source organism: uncultured Eubacteriales bacterium (assembly GCA_900546615.1). Classification (GTDB taxonomy): domain Bacteria; phylum Bacillota; class Clostridia; order Oscillospirales; family Oscillospiraceae; genus Scatomorpha; species Scatomorpha pullistercoris. The sequence goes on along the minus strand of URDJ01000009.1, from coordinate 40,187 downwards.
GAAGTTCTGCACGATCACGGCGGAAGGTGCAGGCAGCTGTGAGGTCACTCTCACGGTCTTTGGCGTGAGCGACAAGGTAGTAGTGCGTGTCGCAGGCTGAGGAAGAATCGAATAGCGAAAAGAAGCGGCAGTCATCAAACAGGATGGCTGCCGCCTTGCTTTGCCTGGGAAAAGGGCGTTGTTTTACAGCGGTTTTCTCAGAACAACGCTGCCGTGCAGGTCGCAGATCGGGGTGGGGAGGAGGCTGTACCTGTGGCAGAACTCCTTCACCGCCTTGCCGGCGCCCTTATACTGCGTGCCGTTCACGTCGTGGACGATGACGGCACCGCCGGGGCTGAGCCTCGGCCAGAACAGCTCCAGCGCAGCTATGGTAGGCGCGTAGAGGTCGGCGTCGACAGAGATGAAGGCGAACTGACGTCCCTCACAGCCCTTGAAGGTGTCCGGGAACCAGCCTTTGTGGAATTCGGTCTGCTCAGGATAGGGCAGGAGCTTCCAGACAGTGTTCACGTTGGTTTCCGAAAAATCACCGGCCTGTGCACGAGACAGTCCCTCACTGCGCTCGAGCGCGACATCTTTCTCCGAAAAGCCCTCGAAGGTGTCGAACAGATGAAACATCCTGTCCGGGAAAGCCGCGTTTATGAGTACCGCGAAGTCGCCTCGGTATACGCCCAGCTCGGCCACGTCGCCGGGCACCTGCAGCCCGTGTATCTGTTCCGCCAGCAGCCGCATCGTCGCGGCCCTGGCATCGAATACCCCCAGCGCGTCCGGCCGGAGCAGCTCGCCGTCATAACCCAGCTGACTGAGCTGCGCCTCCATCTCTGATGCGCGTCCGTCGTCGAGCACGCACAGGCAGACGCAGTCGGGATCACAGATGAGGCTCTCCCTCGGCGACACCACGGGCAGGCCAAGATAGGTCCCGCCCCACTTGCTCTCGGAGTTGTCCGCAAAGCACACGGCCCTGTAGCCGGAGCCGAGCAGCCTCGATACCATCGCGCCGACCTGTCCGGCGCCAAAAAGCACGGTCTTTTTCAATCGGAAACCTCCCTAGCAGAATCCACTATCAGCCGCCGCGCCTTGTCGCGCAGCAGCTGTGCGCGCACAGGCTCCGGCTCAACCTCGGCGGCGACCTCGTCTATGTCCAGCCCGGTCTCATCCGAAATCTGCTGCCAGACATTATACAGCTCCTGCTCCGTGACCTCAAGTCCCTCGCGTTCGGCCACGGCAGTGAGCAGAAGATCAAACCTCGCGGCATCCTCGGCCCTGGGGCGGTTGTTTTGAATCCACAGCTCGATATTCTGGTCGATGCTGCCGAGGTATGCGTCGAAGGCCGCGTCGATCTTCTGCTCGTCGGTCATTGCCCGCTTCTTTTCCGATTGCTCGCGCATCAGCCTGTCGAGAGTATCATCGAAGCCGCGAGGTACGGGCCGATAGCGGTCCACCAGCTCGCGTATCAGCTCGCAGAATTTGTCCTGCGACAACTCTTTGTTATCACCGGATACTGTCTGCAGCATGAGGTCCAGCGCCTCGGCCCTGACCTGGGCCTTCGGCCTTACGATGTCCGTCTCGCGGTAGGCGGCATCGAGGATATCTATGAAGTCGGCGAGGACGTGGTATATCGCGTCCTGCGCCGTCCTGAGCTTCTCGCCCGCCAGCATGGAGCCGAGCTTCTGCTCGACCATGCCCTTCGGCGGGTCTGCGCGCATATTGGCGCAGGCGGCGGTGAGGGCTGCGGCGGTGAAGCTCTCCTCGTCTGACCTCGGCGCTCTCACCTCCAGCCCGAGGTACTGCCCGAGCGTTACCTCGGGGTATGTGTCGCAGGCGACGGTGAACTTCGCCCCGCCTCCCTCGAGCCAGGTGACTTCAGTGAGCTGGGGCCGTCCCGCGGGCTTCACCGAGTTTTCCGCCAGCCAGCAGCTGTAAAGCTCGGGGACGCAGATACCCAGCGCCTCGTCAAAAAGCGCTGTCTCGCCGTAGAGCCGCTCGATCTCCTCCCTCGGAGCGAGACCGGCTGCATAGCCGGGTACGGGGAAGCGTTCGGAGTTTTCCATATACGCGGAGCCGAGGGATTTCACGAATTCCTCCGGCTCTATCCTGAGCGTGACGGTGAGCCTGTCGCCGTCGCGGTTTTTTGCAAGTTCAAGCATGGAGAGACCTCCCGAGTATCATAAGGGGGGCACCGGCTACACCGATGCCCCTGTATCATATCACAGCTTCGGCGCTTTTACGAGAGCTTTAACCAGCGGCAGGCCGGAGAAGATGCCCGCAAGCGCCGAGAGATAGACGGTGGCGAGCGCGATGGGATAGCAGCTCCACCACGCGGCGAAAAAATGCGGTCCCACGCCGGCGTTCACGGCGGTCATGAGCAGGGTCATGAAGGTGCCCATGACGAGCGCAAGGATGACGGTAGAGACAACAGTGAAGCCCGGCGTGTCGGGCTTAATGCCCAGAGCAAGGGCAAACTTCGCACCCCACACGATGACCGGTACGATGAATACGAAGATGGTACTGACAGGATAGGCGATGGCAAAGCCCACGATGAAAGACTTCAGCGTGAGAAAGCCGTTGAGCGCGGGCAGCACTATGCTGAGCGCAACGTTTATGATGAGCGATATCCAAAGGTTAAGTATAACGTCAAATTTGGTGAGTTTCTTCATATCGATTTCCCCCTTGAAGATAATTGAGGTACAAGGATATGGAGGCCGCTGCCTCAGCAGATGGTCTTGTCCTCGCCGGTGTCGGATATTACACTTCGTATAATAACGGACTCTGGGTTTCTGAGCTTGAAGGCGGCAATGGCGGCGTCAAGCTCGGTGGCGGACTCAGCCATCACGCAGTATTCCAGGATGTCCGCGCCGCTCTCGAGCATGGATTCGAGTTTTTTCACGATGTCGTCGCGGCCGGCCTCGCCTTGGGCGCACCAGGAGGCGACGGCGAGCTTGCCGGCGGCGTGGATGTTCCCGATGTTTGCTTCGGCGGCGTCCGGCTCGGCATACCACTCGACTGTGATGAGGTCGGCGAGACCGGGGGCGGAGGCGAGGTCATTGAGCCTCGTGACATACATGCAGGTCGCCGGGTGCTCGCCGCCCATGCGCTTATCGCGGAAGGTGTACATGAAGATCTTGTTCCCGAGCGCCCGGCGCACCTCTTTTATCATCTCGGGCATGACGGTGAACCTTATCTCGAACACGCTCTCGAAGGCGTCCACTCGCCACTCGACGGCGGAGACGGAGCTGTCCTGCGCAAGTTCGGAGGCTCTTTTCAGCACTGCCTCGCGGCCATGTTCGGCGATGACGGCTATCCTGCCGCCGTGGTCAAGGCTCTGACTGCGGATCTCGATGGTTTTCAATTTTGTCACCTCATTAAGTAATTATCCTGACTTCCTCGCCCCGTTTGAAGCGGAGGTATTCACTGTGTCCGCCGAGCAGCGAGCGCACCTCGCCCTCGGAGCAGCTGCGGCCGACCATCAGCTCCGCGTAAATATCCGCGAGCAGCCGCATGCGCTGTATGTCTTTTGGGTAATAGCGGATGATGGGCATGACGGTCATGGTGCTGAGCCTGGGTATGTTGTGCCGCAGATGTGGCAGCATGGCCAGCTCCTCCAGCGTCAGCTCCTCGGGATCGCCGAAGCCCGGCTCATCGCCCTTGCGCCGGGCTTCAGGCAGAGGATGGAAGACGCGCGTCTCGTCCCCGACGCTGTACTCGGCGCCCATTATCTGCTGGAGCCTGCCGTACTCGGCCTTCACGAAGGCGGCCTTTTCCTCCATGACCGCGGGCAGGAGCAGCTCCTTCTGCAAGGCAAGCAGCGCCGTGTCACCCAGGCCCTCGGCTCTTTTCAGGTATTCCTGGTAGATATCCATGTTCTGCCTCCTTTCACAGGTCCAGGTCAAGCTCGTCCAGCCTGCGTTCTATCTCCTGCCGGCGCTCTCCAAACTGCAGCTGCTTGTTGTGCAGATAGTAGCGGTCGCAGCCGTAGCGCCCTATGAAGCGGGCGCTGTAGTAGTTCGCGGTCAGCTCGGTTACGAAGATGAGCACCTCGTCGCCGTCGGCGAAGGCCCGCTCACAGAAGGCGAAGGCGTTGTCGAGTCCACGACTGCCCTCGGCGGCGGCTTCACGCAGCTTTTGCAGCTCCTGTGCAAAGCCGTCCTCGACCGGCTTGAAGCCCGCTTCCGGCTCTCTGATGCAGGCGGCCCTGAGCTTTCCGAGCGCGAGCAGCAGGCGCTTCATCTCGCGCTGTTTTTGGGGTGCTATCGAGCTCGCGCGCTGCCCGGACTGAAGCTTTTCGTTCTGGGCGTTTATCTGCCCTTCGAGCAGCTCCGGCAGGGGCGATCCGAAGGAGCGGGCCTTGATCTCACGGAGCACCGTCGTCAGCAGCTCGAGCACGTTTTCGCTCTCGCAGACGGCCTTGAGCTTGTCGGTCACGCAGTCGAAGATGAGGCCCAGCGCGCCGCTCGTCCATCGCGGCGCGCTGGGCGCGCAGGACGATGCTCTCGGACACCGTGCCGTCCACTATTTTCTCTACCTCGTAATCGCTGCGGTACTTGTTGAAAAGGTCGTAGTACACGGCGAAGTCCTTTGCTATGCGCGGGTCCTGGAGGTACTGGCAGACCAGCAGCTCATCCACCTTCAGGCCGTTTTCCTCGCAGAGCTTTATCATCTCCGAGAGGTCGTCCCAGCCTCGCGCAGTGACAAAGCGCTTGCCCTCGGCGGTGTTCTCGACCTTGTAGAAGTCCTTTTTCCGCGCGGCGAGGTAGGTCGTGACCGAGGCGTGCACGCCCTTTTTATAGGCGTATTCCTTCCACACCTCGTGGTCCGGCTCGACGTCTATGCGCTTGAGCCTGTCCCAGGTCACGATGTCAAAGTCGCGCACGGACTTGTTGTACTCGGGAGGGTTGCCCGCGGTGACGAGTATCCAGCCGGGCGGGACGCGGTGCTGGCCGAAGACCTTGTACTGCAAAAATTGCAGCATGCAGGGCGCAAGTGTCTCGGAGACGCAGTTTATCTCGTCGAGGAACAAGATGCCCTCAGTTACGCCCGTCTCGCGCATGAGGTCATAGATGGAACCGATGATCTCGCTCATCGTGTACTCCGTGACCTGATAGTTTTTTCCGCCATACTCCTTCTCGGTTATGTAAGGCAGGCCCAGCGCGCTCTGGCGAGTGTGGTGGGTCATGGAGTAGGACACGAGACCCACACCCAGTTCCGCGGCTATTTGCTCCATAATGGCGGTCTTGCCTATGCCCGGCGGGCCGACCATGAATACCGGACGCTGTTTTTCTATGGGTATGCGGTAGGCGCCGAACTCGTCCTTGGTGAAATAGGCCCGCATGGCGGATTCTATCTGCTCCTTGGCCTGTGCGATGTTCAAAAGTCCAGCCTCCTTTCAGATGTCGAGGTCGAATTTGTCAAATGCGTCGCCGGCAAAGCCCCCGACGCGGTAGTCGAGCAGCAGCGCGACTATCTCCATCGCGCGGGACTTCTGCGCCTTTTCCAGCACGCGCTCGAAGTCGGCGCGGCCGATGAGGCGGCGGGCGGTGAAATAGCGCACGGCGTCCGGCAGATTGCGGTCGATGGCCGCCTCAAGGATGTCCGCGCAGCGCTCGCCGAGAAAGCACTCGTATGCCGCGCGCGTGCGCTCCGGGTAGCCCTCGCCCCGGCGGCAGTAGCCCACGGCGGCTGAGACGCGCTCCGACAGCGTTCCAAAGCTCTCCGGCGGCATGCCCGGGGCGACGATGGAGACGAGGCTATCGCAGCCCTCAAATGGCTCCGGCCCCAGCGAACCCACCCCGGCGGGCAGCACTATCTCCCTGAGCGCCCGACAGCAGGCAAAGGCGGAGTCCCCAACGCGCTCCACGCTCTCCGGCAGGGTGAGAAAGATGAGGTTCTGCTTTTCCCGGAACGCCCCGGGCGCTACGGCTCGCACGCCCTCCGGCACGCGCAGGTCGGTGTCCTGCGTGATGTTCCCGCAGCAGGCGGCAGCCGGAGAACACGCTGTCGCCGAGAGTCGTCACCGTCTCCGGGATGACAGCCCGCTCGATGCAGCGGCAGCCGGCAAAGGCGCGGCGTTCTATGGTGCTCAGACCCTCGGGCAGCATGGCGCTCTCGAGGCAGATGCAGCTGTAAAAGGCGTCCACGCCTATCTTCCGGAGCCCCGCGGGAAAATCCACGCTCCTGAGATTCTCGCAGCCGGAGAACGCACGCTCACCCATGGAGGCGATCGGACCGGAAAAGCCCACACGCTCGACGTTGTTGCTGCCGAAAAACGCCCAGCCGGGGAACTTCTTCAGGCTCGCTGGAAAGTTTACATAACGTATAGAGCGGCAGCTGGCGAAGATGCCGTTTTAGATTTCCTCGACGCCCTCGTCAAAGCTCACCTCGGCGAGCCTTCCACAGCCTTTGAAGCAGTGCCGGCCGAGCCGCCGGACCCCTGACGGGATGTGGACCTTAGTGAGCGCAGAGCAGTCCGAAAACGCCCGCCAGCCTATGTCCCGGACGCTCCCGGGGATGTCCGCGCGAGAGAGCAGCACCCGCCCTGCAAAAGCGTCGGGAGCGATTGACATAACACCGTCAGGTATGCTAGCCTCGCGGATGTTGCGCCGGCCCTTGAAAAGCACGCGGCCGAGGATGAGGAAGTCGTCCCGCCAATCCGTCTCATTGGTGTCGTAGTAGCGGTAAAAGGGTGTGCCGGCGAAGGCGTCCGGGCCTGTTTCGACGAGGCTTGCGGGCGCTTTGACGCTCTCGAGGTTGGCGCACCACTGGAAGGCCTTGGCGCCTATGCGCGTGACGCCCTCGGGTATGACTATCCCGCAGAGGTCCCGGCAGTCCTTGAACGCGCCGTCGGCTATCTCGGTGATGCCCTCCGGCAGCTCCGGCCAGGGGTCGGAGCCGCGATAGCGCACGAGGCTTGTTCCGCGTATCTCAAAATCGTCCATTGCTCTCACCGGTCTGAGATGTCCTCGACCTCGGTCGGGGTCATCCTTATCTTTATGGCCCAGGGCGGCACGTCGGGCAGTTCCCGGCCCGTGTCCACGAATACAAAGGCTGCCTCATACTCCGGCGGCATGGCGGGAAAGGTGCCGTAGCCGTCGGTGAAGTAGATGAGTCCGCGCAGATTTGTAAACTCATGCTGCCTTATGAGCGTGTCCACATGCTCGAACACGGGGCGGAAGTCCGTCCCGCCGAACCCACGCAGGACCATGCGCTGCATGTATGCGTCAAACTCGTTCTGATCGCGTATCTTGGCGTCCTCCTCCACCTTTGCGCCGCACTGGAGGATGTGTATGTTCACCTTTGTGAAGAAGCTCTCGGTCTGCTTGAGGATGTTCCAGGTCTTTGTGACAAAGCTCTGCACCAGCGAACCCGCGACGGACTCCGAGGTGTCCAGCGCGATGACGAATTCGCGCACGAGCTTGACCTCCTTGTACTCCAGCGGCTCTATGAGCGGCATTTTGCCGTAGAGCTTCATGCCGTAGGTGTAGAAGATGTAGTCGAACTCGTCGTCGTTGACCTGGATGTTCTCGCCGAGGACGGCGAAGCGGCGGCGAAGGAAGGCGGCGTAATCCACCTTCTCGCGGTTCACCTCGCGCAGCGCAGCGACAAAATCGCCCGCGTTCTCGCCGTAGGAGGACGAGGCGGTGTCGAGGTCCACCTCTATGCGCTCGCTGATGTCCTTCCATATGCGCTCCGTCTCCTGCGGGGAGAGCGCCCTCTTTTCGCCGGGCTCGCTGTTCTCTCTGCCCGGCATGCCCTCGCCGGAGCCGTCGCCGTGGTCGCGCTTTTCGCCCGTGGCCCGGCCGCCTCTGGCCTGCTGCTCGTCGCCATCGCCGTCCTCGGGCGGGGGCAGCTCGTCGCTGCCGCCGGGGGCGTCGCCTATGTCGGGCTTTTCGCCCCCGGAACCCTCATCCTGGGTATCTCCGCCTGAGCCGGAGCTGATTTCAGGCGGGTTATACCAGATGCGGTGGTCATCGGCGTAGAAATAGCTGCGTATGCGGCCAATCTCCTGTGGGGGCAGCTCCTGTTCTATGAGCCAGCGGTATATGCGCTCCGCCGTCAGCCTCGGCATGGCCTCGCGGAGCTTCTCTATGAGCCAGCGCTGCTTTTCCTGGCGCTCGCAGTACAGGCTCTTGATGTCAAGTCCATTGATGAGATTCTCGACCGCGATGTCGCAGGCGAGGTCCCAGAGGTCGCCCGTCAGCTTCCGGCTCACAAAGAGGTGGCGGAAAACGCAGTGGAGCGTGACATGCAGATAGTCCCTTGCAGGCAGCTCCCGCGCGCGCTTGAACAGGCGGCAGACGTGGATGGAGTTGTAGTATAGGTAACGCCCATCCGTGGCCAGCTCGGCCGTTATGGATTCGTCGCTGTTCGCGGCGAGACGGACCAGAGCGGGCTCCATGAAGCGCAGGTGTATGAGCAGCGCGCTGCGGGCGAGTTTGAGTATCTCGCGTGCAAGCTGCATCGTCTCCTGCGCCCTGGCGTTGTCCTTGTGGTAGTCGACTCGGGCCGAGTAACCGTGGGCTTTTGAAAGCTGCTGCGAGGTTACGTCCCATTCGTTCAGTCCGGGCATGGTGCCTCCGTTTTTTCAGTTGGGAGAAGGCCCGGTGACGAGCCCTCTCCCTCCATTATTGTGCCGTAACTCAGTCGCGCGGCGGCAGAGGCGGCATGTTTGCAAATTTCTGGGGCAGGTCCTCTGCGCCGAACTCGGTCTTGCCGGTGCGCTCATGCTCACGAAGGCAGCGCCAGAGCTTTTCGGGGGTGATGGGCAGCTCCTTGAGCACAAGGCCGGTGGCGTAGTTGATGGCGTTGCCGATGGCGGAGCCGACGGGCGCGGTGGAGCCCTCGCCGGCCTCCTTGGCGCCGAGCGGGCCCTCTGGGTCGTACTCGGAACAAATGAAGGTCTTTATCTTCGGCATGTCAAGTGCTGTCGGGAAGTGGTAGTCGCGGAAAGAGGGGTTCAGGTGCCTGCCGTCCTTGTCGTAGACGCACTCCTCGTAGCAGGTGAAGCCGAAGCCGAGCAGGACTGAGCCCTCTATCTGGCCCTCGACCGCGCGGATGTTCAGCGGGCGGCCGCAGTCGTGGCCGAAGGCGAAGTCGTCGAGCGTGACCGCGCCCGTCTCCATGTCGACCGTCACCTTCGCGGCGGAGGCGGAGAAGGAATAGGCCGTGGCGTAGTTGCCTACGTTCTTGACGTAGATGTCCTTGTCGCCCTCGTGAGCGAAGGAGCCGACACCCGCGACGCAGCGGCCGAAGTTCTTCTCCTCATAGCCGAAGCAGGCCTCGTTAAAGGAGATGTTCTTCTCGGGGTCGCCCTTTATGAAGACTCGGTGGTCCTTCATGGTGATATCCTGAGGCTTGCAGCCCCACTCCTCGGCCCAGTGGCTGAGCAGTTTGAACTTCGCGTCGCCGACGGCGCGGCGGCAGGCGTTGCCGCCGAGGAAGGTCACGCGGGAGCCGAAGGAGCCGGCGTCCCAGGGTGTGGCGGTGGTGTCGGACTGGATGAGTTTGACCTCGTCCATGCGCAGGCCCAGCTCCTCGGCGACGATCATGGTCATGACCGTGTCGCAGCCCTGGCCGATGTCGTTGGCGCCGGAGAACACGACGGCGTAGCCCTCGCGGTTGAGGCGGACGATGGTGGAGGCCGAGCAGTAGTGCGGAGTCACGAGCACGGGGAAGCCGGTGCCGGACATGAAGCCCGAGCCCGAGAGACCCACGCCCTGGCCGCTGCCGAAGGGATAGCGGTCACGGTGCTTCCAGTCAATGTAGTCCGCGACGGCAACCATGCACTCGTCGAACTTGCAGCTGGTGAACTCCAGACCCGTAGGGCCGGTGTAGTACGGGGTGATCTCGTTCTTGCGGCGCAGCTCAAGCGGGTCGATGCCCAGCTCGCTTGCCACCTCGTCCATGTGTATCTCGTGGGCAAAATGCACCTGGCAGGCGGAGTAGCCGCGCATCGCGCCTGAGGCGGGGTGGTTTGTGTATGGCCTGCGGGCGGTCATGTCGATGTTCTCGACCTTGTAGGGGAAGGTGGCGCAGATGAGGGACAGCGTGTTAGCCGCGATGCCGGAGCCGCCGTATGCGCCGCCGTCGAGGATGTGCTTGCAGCGCTTGGCGAGCAGCTTGCCCTCCTTGGTGAAGGCGGACTCTATCTCGAAGGGGATGGGGTGGCGGGTGCGGGTGCACATGAACACCTCGTCGCGCTTCAATATGCACTTGACGGGGTGGCCGGTCATCTGTGCGAACTTGCAGGGGCACAGCTCGTGGGCGAAGACGTCCAGCTTGCCGCCGAAGCCGCCGCCTATCATGGGCTTGATGACGCGCACCTGGCTCTCGGGCACGCCGAGACCCCAGGCTATCCAGTAGCGGCTGACGTAGGCGCCCTGGGTGGTCGTCCAGACCGTCCACTCGTTGTTCTCATACTTGGCGACGGCGCCGTGCGGCTCGATGGCCGCGTGCACCATCTGCTGGGTGCGGTAATAGCGCTTGTCGATGTAATCCGCCTCGGCAAAGGCCTTGTCCGGATCGCCGGCCTTCATGGTGGTGAAGATGGAGAGGTTGCTGGTGCCGGGGTAGTGTATGGCCGGGGCATCAGGCTGCATGGAGTAGAAGGGGTCGAGCACCGGCTCGAGCGGCTCATACTCCACCTTGACCAGAGAGGCGGCGAGGGTGGCGGCCTCCTCGGTGGTGGCGCAGACGGCTGGGACCTCGTCGCCCACCATGCGCACCTTCTTACGGCAGAGCGGCTCCTTGTCCGCCAGCTCCTTGAAGGCCTCCGGGTTGCCCAGGTTGTGGCCCTCGGGGAAGTCCTGGCCGGTCAGCACGCCCTTGACGCCGGGCACCTTGAGCGCCTCGGTGAAGTCTATGCTCTTGATGAGCGCGTGGGCGTAGGGCGAGTGTACCAGCTTGCAGTAGTACATGCCGGGCAGGTCCACGTCGTCCGTATAGACCGCGGTGCCCGTGACCTTTGCCTCGGCGTCGATGCGGATATAGGCGTTGCCCTTTCCGGCAAGCTCGTAATCCTCGGGTTTCTTGTATACGCTCTCAATGTCGGCGTAGTATTCCTTGGACATTATCGCCATTACGCATTGACCTCCTTTGCCCGCGCCAGCTTCTTGGCGGCGGCGTCTATTGCCTCGACTATCTTGGCGTAGCCGGTGCAGCGGCAGAGGTTGCCAGCGATGCCGTCGCGGATCTCCTCCTCGGTGGGGTTGGGGTTCTCGTTGAGCAGCGAGAGCGCGGACATTATCATGCCCGGCGTGCAGAAGCCGCACTGGAGCGCCCACTTGTCCATGAACTCGCGCTGCAGCGGGTGGAGCACGCCGTTTACGCGCACGCCCTCGATGGTGGTGACCTCGTGCCCGTCGGCCTCCACCGCCAGCATGATGCAGGAGGGCACGGCCCGGCCGTCGAGCAGGATGGTGCAGGCGCCGCACTCGCCCTCCTCGCAGCCGCGCTTCGTGCCGGTCAGGTGCATCTCCTTGCGCAGGAAGTCCACCATGGTCATGTTCACCGGCACAAGGGCCTCGACAGGCTCGCCGTTGAGTGTGAAATGGATTATCTTCTTCATTCTTCGTCCTCCTTACTCAGCCCTCATCGTGGCGATGGTCTCGTTGATGGCGCGCTTCGTGTAGACGCGTATCATGTCGCAGCGGTACTCCGCCGAGGCACGGAGGCTCGAGCGCGGGTTCATCTCGTCCGCCGCCTGCACGCCGACCTTCTCGAGCACCTCGTCAGTTATCTCGCTGTCTATGAGCAGCTGCTCGGCCTTCTTCGCGCGCACGGTGATGACGTCGCCGCCGCCGACGGCGATGCGGGCGTCCGCGACCCTGCCGTCCTTCATGCGCAGCCAGGCCGCGACACCGACGATGGCGAGGTCCATGGCCTTGCGGACGGAGTGCTTGAAGTAGGAGGAGCCCTCGCCGGGGCCGAGCTCGGGGATAAATATCTCGGTCACGAGCTCGCCCTTGGATTTGTCGACATTGATCTTCTTGAAGCCTGTCCAGAACTCATCGATGGGCACTGTGCGGCTGCCCTCGGGGCCGGTGACAGTGACGCGTGCGTTCATTGCCAGCAGGATGGGCGAGGTGTCCGCCGTGGGCGAGGCGTTGCAGATGTTGCCTGCCATGGTGCCCTTGCGCCGGACCTGATTGGAGCCGACGTAGTGCGCGGACTTCGCGACGGCGGGCATCTTATCCTTCACTATGGGTGAGGACTGGATGTCGAAAAGCTTGGTGTTCGAGCCGACGTAGAGGCCCTCGCCCTCCACGAAGTCGAGCCGCGTGAGGCCGGGGATGGTCTTGAGGTCGATGACGGTAGTCATGCCCCGCGCCACAGACTTGGGTATCTGCAGGATAACGTCCGTGCCTCCCGACATGACGACACATTTGCTGCCGAGCGAGATCATGAGGTCGGAAGCCTCCTTGAGCGAGCCCGCGGCAACGTAGTCGAATTCAGGTAACGCCATAATTTTTCCTCCTTAATAAAGCATGGAGCCAAAATCAACCGCGTTTATTATTTCACAAGGCCGCCGCGCAGGGAATGCGCATAAACATACGCAGGTGCAAATGCACCTGCTTTTTCTGCTTGAACATGTAGAAAAAAGCAGGACGGCATGGCTGAAGGGCCATACCGTCCTGCGACGATCGGGTCATTTACTTATTCCTCGAGCAGTTCCTGATGCCTGCGAAGGGACTCGACCGAGCGAACGCAGTAGAAGCCGTTGATGTGTTCCACGAGTCCGAGGTCGCGGAGGGTGCGCATGGAGCGGACGGTGGTTGAACGGTTGATGCCGAGGATCTGGGTTATCATCTGGATGTTGATCTTTTTGCAGATAAGCACCTTGCCATCGTAGGCGACGCCGCAGCGAGCGGCAAAGTCCAGCAGCAGCTCGCAAAGCCGCCATTCGGCCCCACGGCATTTCGCCTGCCTCAGCTCCTCCATGGCCTCCAGAAACTTGTCCGACACAGAGCAGAACAGCGACAGCAGCGCCTTCGGCTCCATCATCATGCCCTCGAGCAGCTTTGCGCGGCTGACGCACAGCAGTTCCGAGGGTTCCATGGTGCGGAAGCTCACCGGCGCCGAGCGCTCGAGCAGCACGTTCGCCTCGAGCAGCATGGCGTTCTTCTCCATGACATAGCAGATGAGCTCGTTGCCGTTCGCCAGCTCCTCGTAGCCCACTACAGTGCCGCTTTTGACGATGTAAAAGCAGTCCGGCACTCTGTCCCGCTCGAGAAGGACATGGTTTTTGGGGAAGGACTTTATAACGCCGAGACCCTCCCAGAAGTCCGGGCCCATATCCGGCCGGATTATGCAGGAGTCCGACCGGTTCGCGCTGCCCAGCTCGTACACTATCTCGGAAAACCTGCGCTCGTCCACAGTCAGCTCCGACACAAAGCCACCTCTGTCAATCCTGATACTCGAACTCGATGTCGTAGATAGATACCGTGTCCCCGTCCTTCACGCCCAGCGCTTCCATGCGCTCGAAGATGCCCGCGGTGCGCAGGCAGCGGTCGAAGTACATGCGGCTCTCGTAATCCGAGAAGTTCACCGAGGCCACGAGCCGTGACAGCCATGCGCCCTCAACATACCAGACATCGTCCTCATGCCGTATCTCCACGTCCTCCGCTGTGCCCAGCTCCGGCTCGGGCGGGACGTAGTCCGGCTCATAGACGATGACAGGAGGCAGGTGCGCAAGCTCGCCCGCCGCGGCGCGCATCAGTTCCCGCGTGCCGACGGTGGAGGCCGCCGACAGCTCGAAGAACCTGCAGCCCTTCGCCTCCACATGCGCGCGCAGGCGCTCGAGGTTGTCGCTGCCCGGCTCGAGCAGGTCGCACTTGTTCGCCGCCACAAGCTGCGGCCGCGTGGCCAGCTCTGCGTTGTACTGCGCAAGCTCCGCGTTTATCGCCTCAAAGTCCTCCACCGGGTCGCGGCCCTCGCTGCCCGAGACGTCCACGAGATGGATGAGCAGGCGGCAGCGGTCGATGTGGCGCAGGAAATCGTGGCCCAGCCCCGCACCGTCGCTCGCGCCCTCTATGATGCCGGGTATATCCGCGAGCACGAAAGACACGCCCTCGTCAACGTACACGACGCCGAGGTTTGGAAAAAGCGTGGTAAAGTGGTAGTTCGCTATTTTAGGGTGGGCATTCGACACGACGGAGAGCAGCGTGCTCTTGCCGACGTTAGGGAAACCGACGAGGCCCACATCGGCGAGAAGCTTGAGCTCAAGCGTTATCGTGTGCGATTCCCCAGGCAGTCCGGGCTTGGCGAAGCGCGGTACCTGACGAGTGGGCGTGGCGAAGTGCTTGTTGCCCCAGCCGCCGCGCCCGCCGCGGCAGGCGACGTAGTCCTCGCCCGAGGACATGTCGTGCATGATGGCGCCGCTGTCCGCGTCGCGCAGGACGGTGCCGCGCGGGACCTTGAGGACGATGCTCTCGCCGTCCTTGCCGGAGCAGCGCTTGCCCTGGCCGGGCTGGCCGTTGCCCGCCGTGAACTTGCGCTTGTAGCGGAAGTCCATGAGCGTGGACATGTGGTCGTCCACGGTGAAGATGATGCTGCCGCCGCGTCCGCCGTCGCCGCCGTCCGGCCCGCCCGCCGCGACATACTTCTCGCGGTGGAAGCTGACAGCGCCCGGCCCGCCGTCGCCGGCGCGCAGCTGGATGGTTACCTTGTCAACAAATGGTGATGCCATAGTATTTCTCCCGATAGCAAAAAGAGGCGGACGAGCGTCCGCCTCTTTTTTGTTTTCTGTTACTGATTGAGCTCGTAAACGGAGACCTTCTTGCGATCCTTGCCGTAGCGCTCGAAACGGACGGTGCCGTCCACCAGCGAGAACAGGGTGTCGTCCTTGCCCTTGCCGACGTTGGTGCCGGGGTGGATCTTGGTACCGCGCTGCCTGACGAGGATGTTGCCGGCGAGGACGAACTGCCCGTCGGCCCTCTTGGCGCCGAGACGCTTGGACTCGCTGTCGCGGCCGTTCTTGGTGGAGCCCATTCCCTTTTTATGTGCCATGTGTTACACCTCCAATGTCATAAGTGCGGAAAAAGTCACGCGATGGTCTCTATCTGGACCTTGGTGTAGGGCTGACGATGGCCCTGCGTGCGCTGGTAGCCCTTTTTGGGCTTCATCTTGTAGACGCGGACCTTCTTGCCGCGGCCGTTCTTGACGACATTGGCGGTGACGGAAGCGCCCTCGACAACAGGGGTGCCGAACACGGCGTTGCCCTCGTCGATGACGGCGAGAACACGGTCGAACTTCACGGTAGCGCCGGCCTCGGCGTCGAGCTTCTCGACGTAGATGACGTCGCCCTCCGCGACGCGGTACTGCTTACCGCCGGTCTCGATGACTGCATGCTTCATTTCTGTTTCATCCTCTCTGTAAGAGACTCGCTCTGTGGGGTGGGGCAGGACCCTCTTGAAAACCCTGTCAATGCGGCCTTGATATAATACCACGCGGACATGCCTCTGTCAACAACAATTTTCCCCACATTTCATATCTCAAAGCTGAATTCCACGCCGGACGCGGTATTTTTTGCCGCGCAGGAGCCTCCGTGCAGCTCTATGATGCTCTTTGCTATGGCAAGGCCCAGGCCGGTGCCGGGGCCGGAGCGGGACTCATCCACGCGGTAGAAGCTCTCCCACACCTTGCCGAGCGCCTCAGAGGACAGGGGAGGGCTGTCGTTTTCCACGGCAAAACGCGTCCGGTCCCTGCGCCGGGCGGCGCTGACCTTGATGCGTCCGCCCTCCGGCGTGTACTTCACCGCGTTCGCGGCAAAATTCTCTATGACCTGCGCCAGACGCCCCTCGTCCGCAGCTACCGTCAGATCCTCCGGGAAGTCGAACGCGATGACAAGCCCCTTCGCCTGCGCCGCCATGTCGAACCTCGCGAACACGCCCCGGGCCAGCTCCGTGAGCGAAAATTCCGTGCGCGCTATCTTCACCTTGCCCGCCTCGAGCCGCGAGAGGTCGAGCATCTGCAGCACCATCGCGTCCGCGCGCTCGGCCTCGGCGAGGATGACGTCGAGATACCTGTCCCGCTTGTCCTCCGCGATGTGTTCCTTCAGGCCCTCGGCGTAGCTGTGTATGACGGACAGCGGGGTCTTCAGCTCGTGCGCGATGTTCGACACCATCTGCCGCCGGTCCTGCTCCGCCGTCTTGGCGTAGTCGAGCGCGGTACCGAGGCGCTTTATCTCGTCGGAGCACTTGTAGCAGCCCTCGCGCAGCTGCACGGCCTCGAGCCAGCGCCAGTCCGCGCCTTCCCACCAGTCCGGCCTGCCGCCGTGCATGAGCGCGTCGCCCGCATAGCGCGCCGGGGTGATGAGCCGCCGCCGTATGCGCCTGTTAACAAAGAGCGCCAGCGCCGCCGCGAGCAGGAAGCTCACGAGATACAGCCGCCACAACTCGCGCACCGCGCTCCCCCAGGGCGAAAAGTACGACGCGCACACGATGTAGTGCTCCACCTCGACCTCGCCTGAGCTGATGTTCTCGCTGTAGATATTGGACGAGTACCCAGTCCCGCCGTCAAAGTTGTAGATGTGGCAGACCGAGACGCACAGCTCGTCGGAGGCGAGATAGTACAGAATCGGCTCGCAGCCGTCTTTGAAGCCCGGGCCTGCCTTGGAAACGAAGTCGGCGAGGCCGGCGTAGTCCTCACCATCAAACGAGAAGGCGGGGGAGGGCTCGTATATGCAGACCTCGGCGCGCCGCGCATAGAGGGTGACGGGCTCCGCGCCTTCGGGGAGCGCGCCGGGGTCGGAGTACAGGACGCTCCACACGGCGTCTTCGGAGCTTAGCAGCTCGGCGGCGTCGTAGTCCGCGACGGTCGTCTGAGCTCTGTAGTCGTCGTAGTCGAAAAACTCTATGAGGCTGGGCGCGAACTCCTTACCGTCGAAGGTGCCGGTGAAGCGCAGGGCCAGCACGAAGCCGACGGCGCCGGCGCGTATGGCCTCGGCCCCCTCCGACGTGAGCAGGGAGGCGTCGATAAAAGCCCGGGCATAACCCTCGCCCGCGTCGCCGGAGACGAGCTGCTCCGGCGTGAGATATTGAAAGTACATGAAGTCCCGCCAGCTGCACTCTATGAGCTGCCCGTCGGCGTCGTAAATCGCGGCGGCGGAATATACCGGCAAGCTTTCGGCCTTGCCGTAAAAGCTCCCGGGGCTGAGACCGCCGATGCGTGCGCCATAGGCCGCCGCCTCCCAGAACCGGCTGTCCTCGTGGTTTGCCATCCCGCTCAGGCCGGCGCCGGGCGTGCGGTCAAAGCACCAGTCCGCTATCAGGCTGGCATTGACTTCGTTCGCGCTGTCGTACCGCTCCTGCGCAAAGCCCTTGGCCACGAGCGTGACGCAGAACATCGAAACTGCCCAGGTGAGGAACACGGCGGCGCAGATGAGCAGCGCCGCGGCCTTCGCCGAGCGCGGCGGGGCCTTTTCTTTCCGCCTCATGTTCAGCCCTCCAGCCGGTAGCCGGCCTTGATAACGGTCTTGATGCAGGCGGCGCTCTCGCCCAGCTTCTCGCGCAGGCGCTTTATGTGCGTGTCCACGGCGCGGGCCTCGCCCTCGTAGTCGTAGCCCCAGCACTTCACCAGCAGCTGCTCGCGGCTCATCACAAGCCCGCGGTTTATCATGAGGCAGCGCAGCAGGGAATATTCCTTCGGAGTGAGCGCAAGCTCGCGCCCGTCTGCCCAGACGCGCCGGGTCGAGTCCTCGAGCACGATGCCGCCGGCCTCCATGCGGTCGCCCGTGAGCACCTGCCGGCGGCTGCGCTTTATGAGCGCCGCCGTCTTGGCGTAGAGCACCGAGAGCGAGAAGGGCTTCGTCACATAGTCGTCCGCGCCCAGCTCATAGCCGAGCAGCTTGTCCTCCTCGTCGGAGAGCGCGGTGAGCAGTATTATCGGCACGTCGTTGTCCCGGCGCAGGGCGCGGCAGACGGAAAGCCCGTCCAGCTCCGGCATCATGATATCCAGCAGCACGGCGTCAAACTCCGCGTCCTCGATAAGCTCCAGCGCACGCATACCGTTTTCGGCCTCGAAGGGCATGTCGCCCCGGCTGCGGAAGTAGTCGCAGAGCACCTCCCGCAGCTTTGCCTCGTCCTCGACTATCAGTATCCTGCTGTCCACAGGCATCCGCCTCCCCTCGCCATAAGTTTAGGGTACCCGTATGTATTCTCTGTGTCAACTCTGAAAAAATCAAGGGCGTCTGAACGGACGCCCTTTTTCAGCTTCTGGACGAACAGCAAAAGGGCGTCCGTTCAGACGCCCTTTTGCAGCTCCTCGAGGAAGGCCGAGCCGTATTTTTCGAGCTTGTAGGCCCCGACGCCGCTGACTTCGAGCAGCTCGTCGGGGGTCATGGGCGCCCTGCGGGCCATGTCCCGGAGGGTCGCGTCGGAGAAGACCATGTACGGCGGTATCCTGCCCTCCCGGGCCAGCTCCGTCCTGACCCTCCTGAGCCGCTCGAACAGGGCGTCCACATCGTGCTCCGGCTCCGGCTCGGGTTCGGGCCTGACTGATGGCGCGCGGCTGACGGAGGGGGCCCTCGCGCCCGACTCTACCGGAGCTTTGACCGGCTTTTTCGCGCTCTCCCGCGCCTTTTTGCCGGAGCTTTTGCGCTTTACGAGCGCTACTACCTTCTCGCCGCCGAACAGCACTCCGGCGGCCTTTTGGGTAGTCTCGATGGCCCCGTGGCTGACGCTCCGGCTGAGATAGCCCAGTTCTATGAGCAGTGTTATGTACCCGCTGGCTTCCGACTTTTTCATGTCCTTCATGATGCCGTAGGTAGGCAGGGCATCCAGCCCCAGCTCGGTTATCCGGCTGTCCCGGCTGCCGGTGAGCACTCCGGCAAGGGTGGACGCGCCCACGGTGTAGCCCAGCTTCGCGCGTATGCGGTGCACGCAGGAGAGCACCTTCTGGGCCTCTATCGTAATGTCGATGCTGTCGCGCCCGGCCAGACAGTTGCCGCAGTTGCCGCAGCTGTCAGCGTGTTCCTGACCGAAATAGTCGAGTATGAAGCCTCGATAACAGGCCTGCGCGCCGCAGTAATCGGTCATGTGCCTGAGCCGGATGTAATTCATCCTGCGGACGACCTGGCGTTCCTCCGGGTCAAGCGCGCTGACGCTGTCCTCGTCGTGCTCGATGAGATAGCGTGCGGTGCTGACATCGCCGGGAGAAAAAAGTAGTATGCAGTCGGCGGGGCTGCCGTCGCGCCCGGCGCGGCCTGCCTCCTGATAGTAGGCCTCGAGGCTTTTCGGCATGTTGTAGTGTATGACGAAGGAGACGTTGGACTTGTCGATGCCCATGCCGAAGGCGTTGGTCGCGACCATGATGTCCGCGCGGTCGTATTGAAAGAGCGCCTGATTCTCACGCCGGTCATCGTCCGGCATGCCGGCGTGATATTTTACGGCGGAGTACCCGGCTTTTTGGAGGGCGTCGCAGATCTTGTCGACTGTGGCGCGCGTGGAGCAGTAGACTATGCCCGGATTCCCGCGGCGTTCGCGGATGAGGGCCAGGAGCTGCGCGCGTTTGTTCTGGGGACTGAGCACATCGAAAAAGAGGTTGGGCCTGTCAAAGCCTGTGACGAGGATCTTCGGGGAGTCCAGGCCGAGCAGCCTGACTATGTCGTCCCTGACCTCGGCAGTGGCCGTGGCGGTGAAGGCGGCGACGACCGGGCGTTTGGGCAGCCGGTCTACAAAGGAGGAGATGCCCAGATAGCTCGGCCTGAAGTCCTGGCCCCATTGGGAGATGCAGTGGGCCTCATCGACGGCAACGAGGGGTATTTTAGTGTTCTCGATGAGTTCGAGGAAGTTAGGAGCCTCGAGCCGTTCCGGGGAAACGTACAGGAGTTTGCAGGAACCGGTTTTTACGCTGTGCTGTACGTTTTTCACCTCGTTGTAGGAGAGCGAGCTGTTGAGGGCGAGTGCGGGCACGCCGGATAACCTGAGCGCGGCGACCTGATCGTTCATGAGGGAGATGAGCGGAGAGATGACAAGAGTGAGGCCGGGGAGGGTCATTGCGGGTATCTGATAGCAGAGGGATTTGCCGCCGCCGGTAGGCATGATGCCGAGGCAGTCGCGGCCCTCAAGGATGGAGGAGATGAGGAACATCTGCCCCTCGCGGAAGCTGGTGTGCCCAAATATGGAGCGGTTGATAGTAGAGATATCCAACCGGTATCCCTCCTCGAAAAAGGAAAATGATACCTTAATTATACACATCCAGCCAACAGAACGTCAACGTCTAAATGTCGTCCCCCAAAGCCAAGCGAAGCTTTTCCAGCGCCTTCTTTTCGATGCGGGACACATAGCTGCGGGAGATGCCGCAGAGGGCGGCGGTCTCTCGTTGGGTCAGGGGGTTGTCGGTTAGAAGACCATAGCGGAGGCGGATGATCTCGGTCTCACGCTCTGTCAGCACGCTCCCCACCAGCTCGCGCAGACGCAGGCAGGTCTCCGAGTCTCCTATGCGCTCAGCCATGTCGTCATCCTGCGAGATGATGTCCATCAATGACAGCGAGTTGCCGTCCCCGTCCACATCGATGGACTCCGAAAGCGACACGTCCCCGGCAGACTTCCTCTGAGAGCGGAAATACATCAGTATCTCGTTTTCACAGCAGCGCGAGGCGTAGGTCGCGAGCCGGACGCCCTTTTCAGGCCGGTAGGTGTTTATGCCCTTGATGAGGCCGATAGTGCCGATGGAAATGAGATCGTCGGCATCGTCGGCCTGAGTGTAGTATTTTTTGATGATGTGTGCGACCAGACGGAGATTGTGTTCGATGAGCACATTGCGCGCGTCGATGTCGCCTGCGAGCCAGCGGTCAACATACTTCCGCTCCTCTGCGGCGGACAACGGCCTGGGGAACGAACCGGACGAAGGCCCCAGTCGCAGCATCAGAAACGCGCTTGACAGCAGCATCATAAATGCCCCAGTAAGCAAATTGAGCACCACCTTATCAATGATGCTACATTCTATTCACCCACCGCAAGTACACTTTCGACTTTTGTCGCGGTCAAGCACAGTCATACAAGACTAATTACTGTCAGCCCTTGTTTTATGGCATAATTCATTGTACAGGCGCTGCCGCCGGTGGAACGGGTGTAGTATGCAATATATAGACTATAACATTAGCTAATGTAATAGTCTATATATTGGAGGGGAGGAAATCCTATTATCTAACTGATACATTAGATAATGGAGGCATTCGATATGGTGAGACTGAATGTTCTTCCTCTGCTTGAGAAAAACGGAAAGACTAAATATTGGCTGTACAAGCAGTTGGGGATGAGTTATCAGAACTTTAACCGTATGGTCAATAATGAGACATCATCTATTAAGCTCGAACGCATTGAGATACTGTGTCAGCTGCTCAACTGCACGCCGAATGAGCTTTTCATAATTGAATGGGACGATTCCGGCGAAACTTGAACCCAGCCTGTGAAAAAACATCGGGACAGCGGCACATATATCCCGTTGGATCGAGAGCGCTCAAGAAGATGCCGGCAGTTGCATACGGCGAGCTGCCCGTGCAGCGGCGGCAAATAAAAAAACATCCGGCAGGGGCTGATCCCTGCCGGATGTCGTGTTTTTGTCCTGGTTTCTCACCACTGCGTCAGCTCGAGGTAGAGGTCCTTGTACTGCCTCGCGGAGTTGGCCCAGGAGACGTCCTTGGCCATGTCGCGCTGGACTACCTCGTCCCAGTGATAGCGGTTCGTGAAGTACACCGTCTTCGCGCGGTTAATGGCGTCGAGCAGCAGGCCTGCGTCGTAGCGGTCGAAGGTGAAGCCGTTGCCGTCGCCCGTGAAGTTGTTGTACGGCTCGACCGTGTCCTTCAGCCCGCCGGTCTCGCGCACGATGGGCAGGGTGCCGTAGTGCATGGCGTTGAGCTGGGTCAGGCCGCAGGGCTCGAACCTCGACGGCACCAGCAGCGCGTCGGAACCTGCGTAGATCCTGTGCGCCCTCGCCTCGTCGTACTGGATGCAGGCGCAGAAGGTGCCGCGGTTCGTCGCCTCATACCAGCGGAAGGTGTCCTCATACTGCCCGTCACCCGTGCCGAGCACGACGACCTGCGTGTTGCCGTCGAGCACCTGCGGGATGATGCTGCTCACAAGGTCGAGGCCCTTCTGGTTCGTCAGCCGCGAGATGAGACCGATGACAAACTTGCCCTCGTCCTCCTCGAGGCCCAGCTCGCGCTGGAGCGCACGCTTATTGGCCATCTTGTGCTCCAGTACATTGCCGAGGCCGTAGTTCTCAAAGAGCGCCGCGTCCTTCTCGGGATCCCACATCTCATAGTCGATGCCGTTAACAATGCCGCGAAGCTTCCAGTTGTGATAACGCAGGTGGTCCTCAAGCTTCTCGCCGTACTCGGGGGTCTGGATCTCGTACGCGTAGGTGCCGCTCACGGTGGTGATGCGGTCCGCGTAGGCGAGACCGCCCTTGAGCATGTTGGCGTTCACGTAGTCCTGCTGCAGCGCGCCCATGTTGAAGACCTCGTCGGGCAGACCGGACCAGTACTGGATGGTCGGGATATTGTAAATGCCCTGGAAGCGCAGGTTGTGGATGGTGAGTATCGACTTCGCGCGGCCCACCGGGGAATCCTTGAACAGCGTGCGCAGATACACCGGCACGAGCGCCGCCTGCCAGTCGTGGCAGTGGACGATGTCGGGTATCCAGTTCATATAGTTGAGCGCGGCCAGCGCGGCCTTGCTGAAATAGCAGTACTTCGGGATGTCGTCAACGAGGTTCAGATAGGGATTGCCGGAGGAGAAGAACTCCTGATTGTCAATGAAGTCATAAACGACGCCGTCGTGCACATATTCCATGATGCCGACATAGTAATCGCGGCCGGTCTTGCCGAGGTCCATGTAGAACTCGCCGCGGTAGACCATCTTGTCCTGATACTCCTGCGGGATGCAGGCGTAACGGGGGAGTATGACGCGCACGTCGCAGTTGAGCCTCGCCAGCTCGCGGGGCAGGGCGTACATGACGTCGCCCAGACCGCCGGTCTTGACGAAGGGGTGGCACTCGGAGCCGATAAACGCTATGCTCCTGCGCGGCAGATCGGTCATGACATTCACGGGCTGTACCTCCTCAACAACAGGCGCGGTCTTCTCAACGACCGGCACCGCATCCTCAACGACCGGCGCAGTCTCGACGACCTGCTCCTCGACGACCGGAGCGGCCTCGGCAACGGCAGCGACCTCCTCAACGACCGGAGCGGCCTCGACGACGGGTGCGGTCTCCTCGACTATGGGGGCCACGTTCTCGACGACGGACGCGGTCTTTTTGGACGCCGTCTTTTTCGCGGCGGGTTTTTTCTCAGAAGATGCGGCCTTCTTTGCGGCGGGCTTCTTCTCCGCAGCGGGCTTCTTCTCGGAAGCGGCGGTTTTCTTCGCAGGCGCGGCCTTTTTCACGGGCGCTGCCTTCTCCTCTGCGGGTGCTGCCTTTTCTGAGGCAGGGGCTGCGCTCTCGGCAGCCTTCTTCGCAGCAGACGCGGGCTTTTTTGCAGCAGACGCGGGTTTCTTCGCGGCGGAAGCGGTCTTCTTCTCAGCAGGGGCCTTGGCCTGCTCAGCGGGAGACGCAGTATCTTTTGACTCAACGGCCTTCTTATCGATGGGGTCTGTATTCTTTCGTGCCATTATGGATCTTCCTTTCACATGCCAGTAGTCATGAGGCTCCGGCGCCCGCCAAGGTGCGCGGCGCTCTGATGTCGGCGCGGCTGAGCGCGCCCGTCGGAGCCAGTACCCGGGCCGGAAGTGGAACAAAATGCTTTGCCATCCATATCCTGTTTTCCGGCCGCTCCAAGTATACAGCGACATCTGCTGAAAAGCCACAGGAAATCGGTCACTATCGTCCGATTTTTTTACACGATGCTCCGGCAAACGCTTCTTTGACTGCTTCGGGTATGGGCGGGAAACTCAGCAATTACCGGTATAAACGAAGTTCAGCCGCTCTCTCGCGGCCTCTGCCAGCCGGTAGACTGTCTCGACGGGGGTGGGGGGCCGGTCCGTCATGAGGTGGCGTGGGAAAAAGCGGGATACGTGCAGGGGGATATCAGGGCTGACGGAGGCCAGCCAGCATGAGAGCGCGCGCATCTCCCCCTCGCCGTCGTTCCCGCCCGGGACGATGAGAGTGGTGACCTCCACGTGGCAAAACTGCGCGGCCGTCGCAATTGAGCGCTTTACGGTCTCAAGGTCGCCGCCGAGACTGCGGTACCAGTCCTCAGAGAAACCCTTGAGGTCGATGTTCACAGCGTCGATGAGCGGAAGAAGCTGCCGCCACGGGGCATCCTCAATGGTGCCGTTCGTCACGAGCACGTTGAGAAGTCCGGCCTCGCGCGCCAGAGCGGCGCAGTCGCGCACGTACTCGTAGCCCACAAGCGGCTCGTTGTAGGTATACGCTACGCCGATGTTCCCGCGCGGTTTGAGCGCGAGTGCGAGCTGAGCGAGGGCCTCGGGCGTGTACTCGCGCGTGGGGAACTCCGCGCCGGCCATGGAAATCTCCGCGTTCTGGCAGAAGGGGCAGCGCAGATTGCAGCCGAAGCTGCCGGCGGAGAGGATGAGGCTGCCCGGGTGGAAGCGGCGCAGCGGTTTTTTCTCGATGGGGTCGAGCGCCAGAGAGGTGAGCCGCCCGTAGCCGAGCGGGACTATCCGGCCGCCGCGGTTTGCCCGCGCGTGGCACAGCCCTGTCCGGCCCTCGTCGAGCGAGCAGCGGTGGAAGCAAAGCCCGCACTGAGTCTTCACAGGTGACGCACCACCTTGAAGCGCTCCGTCTTGTACGGCTCGCCCCTGCGGATACCGCCTTTTTTGAGCGCTATATCGAGCTGCTGCTCCACCGTGTCCACGCCGTCGAGGTCAGGCAGCAGCAGCCCGCGCCGGCGGCCCTGGGAGACGATGACGCCGTAGCGCCTGGGGTCGAGCTGCTCGGGAGAATCGACAGGCTCTGGCCTGCCCAGCACGTCCACGCTGTACTCGAGGAAGGCAAGCTCGTCTGCCGTCACCGGCGGGAAGCGCGGGTCACGGGTGCCGGCCGAGACGGCGTTGTTCACAATCTCGTCGGCGAGGCATTTTTCCGTCGGCGCGATGGTGCCTATGCAGCCGCGCAGCCGGCCCGCGATGTGCAGCGAGACAAACGCGCCCGCTGCCTGGGAGGTGAGCTCCCCGGGCAGGCCGTTGGGCAGATTCGCCAGCTTTGAGCCGGTGAGCACAAAGGTCTCCAGCGACAGCCGCGCGAGGCGCACCCAGGCGTCCTCGCAGGCGCGGAGCTTTTCCATCCGCTCGCGCCCGGCGCGCTCGCAGGACGCGGCGAAGCGGCGGCTCTCGTCCCGCCCCGTTACGGGAAAGAGCGCCACGGCGTAGCCCACGCCGAAGGTCCCCTCGTGGCTGAGCAGCCTCGGGGCGACGGCCAGCCCGTCCAGCGCCCCGGACATCATCTGGAAGGAGCGCAGGCCGCACTCGGCGGCTCTCTCGCACAGCGATGGCTCCATCGTGAGGAATTTCAGAAAATCGCCCGCGGCCATGGCCTGCGTCACGGCCTCGTCAAACGCCGGGCCTTCCGGCGCGAAGCCGTAGGGGCCGTCAGCCTTCAGCTTGTGGGAGAGGTCGCCGCTCGCGACAAAGACGGCTCGCCGCCCGAGTTTATCCACGGCTCTCGCGATGCACTCCCCGAGCCGGTAGTGTGCGAGGGGAGACTGGCCCGAAAGCCCGATGCGCACTATTGGGCAGTCCACGTCCGCGCGGCGCAGAAAATAGAGCGGGATGAGCACACCGTGGTCGAGCCTCGCGTCCCGCTGGCCGAGCGTTCCGGCGTCTATGCCCGCGGCCTGAGCCTGAGACACTATCTCATCCCGCAGCTGCGCGTCGTATTCCGCCTCCATGCGAACCTGCGGCGCGCCGAAGGCGGACATGTCGCCGACGGCCCCGCCGCCGGGCGAGATGTGAAAGTAGTCGCTGTACATGGCGGTGTGGGGCGAAGCCACGATGAGCACATCCGGCCCCCAGCTTGCGGCCTCAGCCGCCGCGTCGCGCATGGCGCGGGAGGTGGCGGATATCTCCCGCTCGCGCCCCAGCCCTACCTCGGGCAGTAGCACCGGCGGATGCGGGGTCAGTATCGCACCAAGCACAGGCATGTCTATCGCTCCTTTCAAATATCCGGGCATTCAGCCCACGGGGTAGCCGTTCACCATCGCCTGACTGGTGCTGACGCGCTTTTTCCAGCGCCTTGAGGTGACGGCAAAGCAGACGAGGTTGGCTGCATAGGTCACGAACCAGCTCACGGGGTAGGACAGATACAGTATGAACAGCGAGCGGGTCGAGGCGAAGATGGTGAATATCCACACGATCCTCAGCCCGCAGGCGCCAGTCAGCGAGATGAGCGTGGGGGCGATGGATGTCCCCATGCCGCGTATGCAGCCGCATACCGTATCCATCAGGCCGCAGAGGAAATAGGTCAGCCCTATGAGCCGCAGCCGGTCAAGACCGTAGGCGACGATCTCCGGCTCGGGAGAGTAGATGCTCAGCAGCTGAGTACCGAAAATCACCGCCGTGACGCCCAGTATCAGCCCGACCGCCACGAGCACAAGCCTGCTTATGAGGCCGAGCAGTATGGAGGTATGTACGGATTCCTCGATGTCCTTCTGAGACTTCATACCGAAGTACTGGGCGACGACCACGCTGCCGCCGGAGGACAGGCCCAGGAACAGATTGACGATCAGGTGGTTGAGAGAGCTGGTGGAACCAACGGCGGCCATGGCGTTCCCGCCCGCGAACTGGCCGAGCACGATGATATCGGCCGAGTTGAACAGCAGCTGGAGTATGCCTGAGAGCATCAGCGGCACGGAAAACCGCAGCAGATTACCGAACAGCGGGCCGCTGCACATATCCATGGTCATGTCTTTTCTCATCTCTGGTTCACCTCATATGACCTTTGCTTAAAATGCGCACTTATTTTGCTCCTTTTTGTCGCCGAAGTCAACCGTATCAGGCAAAAGCCATACGAAAAAAGCGGCAAAACCGGGCGCACTCCAAATGCCGGTTCGGCCGCTTTCTCTGTTTCTCAAATCTCAAGGACATATCTTTCCCAGGCGTTTATCATGGTGGTCTCGCCGCGCTTGACCCTTCTTGGTATGTCGTAGCCGTAGTTCATGTGCACATGGCCGTGGACGAGGTATTTGGGCTTGAAGCGGTCCAGAAAGGGGAAGAAAGCTTCGAAGCCCCGGTGGGCGTAATCCTCAGCGTCACCGAAGCCCCTTGGGGGAGCGTGAGTGAGGAGAATGTCCACGCCTCCGGCTTTCCTTACTGCGAACTCAGCCTTCAGCAGTCTCCAGCGCATCTGACGCTCGGTGTACTGATGTGGTTCGCCACTGTACATCATGCTGCCGCCCAGACCCAGTATCCTCAGCCCGTTCACCGTCACGAGCCTGTCCTCTATGCACTCGCAGCCCTCCGGCGGGTTTTTGTCATACGACGAGTCGTGGTTGCCGTGCACATACAGCAGCCGGGCCCGGCCCATCGTTACCAGGAAGCTCAGATACTTCGCGCTCAGGTCCCCGCAGGAGAGCATCAGGTCATAATCGCTCAACCGCCCCGGCTGATAGTAGTCCCAGAGATATGGGCTTTCCCTGTCCGAGAGCAGCAGAAGCTTCACAACAGCGACCCCTCCTTCTCAGGCGGCAGTTTGTCCCTGTACACGCCCTGTAGCTTAACTATCGACCGCGACATGGGCAGCAGCTCGTCATAGCTCGGTATGCTCCCGTCCACGCAGTCGCAGAGCCAGTCCATGTGCAGCACATCCTCGGGGCTGAGCCAGCGGTTGCCGTCGCTTATAACAGACCCGTCCTGTGAGCTGTACTTCCTGTGGAACACCGTGAACGTGCCGTCTATTATGCCCTGACAGAGTATGTTCGCCAGTGAACGCACGCCGTCGGGCAGGTCGTCGGCCAGCTTCAGGCCCACCGTGCCGCTGCGCATGCCCCACCAGTAGTTCACGGCTTTGCCGCTGTTTTTGTAGTCGAGCGCCTCCCAGCCGCCGTGCAGGATGGAGGTCACCAGACGGATATAGAAGTTGCCCCAGTCCCAGTAGGGCGAGGCCAGAGGCTTCAGCACCCTGCCCGGCTCGACCGAGCACAGGCCCCAGCTGCCCTGATTCTGATTCGGAGTGGGTATGTCGCGGTTGGAGATGAGGTCCACGCCCTGTTCGAGCAGCTCGCTTATCGGGTCTTCGCTGGCGCAGGACCAGGCAAGGCTGACCCGGGCGTCCGGGTTCGTCAGCCTTGCGCCCAGCGCGAAGGCGTTGATGCCCGCCGGTACGCCGTAGATGGGGTTGCTGGCAATATAGCCTATGCGGTCGGTCTTTGTCATCGCTCCGGCTATGGCCCCGGTTATGAACTTTCCCTCGTAGATGCGGCTGTAATAGGTGCGCACGCCGGTGTAGGGCATGGCGACGGAGCAGTTGAGCACCTTTATGTCCGGGTGCTTCGCCGCGAGCTTGCGGCAGGCGGTGATCAGCGGCGCGGTCGTGGCGAAGATGACCTGCGCACCGTCCTCGGCAGCCTGTTCCATGACGGCGTCCACGTCGCTGTCAGGCTCGAGATTGTAGGACTGCACCGTGACCTCGCGGCTCATGGCCTGTTCCATCGTGCGGCGGCCCAGGTCGTGGCCCGCTATCCAGTTGCTGTGGATGGGGTCGGGCCGGTTTATGAAGGCCACGTTCAGGTGGTTCGGCAGGAAGACAGAGCCGAAGATACGGTTGAGTATGCCCTTTGAAGGCGCCTCATCCTCGTCGTCTATGTTCACCGCTATAGGCTCGGCGAGCGCTTTTGCCTTGACGTCGGACCAGACAGCGGAGAGATTCTTTCCAATCTCGGGCACCGAAAGCTCTTTGAGGGAGTTGATGGGGTAGAAATCCAGCCAGACGAGCAGGGCGTCCGCGGTCGTGATGGGCAGCTTTTTGCCTCCGAGCTTGTTGAATGCGTCCTCGAAATAGTGGAACGCGGACTGGAACCTGCGCCGTTCGTCCTCTGTCCAGACGTGGTCGGGGTCGAAGCCCAGAGCGGCCTGCAGCTTTGCAAAACCGCCGCGATGGCTGAAGTAGACCTGATAGACCCCGCTCAGGCGGTAAAAGTCCATGAACTCATAGTAGATGACAACGGCCTCGTCGTCGGAGTAGGCGGGGATGACCCGCGTGACATAGCCGGGGATGGTGGGGGAGCGGAAGCTCTTGAGCACGCTTACTCGCTTGTTGCCCTCCTGCACGTAGAAGCGGCCCATGTACTCGTAGCAGCGGATGGGGTCGCGGATGCCCTCGTCGCTCAGGTGCGCGGCGCACAGCTCCGTCCACTTCATGGCGAACTCCGAGTCTGGTGCGAGCAGCGGCATGAAATCCGCGGCAAAGGCGGTGCGCCTGCCCTCGCCCTTGGTGCCCACGATCTGGTCGGAGGGGATATTTATGACGCCGAGATCCACATTGCCCGCGACCATGGAGTCGTTCAGGATCTCGTCAAGTATCTGCAGATATGGATAGCGTCCGGCAAGGACGTATTCTTTGTAGGTCTTCTGCCCGGCTTTGAGAGCCTGGGCGTATTGAACAGCGGCTTCCGACTGGCTCACAGCGGCGCCTCCTTAATTCATCGAGATTTCAACTCATTCTAGCAAGCCCCCGCCCATAAGTCAAGCGGACCTGGGCGCAGCCTGTCGAGCCGCAGACAATCGGATAAAAATATTGCATAAGCAAATGCGCCGGAGCAGGCCGGACGCGCGGCTCTGAGCGGCAGGAAATATATAGTTGCGGCTTGCTGGGAAATGAGTTATACTATATGTTGTATAAATGTGTATGGAGGTCACGGATATGAATATAAACAAGACCGCCGAACCCGGCAAGCTCGCACTGGCCCTTGAGGGCAGGCTGGACACCGGCACCGCACCGCAGCTCGAGGCGGAGCTGAAGACCTCGCTGGGCGGCGTGAAGGAGCTGGTACTGGATTTTGCCGGGCTGGAGTACATATCCTCAGCCGGACTGCGCGTGCTGCTCGGGGCGCAGAAGGTCATGTCCAGACAGGGTTCGATGGTCATCCGCAATGTCAACGATGTCATAAGCGAGGTCTTTGAGGTCACGGGTTTCGTTGACATACTGAACATCGAATAAAAGACCGAAGTGCAGGACAGGCAGCTTCAAAGAAGCGATTTTTTTCTGAAAAGCATCTACGGCAAATATCTCACAGCCTCGGTACTCGCAATGCTAGCCACGAGCGTGTCGGGAATGATAGACACAGTGATCGTCGGGCGTTTCATGGGCGAGACGGGGCTTTCTGCCATGTCGTTGGTAAGCCCGGTGTATCTGGTGTATTACACCGTCGGGGCGGTGGTCGGCATGGGAGGCTCGATAGCGGCAAACATGGCCATCGGCAGGAACGACTATGCGGGCTACCGGCGGCTGTTCACGCTATCGTTCTGGACGGCGCTGGCGCTGTGCGCGGTTACGACGGCGCTGGGGCTGGCGTTTCTGGACGGGCTTGTGGCCCTGCTCGGCGGCGAGGGCGAGACGGGCGAGCTGATGCGGGACTACCTCTACTGGTACGTCCTCGGAGGCAGCTTCACGCTTGTCATCTATATACCGCTGAACTTTTTGAAGATGGAGGGCAAGCCGCAGGTCTCGTCGTTTTTGTTCCTGCTCTCGAGCGGGCTGAACGTGCTGCTGACCTGGTTGTTCATGTCGCCTGTGTTCGGCATGGGCATCAAGGGAGCGAGCATAGCGACGGGGCTGTCGATGGGCGTGACGGCGCTCATAGGGCTGTGGATACTGTTCACAAGGACGGCGAACACGCGGCTCGTGAGTCTGAAGGGCGCGCCGCTCGGCAGGCTGTTTGCCGACATGCTCATCTGCGGCAGCCCAAACGGCTGCAACAACCTGTTCAACGCACTCAGGCTCATGGCGGTAAATTCCATCATACTCGGAATAGGCGCGGAGCTTTTCCTGCCTGCGTTCGCTATGATAAAGAGCGTGTCGGACCTGCTGACGGGCGTAGTGACGGGCGTGGCCTCGGCGCTGATGCCGATAGTGGGCGTGTACTACGGCGAGCGCGACCGTGAGAGCATCAGGCGCGTGTGCCGCAAGGCGCTTCAGCTCGGCGGCGGGCTGACGCTCGCGGCGGCGGCGATAGTCGCGGCCTTTCCGGGGACTATCTGCGCGCTTTTCAATATCAGCGACCCGGCGGTGGTCTCGAGCGGCGAGTACGGTCTGAGATGCCTTGCCGCGAGCTTTGTGTTCGGCTTTTTTGACCTCATGCTGAGCGGATACTTCAACACGGTCAAGCGCCCGATGCTCTCGAACCTCATATTGGGGCTGCGGCTTCTGGTGTATCTCGCGCCGGCGGCGCTGCTGCTTGGCCGGGCCATGGGCATAGAGGGCGTGTGGCTGTCGTTCATAGCGGCAGAGGCGCTGACGCTCGTCACGGTGGCAGCCGTGGTCTGGGCCATACGCAGGTGCCGGCCTGAACTGGACGGCCTGCTGCTCGAGAGCAGCTCTGAGCAGGAGATCTCCTTCTCGGTCGAGAACAGCCTTGATGATATCGTGTTCGCCTCGGAGAAGATATCCGGGTTCTGCGAGGAGAGCGGCATAGGCATGAAGACCGCGATGCGCCTGAGCCTCGCCATCGAGGAGATGCTGACGGTCATCATAACCTACTGCATGGACAGGGAGAAAAAGCAGTACATAGATATCAGAATAGTGAAGCTCGAAGATGGCGTGCTGCTGAGGATACGCAACACGGGCCGCATTTTCGACCCCGTGCGGTTTTATGAGGAGAACAAAGACAGGGAAGACATGGCCGACAGCGTGCTGGGCATCAAGATGATAGCCGGCACCGCAAAGCAGATAGAGTTCCACGACACCTTTGGGACGAACAACCTTCTTATCCGGTTTTGAGGTGATCGTATGCTGTTCAGGAACAGGAGGACTGGATATGAGCTGGACATTGAGTTCCGGCCTTTCCGACCCGGCGACGAAGCGGGCTTTCGTGAGTGCATAGAAGATTTCTACGGCGAGGGCTACCCATATAAGGAATACTTCGAGCCAGGTTACCTTGCGGAGAAATGCGCGAGGGGCGCCATGCTCGTGCTCTGCGGCGTCACGAGCGGGGGCGAGATAGTGAACACCTGCGCTATCCGCTACGACGGGGAATTCCCGGGCAGCGGGCTGATGCTGCTGCGGGTGGTGAAGGACAAGTGCCGGGGTATGGGTATAGGCCGGGAGCAGGAGCGCGTGCAGCTCGAGTACGCTGCGAGGCGGAAGTCGGTCTCGCTGTATGCGGACGTGATGACGCACGACTGCGTGAGCCAGCACGGGCTGGCGACCAATGGCTTCATACTGACGGGTCTGAGGCCGGTACTGTATAAGGCGTCGGTGATGGTGCCGGACATGGCCTGGCCCGAGGGCGCGAGGCTCAGCCAGGCGATCATGTGCCGCCGGGGAGCCATGGAGGACGCGGGGGAGATATACTGCCCCGCAGAACACCGCGCCGTTGCGGAGGAGATATACGCCCGGCTGGGCGTCGGCGTGTGCCTGAGAGACTGCGCGGGGCGCCTGCCGGAGCGCGCGGTCATACATGAGGAATCCGACCCGGAGCACGACAACCGCGTGTGGCTCATCGAGCGTGCCGGGGAGGACCTCCTGCGCAGGCTCGACGGCGTGAGGGAGAGCGCGTTTTTGTGCTATCTGAATCTCAGGTCGGACGGAGCGGACGGGGCGTATCGGGCGCTGGTGGAGCGGGGCTTCCGCTTCGCGGGACTCAAGCCGCTAAATGAAAACGGCGAGTACCTGCTCATGGCGAGCGGGGCGCTGAAGGACAGCTGGACTGAGACTCTGTGCATCGACGAGCCGGGACAGTGGCTCATCGAGTACATTATGAGGGGTTAGAGCATTGAATACGGGAAAAAGGCGTACAATAAGGAAGAAGGTGGCGCAGCTCATTCTCGCGGTGTCGCTCGCGACGGTGCTGCTGCTGGGCCTGGCCACGGGCGTGGGGCTGGTGAACATCCGGCAGGACACCGTGGACAGCCTGGGCGAGCTGAACTCCCAGACCTCAGAGGACGCGACTGACACCCTGCGCGAACAGCTGCAGGAGGAATTGGTCACGCTCGTCGAAAACCGCGGCGCGCAGGCGGATACCAGCCTCGAACTGATACTCAACCAAACCCGGCTGGTGGCAATGGCTGCGCAGGATATCTACTCAGAGCCGGAGCAGTACCTCGAAGGGCTGTCGCCTGATGAACTGAGCTTCGATGCCTATGACCTCAGCTGCAACTACCCGGAGGAGGTGCTGGGCAGCTTTTCCTTCCACATCCGTATCCCGAGGTCGATAATGGCCGAGGACTCGATAGTCGAGGAGGACGGCACGGTCGTCTCCGCGCAGCTCGACCTCGGAGCGCTGACGCAGGAGCAGAGGACGGAATACTATCTCACCAAGTACCTGCAGGGCGTCTTGGGCGGCATACGCAACTTCGACAACGGCGACGGCACCTATACCGGCATCGGGGCGAGCTATTTTTGCCTCGAGTCCTCGGGCATCGACGTGCTCGCGGATACGCTGACGATGGACATGGTCGAGTACGACGCGAGGGAATCCACCTGGTATACGGAGGCGTCGAAGCTGCCCGAGGGCGGCATCTACTGGACGAACCCGACGCCGGATGCCTCGGGGCGCGGGCTGTCGCTCATCTGCGCCATGCCCGTGTACGTGGACGGCGAGCTTGTGGGCGTCGCGGGCAGCGGGGGCGACATCAACAATATACGCGAGCTGGTACAGGGCACGACGATAGGCGAGACGGGATACGCCGTGCTGGTGAATACAGCCGTCGAGGGCAGACTGAACATCATCGCCAGCGCCGACACGGACGAGACCAGCGAGCTGAACTCCTGCCACGACGACCTGTTTAAAACCGACAACGCCGAGCTGCCCGCCGTGCTGGAGAAGATAGCCGACAAGCAGTCCGGCATAGAGCAGATAATGCTCGACGGCGCTGAGTGCTATATCGCGTACTCGCCCATGAGCGTGACGGAGTGGACGATGGTGACGGTCATAGAGGTGGACGATGCCTCGATAAGCGGCCCCATCGAGGCCCTGCGTGAGAACGCGGACAGCATCACGGCAGAGACGATCACGGCGATGAACGGCAAGCTGGGCATCATCGCGCTGTTTTTCCTGCTGGTAGCGGTGGTGGTGACGGCGCTGGTCATAGCGGCGAGTTATAAGTTTTCGCACAAGCTGGCGCAGCCTCTTGTAATGCTGACCGATGGGGCGAAGCGTATAAGCGGCGGCGACCTTGACTTCAATATCGAGGTGCGCTCGGGCGATGAAGCCGAGGAGCTGAGCGACGCCTTCAACCATATGACCGCGAGCCTGAAGGAGTATATAGAAAACCTCTCGCGCGTGACGGCGGAGAAGGAGCGCATAGGCGCGGAACTGCACGTTGCGACGCAGATACAGGCGAGCATGCTGCCCTGCATCTTCCCGGCCTTCCCGGAGCGGAGCGAGTTCGACATATATGCCTCCATGACCCCGGCGAAGGAGGTCGGCGGCGACTTCTACGATTTCTTCCTCGTGGACGACGACCACCTTGCGCTGGTGATAGCCGACGTGTCCGGTAAGGGCGTGCCTGCGGCGCTGTTCATGGTGATAGCGAAGACCCTCCTGAAAAACCGGGCGCAGATGGGCGCGGGGCCGAAGGCGGTGCTGGAGGTCGTGAACGACCAGCTGTGCGAGAGCAACGAGGCTGAGATGTTCGTGACGGTCTGGCTGGGCATTTACGAGATATCCACGGGAAAGCTCCGCGCGGCGAACGCCGGGCACGAGTACCCGGCGATACGAAGGAAAGACGGCAGCTTCGAGCTGTATAAGGACAGGCACGGCTTCGTGCTGGCCGGTATGCAGGGCATGAAGTACCGCGAGTACGAGCTTCAGCTCGACGAGGGCGATGAACTGTTCGTGTATACGGACGGTGTAACGGAAGCCACGGACGCTTCCGAGCAGCTCTACGGCACGGACCGGCTGCTGGCGGCGCTGGACTCCGCCGGAGACTGTGAGCCGGAGACGCTGCTTGCGGCGGTGAAGGCGGATATAGACCGCTTCGTGGCGGAAGCGCCGCAGTTTGACGATATAACGATGCTGAGCCTGAAACGGAGGGGAATATCCGCCGGGGACGAGCTTACGCTTGAGGCGAAGGTGGAGAACATCGAAAAGGCCACGGCCTTCGTGGAGGAACGGCTCGAGCGGCTCGATTGCTCGATAAAGTCTAAGACACAGCTGGCGATAGCGATAGACGAGATCATGAGCAACATAGCGCGGTATGCCTACGCGCCGGGCACGGGCGAGGCGACGCTGAGGTTCGAGCACGGTGACGGGGCGGTGACGCTGACGTTTATCGACCGTGGCGTGCCCTACGACCCGCTGGCGAAGCCGGACCCGGACACCACGCTCTCGGCCGAGGAGCGCCAGATCGGTGGTCTGGGCATCTACATGGTGAAAAAGTCCATGGACGACTGCGGCTACGAGTACCGCGACGGGCAGAACATATTCTGGATCAAAAAGCGCCTGTGAGAATAAAAAAGCATCGCCGGTATACTCAGTGTGAGTATACCGGCGATTTTTTGTGCGCCTGCTGCGAGGCTTATTCGGCCTCCGCCGTCAGCAGGGCGCTCACGGCGTCGCAGATTTCCTCGGCGTCGGTCCTGCTTGTGAACCGGAGGACCTCGCCGTTTATCACGGCAACGCAGGTGCTGCTGTCGTAGCTGTAGATGACCAGCTCGACGTCGTCCCAGCCCTCGGCGCGGAAGGTGAAGCTTATCAGCTCGCCCAGCGAGAGCGAGGCGTCCGAGGCGTCGCCCTCATTCGTCAGGGCCTCGATCTGGTCGAGAACGTCGTCAAAGTCGAGGCTCTCGCCGTCGAGGGTGTAGAGGTAGTCGTTCTCGTCCTCGGAGTACTCCATGCTCACGCTGTAAGTCTCGCCGTCAAGGGAGATATCAAAGCCCGTCATGCCGTCCCAGTCGAGCAGCAGGATCTCCGCAGGCTCAAGCTCCGAGATGCTCGTGTAGAGCAGGCTGTCGCAGATGGAGGCGTCTATGAGATAGACCATGTCGCTGCCCGCTATGCGCGCGTAGCAGCCGTCGTCGGCGTAGTCGCCAAGCTCCAGCGTCAGGCTCTTTTCCTCAGTGCGCGTCTCGGTGATCGCGTTGCCGTCCTCGTCCGTCTCGTTGGTCTCGACCTCGGTGGTCTCTATGTAGTCCACCGTCACCGTGACGGAAGGGGAGTCGAGACCGCAGGCGGCCAGCGCCTCATCGTCGGCGGCGTAGTTTACACAGCTCGACCATGAAAGGCCGGTGATTTGATAAATGAAGTTGTACGCCGGCTCGCTGCCGAGTGTAACGTAGTCCTCGCCGTCCTCGGCGAAATAGCTGTACCTGTCGGTGTACGCGAGGCCGCTGTCCTCGAGATAGTCTATGACCAGCGTGCCGGAGGGCCGCTCGACCCTGAGGCTCACGAGATCGGACATGTCAGGCAGGGACTCCATGCTCACAAGGTCGTACAGCCCGTAGCTGAAGTTGGTGAGCAGGTCGGAACTGACGAGGTAGACGTTTCCGTCCCCGACGGAGACGTAACGCAGGCCGTCGAGGCTGGTCTCGTCGCCGATGTCGATGGTGGTCGCCGCGTCGCCGCTGGTGACTGTAATGGAGCAGACCGGCTCGTCGAGACCGTATTCGGCAAGGTCGTCCACGGCCTCTATGACCTTCGTGGCGGTTATCTCGGATACGGCGCTCGTCATGGCGCTCAGGTACGACTGCTGCAGCGGGAAGTCCGCGTCGTCCGTATAGCTCCACACCGAGCCGCCGTAGTCGAAGCTCAGGCTCTCGCCCTCGTAGTCCCAGGCGAGAGCATCTATGTCCTCTGCCGTCACGGTGTAGACCGCGATTGTCTCGGTCTCCTCGACGGTCTCGTCGGGTATGAACTTCACGGCGGCGAGGGCCGCGCCTGCGACGACTATGAGCGTGAGGCAGAGCAGAAGCAGTTTTTTCCCTCGTTTCATCTCTTTTTCCTCCTGTACCAGATGACGATGCCGAAGGCGAGGAACGCCGCCGGGATGATGACGACCACGAGCGCCGTGAGCAGCGAGGCTGTGCCGCTGGGCACGGTGAGATACTCGGTGTCAAGGCTCTTGGAGTGGATGGATATGCCGCTCTCGGAGCCGCAGAGCCAGCTTATGCAGTTGAGGAAGAAGTCCTCATTGCCGCCGGAGACGCTCTGGTTTGCCGAGTCGTCGGTGAGATAGGTCGAGGAGACCCAGATGACCTGTGTCTCAGTATCGTCGTCCAGGGTCTCTGTGACGGCCACGGCGAGGGCGAAGGGGCCTTCAATGTCGCCGTCCTCGAACTCATAGGTACTCATGGAGTAGCCGCTGAGCTTGGAGAAGGCGTCGTCCGAGGTCGTGAGCAGCTGCGTGACGGATACAGTGTCGCGGCCCGTGTCCGAGACAGTCAGGCCCTGAGCCAGAGGCAGGCACATGTAATAGCCGCCGGAAGACAGGGGAGAGGTGATCTCATGGCTGCCGTACTCGGGCAGCAGGTTCACCGGCGAGGGGAAGATGTAGTTCGACTGGCTTCCCTCGACGACGATGCCGTCCACGGCGCTGACGCCATAGTACTCCATGACCGCCTCAAGGTTTGTAAGCTCCGTGCCGTCCTGCAGGGGGCCGGTGATAAGTATGAGCCTGCCGCCGGACTGGAGGTATTCGAGTATGGCGTCGCGCTCGGCCTCGGAGATATCGCTGGTCGGGGCGTTTATGAACAGGGCGTCGGCGTCCTCGGGCACGCCCTCGACCGTGAGCAGGGAGAGTTCCTCCGTCTCAACGTTCTGCTTTTCCACAGCGGTCTGGAAGCTCGTCGAGAGCGCCGATTCGCCGTGGCCTGTGAGCATGTACAGCTTGGGCAGGTCGTCGCTCGTCACGTAGTCGATGGCTGAGGTTATTTCGCCCTCGGCGGCGAAGCTGACGCTGTAGGAGCCGGTGGTGTAGTAGTCGCTGTAGTCGTACTCGTAGATATCCGAGTAGCTGATGTAGGTGTTCCGCTCTCCGGACTCAACGACCAGACTTTTGTATCCTTGTTCTACATCAACCGTCTGACGGTATTTAACTGATTAACAAAAGTGTAAGGGGCTGTGGTTGGAACCTTTCGCGAACCATCTTGTGGTAGGAGGACACTACCAATCCACAGCATCCCTTACAGTGTAGCACAGCCCTTGGAGAGGGGCTTTAATAACTACTACTCTATAATACAAGGAGGATACCGATTGAATGGAAGTTGAATTTATGACCGCAGACACCACCCTGCCGCCCTGTATGCCGCTGCCGAGAGCCATGCTGCGGCTCCCGATCAGCAGCACCGCCAAGGTCATGTACGCCCGGATGTTGGATATTGTTTTCGTATCCGGCATAGAGGACGCTAACGGGATTTTATTTATCCATTTCCCCATCGTGGAACTGGCGGCGGCACTTGCCCGCAGCACCATGACCGTGAAGCGTTCCCTGAATGAATTGGAGGACGCCGGACTGATACTGCGAGTGCGTCAGGGCTTCGGGGAACCCAACAAGATATATGTACTCATTCCGAAGAAGGAGGACAGCCGCCTATGAATGAAAAGCTGGAAGCACTCAATCAGGAGATAGAGAAAACGGAAAAGAAGCTGCGGAGGGCGCAGCATGAAGAAAAGATATTGGAACACCAGATAAAGACGCTGACACGGAAGGAACGGACACACCGGCTTTGTACCAGAGCCGCCATGCTGGAAAGCTACCTTCCCCACCCGGAAGCCATCACGGATGAACAGGTCAGCTTGTTTTTGAAGCTGCTGTTCCGTCAGGACAGCACCCGTCAGCTTATGGAAAAAGTGTTCGCCGGAAACGGCACAGAGAAGGAGGGCGCAGAATGAAGATGAATTTTTCAAAAGACGAGTTGGCTATGGTCTATCAGTACGCCGCCGGTACGAAGGAAGAAACCCTTGCGGGGCTGAAAGAAATCGTTCCGGTTATCCGTGACCGGCAGACAAGGGAGATTGTGGAGAGTACTATCCGAAAGCTGGACGCCATCCCGGAGCCGGAATGCCGCCGCTTTATCACTGATACGAAGCAGCGGTTTATCCAGAAACGGGACAATTCCATCCGGCGCAGGCTTGCCGAAGCCAAGGCACAGGCGAGGACGGAAAAGCCACATTCCAAGAGAAAAGAGCCAGACCGGGAACGGTCATAATTGCTTCCAGAGCCGCAGCCCGTGGGCTACCCCTCTGAAAGAGGGCGCAACTATACACCACCTGAAGGTAGTGTGTTGCGCCCTGCCGGGGGCTTCCTGCGGAAAGCGGATGATTGCCCGCAGCGTTCCGGCTCCTGTCAATCATCACAGGGGAAGCTACACTTCCCCTGCGCTGGCTGCCGCCAGCTACCCCTTTGTGGACTTGCCGCCCGGAAACACCTTGCGCTGCAAGCTGTTTCCGTTCAGCAAGTTTACAATTCATCTATTCCCATAAGTGCCTAGTCATAGTATAATAGAGCCAGTAGTAAATCATAATTTAGCGGAGGTGATACAATGCTTGAAAATATACCATCTCAATCAACTATGATTGAATTACTCGGACAATCTTTATTTGAAGTTTGGCAGGCGTTATGTTCGGCTATTGATGAAAAATACGATATGGAACGACTATGGAATACTGGCGGTAAGAATTGGACTTACGAGTATAAATATCGCAGAGGTGGAAAAACACTTTGTTGCCTATATGCAAAAAGTAATTGTATTGGTTTCATGATTATTTTTGGGAAGGATGAAAGAGCAAAATTTGAAGATATAAGAGATACCCTCTCTGATGTCGTTTGCAGGCAATATGATGAAGCAAAAACCTATCATGATGGGAAATGGGTAATGTTTGAACCGACCAATGCGGATGAATTTGATGATTACATGAAATTGCTGGCCATCAAAAGAAAACCAAATCGAAAATAGCACCTCTCATCATCATCGGGCCAACCTGACCCGGACTTTCAAAACTGAATACCAGCCGCTCACCGGCGGCACCACCGAGCAGGAAATCTTGAAACAGGTTCCCTGCTCTTTTTTTGCCCGGACGCCGGGAGAAAGATTAACTATTAAAAGTCAACCACAAAATGAATAGCAGTGGTGAAAGGGAGATGGTT
>URDJ01000008.1 GCA_900546615.1 uncultured Eubacteriales bacterium | reverse complement strand
CAGGCAACTGCCGAAAGCGGTGGAAGAGGACTTGCTGGCCGAAGTGCAGCGGCTGCGTGCGGAAAATGCTTACTTAAAAAACTTGCAAGCCTTGGTTTTGGAGAGAGAGCGACGCCAGGGGAAAAAGCCCAGGTAGTCCAAAAACTAAGGCAAGAATTCTCGCTGTCGCTGCTGCTCGAAATCGCTCAACTTCCTCGTGCGACGTTTTACTACCACCTGAAACGCATGGAAAGAGCCGACAAATATGCGAAAGAAAAAGCAGAGATCGCCGCCATCTACCACGAAAACAAGGGGCGGTATGGTTACCGCCGAATTACCACCACGCTGGACAATCGAGGGATTCATCTGAATCACAAAACGGTACAGCGGCTCATGAAACAGCTGGGATTGGTTTGCCGTGTCAGAATCAAGAAATATCGTTCTTACAAGGGAGAAGTGGGTAAGATTGCACCGAATCTACTCAATCGAAGTTTCTATGCTGAAAAGCCAAACCAGAAATGGGTCACCGATGTGACGGAGTTCAGTTTGTTTGGTCAGAAACTGTACCTTTCTCCGATCCTGGATTTGCACAACGGGTATTTGGTGAGCTATGCCATCTTTGAGCGGCCGATTCTGAGCATGGTGACCACCATGCTGGATAAGGCTTTTGAAACAATACCAGATGGAACAGAGCTGATTCTCCATTCCGACCAAGGTTGGCAATACCAACATAAGCAGTACCAGCGTATGCTTCGTAAGAAGGGCATTCGACAAAGCATGAGCCGCAAAGGGAATTGTCTGGACAATGCTGTGATAGAAAACTTCTTTGGCTTGCTTAAAAGCGAGTTGTTGTATCTGCAAGAATTTGAATCCATTGAGCACTTCAAGAGGGAACTGCTGGACTATCTGGACTACTACAACAACCGCCGTATCAAGGCAAAGCTGAAGGGCTTGCCGCCTGCAATTCACAGACAACAAGCCCTTTCGGCCGCTTAAACAATTTCCGTTTTCTAATATTGTCTAACTTTTTGGGGTCACCTCACTTTACCGGACTGCCCGTTTTTTGTTTGTTATCATGTTTTACAGCTCGACCTCGAACACGGGGTTATCCTTGTTTACGAGGCCGACGGC
The DNA here is from genome assembly GCA_900546615.1 of uncultured Eubacteriales bacterium. Lineage (GTDB taxonomy): Bacteria > Bacillota > Clostridia > Oscillospirales > Oscillospiraceae > Scatomorpha > Scatomorpha pullistercoris. The sequence continues at coordinate 73,850 of URDJ01000008.1, read as the reverse complement.
GGTTTTGGCGCCGAAGTATTTTTCAAGGCCCGCGGCCAAATCCGCCCTTGCCGCGAGGACCCGGTCGAGGTTAAGGCTCGTGAAACCGTCTATGGGGAACAGCAGGTCCCGCGTCTCCGGCGTGATCTTGCCGATCTCGCTCTGCCTCCAGGTCCAGCGCCGGGTCCGCACCTGTCCGTCAGACACGTACACCACCTCGTCAGGCTCCGGCGTCTCCGCCTCACCGCCGCCGAAGGGCACGAAGCTGTCGCCCGGCTCGGCGTGCCGCACCTCCAGCGCCCGAGTCACCGTGCCCATGTCGTGCGCCCCTATCGGCAGACGGTACTTCAGCGATACTGCGTTTCCAAAGTCCACCACCGGGCTTATTTCCGGGAAGCCCTTGCCCTTGGCTATCCTCGTCAGCAGCGCCTCTATCGAGCACATGAACTTGTTCGGGTTTATATTCAGCGCCCGGAACGCATCCCGGTACGGCACGATCTCGGGCGACTCCTTGACCTTCACGCCCTCCAGGGCCTTCTCGCAGGCCGCGATGCTCTCGTGAAGCAGCGCCGATACCTCGGCTATCGCCTTCGTATTGTCCGCGCCTTTTACCGCGACTACGCCGAAACAGGCGTCCGGCAGCAGCTCAAACACCTTTGCAGACACTTCAAATCTCATCGTGTTACATCTCCTTATTCGCACGTGAATAATATTACCTGCCGCTTTTCGGCTATCTCGCCCAGCAGGACCATTGCCGCGGCTCGCCGCTCGCTGTCGAGATTCACCAGCGCGTCGTCCAGTATTATCGGGCAGGGGTCCGCCTCCGGCAGCGTCAGGTCGACTATGGCCAGCCGCACGGCCAGGTACATCAGGTCCGCCGCGCCCGCGCTCAGATACAGCGCCTCTCTCGACTCCGGCTCCCCCGCGCGCTTGAGCAGCACCGAAAAATCCCGCGACACCGCCACGTCCGTATACCGGCCGGCCGTCAGCCTCGACAGGTACTCCGCCGCCCTTCGGCTGAGCGCCGGGGAAAACCTGTTTTGCAGCTCGGCGTCCGCTTCCCTCAGCGTCTCCGACGCCAGGGCGATCGCTTCGCACTGCGCTTCGAGTTCCCTGAGCCGCTCCCTTTTGAACAGGATGCCGCTCTCTATTGCCATCGGATCGCCTGTAGCGGCGATCGTCCCGCCAAGCTCGGAGATGGCGGACTTGAGCCGCTCGCAGCGGTTTTGCAGTATTCGTACCTCCTGCCCGGCATCGGCCGGCGGCTCAAGCAGCCGTTCCTCCGCCCGCCGCCGCCTGAGCCTCGCGTCCTCGAGCCTTCGAAGCACCTGTTCCTCTTTCCCGGCGGCATGTTCCGCCCTTTCGCACAGGCGCGCATAGTCGTCGGCCGCCCGGCGCAGCTCCTGCGCGTCAGCTGCCGCGTATTCTCTCAGCACCCTCCGGCGCTCTCTTTCGGCCTCCTCCGCCCGCTTTCTCGATCTCGAGGCCAGAACCACCCTCCATACGCTGAGCACGACGAATATCGCCGCGCCGATGAGCGCATACAGCCTCAAGAAGCAGGCTCCGAGGCAGAGCACCGCAAGCGCCGCAAAAACGTATAACAGCGTGTCGGTTTTGCGTCCCGCTTGTATGTTTTCCAGCTCGGAGAGTCTTTTCGCGGCGGCTTCGGCCCTGGCGCCGGCCTCCTCAGGGCTCATTCCGGAAAAAAGCCCGGCCTGTGCCGCGCCGTCGGCCTCTGCTCTTGCTGCGACCGCCTTAGAGTACTCGGCCTCGAGTCTGGCCGTTTCCACCCCCAGCTCGGCCGCCTCGCTGCGCAGTCTCTGTATATACTCCGCCCGCCGGCGTTTTTCGCTCTCGGCGAGATGTTCCGCTTCGAGGTTCGCGGCCTCCAGCTCCTGCAGCAGGGCATCCCGCTGCCCGACCGAGCTCGAGAGCTTCTCGAGCTGCCGCTCCTGTACCGCGAGCGCAGCCTCCAGCTCGGGCATCGCCCCGGTACGGGTCCGGCTGCGTCTGCGGTTCTGCCAGCTTCGGAGCCTTGAGAGGGCCTCGGAGCAGCTCGTATCCTCCTCGCCGGTCGAGACCACCGCTGCGATCCTTCGCTCCAACTCCGCCGTGCCGGTCACCGCCGTCTCGCCCTGGCCTATGAAGGCGCTCCTTCTGAACACCTCGCTGCCGGCGCCTGTGAGCTTTTCTCCGGCATTGCCGCCCGTAAGACCCGGCACGGGGTTCGCCGTGCCCTTATACACCGCGTGGAAATCGCGCATCGGGGCCGCAGCGCTTTTTGAGGCCCTCGTCAGCGTCAGCTCGCGGCCGCCGGCCTCTATGTCCATCCGGCCCGACATGGGTTTGCCGGACCAGGGCATATATCTCAGTTTGTCGGGCAGGTAGCCTGCCTTCACCCTTGCGGAGGTGTCGATACCGTACAGCATTGCCCGTATGAAGGCGCACCAGGTGCTTTTGCCGCTCTCGTTCGGGCGGCGTATGATGTTCAGGCCCGGCTCCAGCTCCAGTGTTTCTCCGTCGAGGCAGCCGAAGTTTGCGCTCATGCTGCGGATTATCATATGGCCTCCGCCTCCTCTGCTCCGTCCAGCGCGGCGAGGCCCCAGCGCACCGCCCTTGTCACGGCCTCACGCTCCGCGTCGTCCGCGGCGTTTTCGTATCTTTCCTTCAGCCTTCTCAGGAAGGCGCCGCGGAGCGAGTCCTCTCCGGCCCTCTGCCAGATGTCCCGCCGTATCCGCGTCTCGTCCCTGAGCTTCAGGCCGAAGCAGCCGCCCTCGAGCCTGCGGCGCAGCTCCGCAAGGTCCGGCGGGGCGTCCGTCTCGCCCTCGACCACTATCTTGTACACGTTCCTCTCGGCGTCCTCCGGCAGACGGAAAGCCTCCAGCTCCGAGGCGTCCAGCCGTATAAGCTCGTATCGCCTTGTCCCGACCGGCACGAACTCGATCTCCGTCCGGCCCGGCTCGACATCGGCTATTATGACGCCCTTTTCGCCCAGCTCGTCGAAGCCCCGGCCCTCCGGGCAGCCCGGCCAGGCATAGAAACAGCCTCCGGCCTGTCTCAGTCCCGAGAACTTATGTATGTGCCCCAGAGCCGCGTAGTCGATGCCGCTGAGTGCCAGCTCGTCCTCGCTTATCGGGTCGTGCCTCGAGCTTGGGACGCCCACGTCGCCGTGGATGCACAAAAGCTGCGTCAGGCCGCCGCGCTCGCCCACGAAAAAGTTCCTGAGCAGCGGCTCCGAAAAGCTGTCCGTAAAGGCTGCGCCCCAGACCCTGACCCCCAGCTCGGGCAGTTCCACGGCCTCGAGCTTAGGGGAGCTGAAGACGTGCACGTTCTCGGGCAGTCTCATCCTCTGCCAGCGGCCGTTCGGAGCGTAAAAATCGTGATTTCCGGGCGAGATGAAGACCGGTACCGCCATCTCCGCCAGCGCAAGGCACAGCTGTTCCTCGGTACCGGCCCAGCTCTTGCGGCTGTCGAACAGGTCTCCCGGCAGGAGCACGAGCTGCGCGCCGTACTGCGCACGGAGCTGAGCCAGGGACCTCAGCAGCTCCCTCTGCTCAGAGCGGCGTATCGCCGCCTTCTCGGACGGCAGGCTCTCGAAGGGCGAGTCAAGGTGCAGGTCCGCCGCGTGCAGTATGCGGATCATCTGTACCTCACCGCCTCGACCTTCAGGCAGGCGCCGGACTCGGTATCCAGCTCGAACAGCGCGCCTTCGAGCTTCGCCTCCCCCGCCGCGCAGTCGTAGCGCCTAGGCACGTCGCCGAGGAACTTTCCTATCGACTGCTCGGGCTTGATGCCTATGACCGACTCGAACGGCCCCGTCATGCCGAGGTCGGTGATATATCCCGTGCCGCGGGGCAGTATCCGCGCGTCGGAGGTCTGCACGTGCGTGTGCGTGCCCCAGACGGCTGAGACGCGCCCGTCGAGGAAATAGCCCATGGCGAGCTTCTCGCTCGTGGCCTCGGCGTGGAAATCCACCAGCACCATCCTCGTCTCGTTGCCCTCGAGTATGGAGTCGGCGGCAAGGAAGGGGTTGTCGGTGTTCGGGTCGAGCGTGAACTTGCCGAGCAGGTTTATGATGAGCAGCTGGCCGAAGGGCGTCTGAAAGCTGGCGTATCCCCTGCCGGGGCACTGCGGAGCGTAGTTCGCCGGCCGGAGCACCCTGGCGCTGTCGTTAAGATAGGGCTGCAGCTCCCATCGGGTCCAGGTGTGGTTTCCCAGGGTGACGGCGTCGGCGCCGGCGGCGAGTATGGCGTCGCACTGCTTCGGCGTCACGCCGACGACGTTCGCGTTTTCGCCGTTCACGACGACAAAATCCGCGCCCAGCTCCTTCCTTATGCGCCTGAGATTTTTGGTCACGTAGTCGAGGCCGGGGTTGCCCACGACGTCGCCGACCGCGAGAACACGAAAAAGCATGGAAGCTCGCTCCTTTGCTGGAATAATTTAAATCACAATATCAAAGTATAGCACAAGCCGTGGCTGACCGCAAATATTATTCCTTTGCCGGGACATAATATTGATGCAAAAAGAAAGATGGAGGGCTGAAAAATGCAGAACAGTTCGTTTTTGAAGGGCATGGGCATGGGGCTTGCGATAGGTGCGTCGGTCGGCATGGCGCTCGCGCCGAAGCGCAAGAACACCAATGTGGTCGGCAAGGCGCTCAAGGCCGCCGGGGAGCTCGCGGAGAACATCACCGACGCCATGATGAAATAATTCCCGAAAACCCTGAAAAAACACTTGCAAAGCCGGACACAGCGTGCTAATATATTAAGGCGCTCAATAAGCGCCGTTAGCTCAGCTGGATAGAGCGTCTGGCTACGGACCAGAAGGCCGGGGGTTCGAATCCCTCACGGCGTGCCAGCGGCGAGTCGCCGCAGACAGATCGCGCTTTTGCGCGGTCTGTTTTTTTACCTTGCCGCCCGCGCCCATACGCTGGCGGTGAATTCAGATCTCTTCACTCAGAGTGCCTCGATACGCAATGCGCGAACGGGGCGCTCGATTTGTTTTACCCTGCCGCCCGCGTTTCTGCCTTGGCAGTTGTCCAGGCAATCTATGCTTTTTGCGAGTCGCCGCAGACAGATCGCGCTTTTGCGCGGTCTGTTTTTTTACCCTGCCGCCCGCGCCCATACGCTGGCGGTCATAATACAGGACCCGTGCGGAGGAAAGGCTTTTTCTGCTTTTCCTCCGGTTTTTATAGAAAAGTCTTGACTGTGAAGCCGGTTTATAGCCTACTATCAAACTGAGGGATTCAGACAGGAGGCGTGAGCGGGCAGAGGCAGAAGGCCCGCTCGGAACAGGTATGCAGGGACATCCTCGGCTCTGGCGAGAGCTTCGAGCAGCTGGATGCGCACAGATGGCTTTCCGAGCTGGAATCCGGGGCCGAGGCCGCCGTGTCCCGGTGTGACTGCATACCGAAACTTGTTTGTCCCTGGCGCAGATACTTTGCGCGCAGTCTTGATCTGATGCTGTGCAGGGTGGTGCCGGCGCTGCTCATAGTAAGCGTTTTCAGGCTGAATGTGGATTTGTCAAACTGGTTTTTGCGGATTTTGATGCTTGCGGTGGGGATGGCGGTGATGTTCGCCGTCGAGCCGTTCCTCCTGCGCTTCTTCGGCACAACGCCGGGAAAATGGATGCTCGGTCTGAGCGTGGAGAGCGTTGACGGAGGCAGGCTGAGTCTTGCGGAGGCGCGGGAGCGCACGAGCGGGGTCCTCTGGAAGGGACTTGGCCTGAGCGTGCCCGGCGTGGAGCTGGCCACGCTGATAATAAGCTGCTACAAGCACTCGAAAGGCGAAGAACTCTCGTGGGAGCGGGGCTCGGAGCTGAGGCTGGACCGTGCGGGCTGGCGGGTCGGGTTGTATGCCGCCGTGGTGCTGCTGGTGCTGGGCCTTGGCGTTGTCACGGCGAACGCGGAGATAAGCTGCGAGACGAGCTATACCGGAGAGCTGCGTGGCAGCTACCTCACCGGCACCGAGGAGGACCCCGCCACCCTTAATATGCGCTTCACGGTCGAATTTGAAAATGAGGAAACGCGGACGGATAACTAAAAAACCAGACCGCGCAGTGCGCGATCTGGCCGCGGCGACACGCCGCTGGTATGAGTGGCGATACAGAACTTTTTGAATAACCCCGTAGTATCAAGGCTTTGCGGGCATCCTAACAGAAAACTATCTTGTACATCCCACATTTTAGGGCGACTGTTTTGAAGCAGCCGCCCTTTATATCAATATCGGGCCTGGCACTAGGGGACAATAATCTCTTGCCTTTCTTTCTGCTCTTCCTGCTGCAAGGAGGCCATAGGCGATTTTCCATACAAATACCTCCTAACTTTGTTCCTGCTTCAGCATCTCTGTCATTAGCTGCCGTTTATTCATCGGTGGCAGACAGCACTGATTCCGGCACACATAGAAAGTGGATTCATCGTTCAACAGCTTATACCCTTCCGATGGACGCTCCAGAACCTTGACTATGGCGTCAGAAGGCAACACAAACGGAAGGTCGCTCAAATCTTCCCTGTTTGGAACCACAGTGATCAGAACCGGTGGTTCCAAAAAATCCGACAGCGCCATTAAAAACACAGAAAACCCGGCAGGAGATTGTTCCGCCTCTCCTGCCATATAGGCAAGCTGTTTGTTCAGGGTGTTTTGCATACTCTGTTCCGGAAGCAGCGCGTTCAGGCGTACAAGAACATAAGCCATGAGGGAGTTGCCGCTGGGAAGTGCCCCGTCATAACACTCTTTCGGGCGAAAAAGCAGAGTTTCGTTTTTTGTGCCGCTGAGATAAAAGCCGCCATGCTCCGGGTCGTAATAGTGGAGGACGGTTTCACTGGTTAACTGTACTGCACGATAAAGAAATGTGCGTTCGAGAGTGGCATCATACAGAGAAAGCAGGGCAAAAATATAGCTTGCGTAATCATCCAGAAAACCGTGCTCCCCCAGCTTGCCGTCCCGAAAACTCACATAAAGCGCATTCTGATGGTACAGGTTGTTTTCTATAAAGCATTGTGACCTTTTTGCGGCCTCCAGATATCCGGGATTCCGGCTGCACCGGTACAGTCGGCACAACGCGGCAATCATGAGCGCATTCCATGAGGTCAAAATTTTGTCGTCGGTATGCAGATGGGTGCGTCCCCGCCGATATTCCCGCAGTGCTGGCAGAAAGTGATCAAAACGCTCATCTGCCAGGTCATTCGCTTGGAGAAGATTGGGAATGCTCTTGCCTTCAAAGTTTCCCGCTTTTGTAATGCCGAACCGTTCACAAAAAGCGGCACCATCGGCTTGCCCCAGCAGCCCGATGATTTCCTCGGGGGTAAATACATAGTATTTTCCCTCCTCGCCATCGCTGTCTGCATCCTGGGCGCTGTAAAAGCCTCCGTTTGGAGAAACCATTTCAGTGAGAACATAGGATGCTGTTTTTTGCGCAGCTTTCAGATAAAATGACCGTCCCGTGAGTTCATAGGCTTTGCAGTAAGCGAGAATCAGCAGAGCGTTATCATAGAGCATCTTCTCAAAGTGGGGAACAAGATAATAGCGGTCTGTGGAATATCGGCAGAATCCGTATCCGATATGATCAAATAACCCACCGGCATACATCTGCTGCAGGGTTATTTCCGCCATATTCAAGGCCTGGGGATCACCATGCTTTTCGTATTGCTGCATCAGGAACAGAAGATTGTGCGGCGTGGGAAATTTCGGTGCGCCGCCGAATCCGCCAAATGATGCGTCAAAGTTCTGCTTGTACCATTGCAGGGCAGCGTCCAGCAAAGTCTCATCTGCCTGTGACGCAGGAGCATAATGCTCATTAAACATCTCCGTGATTTTATCTGCGGAGTCAAGGAGTGTGTCCCGTTCGTTCATCCATTTCTGGTGAATCATAAGCAGCAGTTCTTTGAACCCTACTGCTCCATACCGGGCGGTCTTCGGAAAATAGGTTCCGGCAAAAAACGGTTTCTGCTCTGCGGTCATAAAAATGCTGGTGGGCCAGCCGCCGCTCCCGGTGAAAGCCTGACAGACCGCAATATAAATGCTGTCAATGTCGGGTCGTTCTTCTTTATCTACTTTGACGGACACGTAGTATTTGTTTAAGATATCAGCAATTTCAAGATCCTCAAAGCTTTCATGGGCCATGACATGGCACCAGTGGCAGGTGCTGTAGCCAATGCTCAAAAAGATGGGCTTATCCTCTGTTCTTGCTTTGGAAAAAGCCTCCTCGCTCCAGGGATACCAGTCCACCGGGTTTTCCGCGTGCTGGAGAAGGTACGGGCTTGTCTGATGTTTCAGATGATTGCTCAAATCCTCACCTCATTTTTTCAGATTGCCCGTTGCCGGGCTGTCAATCAGTTTCCCGTCCTCAGTGAAACGGGAGCCGTGACAGGGGCAATCCCAGGTGCGCTCTTGAGGATTCCATTTCAGCGCGCAGCCCAGATGGGGACAGCGTTTGGCAGCGGGCGTCAGCAGGCTAACCACAGCTTCAAACCCGTTGACGGCCAATTGGGGGTGAAGGATGGAACGGGAAGGCGAGAATACCTCCTCGTATGGGTTTTTCTTTCCTTGCACAAGATCCGTGAGGATCATAGCGGATACCATGGAGCTGGTCATTCCCCACTTGTTGAAACCAGTCGCCACATACAAATCTCTTGTGGAGGCGGAATAGGGCCCGATATACGGGACGCCATCCAGGCTCATACAGTCCTGAGTGGCCCAGTGGTATTGCTCCTCCGCTTGGGGGTAGTGCCGCTGGGCAAAATCCCGCAGTTCCTGCCAACCTCCGCCCTTTTTACCAGTGCGGTGATCTCCACCCCCGACGAGCAACAGGTTTTTGTAGTTCCGGAAGGACATACCCGTCTGCGCCTCGTCCAAATACATTCCGCCCACATCAGGTACGTTTTGGAGAGCGATGACATAAGAGCGGTGCTGATACAGCTTGAGGCAATAGCTGCCGTGTTTGTTGAGGAAGGGAAAGCGGGTGGTCACGATGATCTTCTTGGCACGAATCCGGCCATGATTGGTCACGGCCGTGGTGCCCATGAGCTCCCGCACTCGGGTGTGCTCATAAATGTGCAGGCCCTTAGCAATGCCGGAGACGAATTGCAGCGGATGGAACTGCGCCTGATTGGGAAACCTGACCGCACCGGCAACGTGAAAAGGAAGCGGGAGCTTGTCCACAAATTCAGCCGGAAAGCCCAGTTTATCCAGTGCTTCGAGCTCACGCTCAATCTTACGCCGGTCGTCCAGAGAATAGGTGTAGGCCGCCTTTTCCTCAAAACCGCAGTCAATATTCCGGCACAGCTCCCGGTATGTTTGAAGCGCTGCCTCGTTGGCTGAAAGATATTGCTTTGCTTGCTCAATTCCAAACCTCGAAATCAGTTTGTCATATATCAGCCCGTGCTGGCTGGTAATCTTGGCGGTGGTGTTTTTCGTGATGCCGCTGCATACTGTTTCCGCTTCCACCAGCACATAAGGCACACCGGCACAGTGCAGCTTATAGGCACACAGAACGCCCGCCACACCGCCGCCGATGATCAGCACATCTGTGTTTAGATCTCCGTCCCGAGCTGAAAAGTTCGGTCGCTCCCAGGTTTGCTCCCATAGTGATTTCATATGCTTCTCCCCAGTGATTGTTTTGATGATAGTATTATCCAAAAGGAGAAAAGTATGTCTTTTTTTGCTTTACACCCCATGGCTTGGGACAAATTCATAGGCAGCATGGTCACTATAGGTAGGAGCGCGGAAAAGAGGTTCCGCTGTCTTTTTCTGCATAGCCTAAACCACCGTCGAAGCTGTGCAGATGTCCGTCCATTATGACGCTGCCCTGGAGGGTATGCGCCATGCTGAGAACGCCGTGCCGGCACTCCATAGGGAAAAACCGGAATGGCCCCATGATATCGGAACCGAGCGGCGCAAATTGTCCGTAGGCAATCTCGCCGCTGACCCCGGGCAACGAAATATGACACCCCTGCCTTGAAAACCAGCATCCATCCGCTCGTATTATACCGTCACGGATGGTCAAATTGGATATCTCAAATTGTCGGGCGCCTTCCTGCGAAAGCAGTTGGATAAACGCGCCGCTTTCTGCCTGCCCGGGGATGAACGCGACCATGTCGTCCCCTTTTTGATGCTTAAAGTACCAGCCCTCAAAACCTTTCTGTCCCGACATACTCATGTCACAGCCTTCCTTTTAGGGATGGACTTAGTATGTCCGTATGAGTGTCATATAAGACGATGTTCATTCGGCTCTCAACGTGTTGTTACATCCGTACTCCTGCTCCGCCAGATCCCAGTTTACCACGTTCCACCAGTCATTGATGTAGTCCGCTCTCTTATTATAGTGTTTTAAATAGTATGCATGCTCCCATACGTCTAAATTGAGAAGTGGCTTTACAGCTCTTAACGGTGTTTCCTGATTGGCAGTGGTCACGAGGCAAAGGCCCCGCTTGCCATTGACCAGCCAAACATATCCCGAGCCAAAAACGGACAGGGCCGTCTCTGTAAATTTCTCCCGAAAAGCGTCCAGGGAGCCAAATCTGCGGCCAATGGCTACGGCCAATGCGCCCTCGGGTGCTTTTTTCCCACCGGAGCACATGCCATTGAAAAAGAATCGGTGATTATATACTCCGCCGGCATTGCGGGCAATCGCCACACAGTCTGTCCCCGACATTTGCCCGGCGGTACAGATGAGCTGCTCAAGAGTCAATGTTTGAAGCTGAGGGTATTTTTTCAGGATGCTGTTCAGGTTATCTGTATAAGTTTTCAGATGTCTGTCATGATGCAGCTGCATAGTCTTTTCGTCTATGTACGGTTCCAAGGCATCATATGCATACGGCAGCGGCGTATTTTCAAATGGATAATGTTTGTTCAAGGCAATTCCTCCTTTAAATACATTATATACAAAGAGAGGATGTCCTCGCACACCATCCGTTTTATTTGCTTATTCTTGTGCCTCTCTGCTCCGGACAAAGTTTCAGTTCGTGGCCGATACGCTGTCGCTGTGCGCTTTCCTCCCGCATAACTTCTGGATTAAAGTGCTGTTCCACGGGAAGCCCGCACTCTTTGATAAGCTGTATGATAACCGGCAGACTGGGGATCGTGCCCTCGTTCTCGATATTTGCGTGATACCGGGAGTCGATGCCGACGATCTCCGACGTGGAATGCTGATATATGCGTTAACTCTAAACATTATAATATGCATTATAATGTACCGACACCTTGACAATGGCAGCTAAAATGCTTACAATTAATTGCGAAAAGAGGTGAGCACGATGTTGTACGGGAAATTCTGCATTGATTTTGGCTCCACACAAGTTTATACCACGAAACATTGTGCGGAGCCTTTTCGGAAAGTTGATTTGTAAAACCGGGAGGCCAGGGCAGAGAACAGCTGCCTTTGGTTTTTGTACCCTTTTTGCGAATTGACACGAGAAGATAAACTATTGAGGCCACAGACAATGTTTTGTCTGTGGCCTTTTGTTATGTTTATTTAGTAAGCAGACAGAGGGCGCACTGGATTGTGCTGCCCTCTGTTTTTTGAAGGGGAAATTTTAATGACACAAGAGCAAAATTTATTGAGCGGGAGCGTGCCCAAAAAGCTGATTGCTTTTGCTCTCCCGCTGCTTTTGGCGAATATCTTACAATCATTCTACAATGTGGTGGATATGTTAGTGGTCGGACAGTTTGTTGGCGAAACAGGTCTTGCGGCCATCAGCAACGCCTCAAAACTTTGTTACATTATCAACTCCATTTGTATTGGAATGACGATGGGCGGAGCAGTGTTAATTGCTCAATACAAAGGAGCGAACAATAAAAAAGACCAGGCGGAGACTTTTCTAATGCTGTCCATGCTCTCCCTGGCTGCGTCGATCCTTTTGACTGTTATAAGCTTGGCTGGTTATAAACCCCTTTTTCGAGCGTTAAAAGTTCCGACGGATGCATTGGGGGACGCATGTAATTATATGAAAATCATTTGCTATGGAACTGTATTTGTTTTCGGATACAATGCAGTTTGCTCTGTCCTGAAAGGCTTGGGAGATTCCAAATCTCCGCTCTGCTTTGTGGGCATTGCAACTATCATCAATGTTGGTTTAGACATCATATTGGTGGGCCCCTTGGGGATGGGAACAAAAGGAGCGGCCTGCGCGACGGTCACAGCGCAGGGAATTTCTTTTGTAATTTCGCTCTTTTATCTGAAACGGTACCATGTGTTATTTGGCACGGCGAAATGCAAGAAGCTCACGGTCCAGTGGGATAAGATAGTTGCTATTCTGAAAATTGGGTTGCCTGCGGCGATCCAGATGGTTGTAGTCAACACGGCTTATTTGCTGGTGACCGGGATGCTCAATCAATTTGGAACCTCTGTGTCTGCGGCATCCGGAGTCGGCCTGCAAATCAACACCTTTGCCGGCATGCCTTGCTGGGCTGTCGGTCAGGCAGTCACGGCTATGGTTGGTCAATGCATGGGAGCAGAGCAAATAGAACGCGCCCGAAAAGTGGTGAAAATCGGCCTGCTGGTAAATATGGCCATGACGCTCGCTGTTGTGCTTTGCGTACAGGTTTTTGCAGAGCAGTTGATTTTACTCTTTGGCAGTAATAGCCGGGAAGCTGTGACCGACGGAGTTTATTATCTGAGAGTCTGCTGCAGTGTCAACAGTCTGATCTATGCGGCCATGTATACCCTGGATTCCTTTGCCATTGGAGTGGGCGCAGCAAATGTTGCTATGTTGAATGCATTGCTGGACGCAGTTGTGGTCCGTTTGCCCGTAGGTTGGATTTTGGCTTTTACGCTGGGCATGGGATTCCCCGGCATCTATTATGGACAGGCGCTTTCGCCAATTCTGCCGGCATTTGCGGGCTTTATCTACTTCAAAAGCGGCATATGGGAACGCAGGAGCCTTATTCAAAGAAGCCGTAAGGAGGGGAATCCTGTGCCCAAAATGTAAGCAGGAGACTTAGAAAAATGTAGTCACTGACCCCGGAATTATCGTGGGGGATTATACCATGTATAACGATTTTGCAGATGAGCCAACCGGTTTTCAGCTGTGGCAATAAAAGATGTTCCGCCTTATACAATTTCTGCTTTGCTTACATTAAAGCGGTGAGATTGGCCAGAAGAAAAAATAGCGTTTAGCTTAAACGCTATTCAATATGGGCACATCGATCGAAGTTTCCGGCAAGCTCTCCGACGACCGTTTTGCGAAAATGTCCAGACGGTATGAGGACGAGCAAAAGGAGCTGACGGAGAAAATTGACGGTGTGTGGGAGCAGATGTGACCGTCAATACTCACAAGGGCGTGTTCGTTAACTATGCCCCAGCCGAAATCGCCGGTTGAAATAAAAAGACGAGTGTTCTTACAGCTCTTCAAATGCTATAAGAACACTCGTCATGGTTGCGGGGAGGGGATTTGAACCCACTGACCTTCGGGTTATGAGCCCGACGAGCTACCGGACTGCTCCACCCCGCGATATTGAGCCTTATTATAATAACACTCTTTCACGGGCGTGTCAAGAGCTTTTTTACGGCTTGACCGAATAGGGTAAAATCATTATAATAACAATGTATGCCCACATCCCGTCACGCGGAGGTGACTTTCTTTTGGACAGACACAAATATGTAGCGGAGCTGGCAAAGCTCCTTTCCGGCATGGCTGCCGCCGACCGCGAGGCCGTGCTGCGCGGTGTGAACCGCCGCTTTGACGAGGGCGAGAACGACGCCGCCGTCATAGCCAGCCTCGGCAGTCCGACCTTTGCCGCCGTCTCCGTGCTCAGGGGCTATGTTCCGCCTGAGGAGGACGAACTGAGAGACGAACCCGAGGCCGGGCCGGCTGTTGTCGAACCCGTTGAGGTCGAGCCGACGGAGGCGGAGAGCGCGCCGGAGGAAGATATGCCGGCCGAGACCGATACTGAGCCGGAGCCTGGGGCCGGGGAACAGGAGACTTCGGACGAGGCCCCCGGCGAGATGCCTGGCGAGCCGATTGAGCCGGAAACGCCAGAGATGATTGAGCCGGAAACGTCCGAGGCGGAGGCTCCGGACGAGCCTGCGGGGCCGGAGAGCACTGAGGCGGAGGCCGTGACCGAGGTCGAGGCGGAGACTGATACCGGGGACGAGGCTGAAGCGGAGCCGGCAGATGAGGCGGCGGAGGATACGCCGGCCGAGGAACTGGAGACAGTGGATGCCGACATCGCCGAGCCCTTGGAGGAGCCGGCTGAGGCGGCTGATGAAGCCGCTGAAGAAACCGGGGCCGGGGAGACGGAGGAGCCGTCGGAGCTGCCGCCCTTCTGGGGAGGACCGCCCGAACTGCCGAAGCCGCCCAAGGCGAAGGTTGGGCTGCTAATCGTGTATATCTTTTTCGGCATCGTCATCGGCATACCGGTGACGGCGCTGCTGACGGCGGTCGCGCTTGCGATACTCGGGGCGGGCGCGGCGGTGATAGGCGCGGCGGCGCTGCTGGTGTCGTTCTGCTTTTTGGGCATGAGCGTGGTTGCGGATATTCTGCTGCTGGCCGGCGCGGGGCTGGTGTTCGCGGCGCTGGGCCTGCTGCTCGTGTGCGCGGCGATATGGTTCTTCAGGCGCTGTGCCGTCGGGTTCGCCGACCTTGTCATACGGAAGGGCCGTGACTGGTGCTATGAGCACGGGGAGGAGGAACGCGGATGAAAAAGCTCTGGAGCGTCATTCTGACCGTAGTTATAGTGCTGGCGGTCCTCGGCTGTGTGGTGTTCGCGCTGGGCCTGCTGATGGACGCGGACCTGGTCAGGATAGCGGACGTGGTGTTTTCGAATTACGATCTGGCGAAGGTACTGACCGCCGCGGAGGAGAGCTTCGGCGGCGTGCTGAGGTATCTGCCGGTATGAGCGTTTGGAGGCGCGGTTTTTGAAGAAGAAGGTAGTCAGGAAGCACAACAACAGCGGCAACTGCTTCATCTGCGGGGTGAACAACCCCTTTGGGCTGCACAGCCGCTTTTATGAGCTGGAGGACGGCACTGTGGCCTGCCTGACGGCGGCGAAGTTCGAGCATCAAAGTTACCCCGGGCGGGTGCACGGCGGGGTAATTACGGCGCTGCTGGACGAAACGCTGGGGCGCGCGATAAACGTCTCGGAGCCGGAGACCTGGGCGGTGACGGGCGACATCAGCGTGAGGTTCAAAAAGCCGGTGCCCTACAGCGAGCCGCTGCTCGTGACCGGGAAGGTGACGAGGAACACGAGGCTCATCTTCGAGAGCGAGGGGAGCCTGTATCTGCAGGACGGCACGCTGGCGGCCACGGCCCATGCGAGGTATATGAAGCAGCCGCTGGACGTCATAGGCGACCTTGAGTCGAACGGCGATATCTGGGTCTGCATAGAGGAGCCGGACGACCCGGCAGAGATAGACATACCGGAATAAGCAAATCCGCCCGGCCATTGGGGGTCGGGCGGTTTTTTATGCCTGCGCGGGGGCGAAGATCAGTCCTCGGGCGGGCGGTTGGCGTGGCCCTGCTGCTTCATCCAGACCTTCATGACGAGGCGGTGGGGCAGCAGCTTCACGAGCAGCACCTGGCGCCGGACCCTGTGGCCGAGGATGGAGACGTCCTTGCCCTTTTTGTAGTCGCGCATGGCGCGTTTGGCGACGTCGGCCGGCTCCCAGAGTATGTCGTAGTAGGTCACCGCCCCGTTGTCCGAGACGGCGTGGTCGAAGAACTCCGTCTTGACCCAGCCGGGTGAGACGGCCATGACCCGGATGCCGCGCGGCTCCAGCTCGACGTTGAGAGCGCGCGAAAAGCTCAGGACAAAGGCCTTCGTCGAGCCGTAGATACACTGGTAGGGCACCGGCTGGAAGGCCGAGAGCGAGTCGAGGTTTATGACCCGCGAGCCGCGCTTCATATACGGCAGGCTAAGCTGGGTCATCGCCACGAGCGCCTTGTCGTTTAAGTCTATCATGGCGAGGTTCACCTCGAGCTCCGTCTCCGTGAAGAGCGCGAAGCGGCCGAAGCCCGCCGCGTTGCAGAGCGTGGAGATGAGGGGCTTTTCTTCTTCGAGCAGCGCCTTGTACTCGTCAAAGCTCTCGCTTTTGCCGAGATCCATGGGCAGTATTCTTGCCTTCGCCCTGAGCGACTTTGACAGCTCCTCAAGCCTCTCCTTTCTTCTGGCGATGAGCCAGATCTCGTCGAGCGTCTCCTCGGCGTCGATGGCCTTTGCGAACTCGAGGCCCATGCCCGAGGACGCGCCCGTTATAACGGCTATTTTCATTTTATATACCTCCGATCAGATTCGGATAATTCAGCGATCTTTTCAGCGGTCTCGGCGGTGCTGAGGCCCGTGGTGTCCAGTTTTATCGTGCGCAGGCCGGCGTAGAGCGGCAGATATGCCCGCGCGCGCTCAAAAGCGTCCGGCGCGCGCAGGCCCGCGGCCTCGTCCTTTCGTATGCGCCGCTCAAGCTCCTGCTCCGAGCAGATCAGCGAAACCGCAATGACGCGGCAGTCCGTCAGGCCCTCAGTCAGCCCGGCGATGATGGCCTGCTCGTGCATGACCCAGGCGAGGATGACGTTCTCGTACTCGGAGCATTCGAGGAAGCTCCGCAGCAGGAAACGGATGTTTTTCATGACCATGGCCTTCGTCTCGGCGTTCACGACGAAGGGGCTGGCGTCCCAGCACCAGTCGCCGTCGAGATAGATGCTCCGGGGCAGCCCGTCGCGCAGGGCGCGCCCGGCACTGCTTTTGCCGACGCCCATTGGCCCGCCTATGAGCCAGAGCGTTTTCATCCGCCCATCGCCTCCGAGATGACCGCCTCGGCGCAGCGCATGCCGTCCACGGCGGCGCTGGTGATGCCTCCGGCCCAGCCTGCGCCCTCGCCGCAGGGGTAGAGGCCGCCAATGCTCGAGCGGCAGCTTTTGTCCCTCGGTATGCGCACGGGCGAGGAGGAGCGCGTCTCCGGCCCGGTCAGCACCGCGTCCGCTCCGTCGAAGCCGCGGAGCTTTCTCCCCAGCAGCGGCAGGGCTTCGGCCATGGCCGAGGTGACGACGCCCGGCAGCACCTCGCGCAGGTCGCCCCAGAAGACGCCGGGCAGTATGCTCGGTGCCACCCGGCCGGGCCCCGCAGAGGCCCGGCACGCGAGAAAGTCGCCCACGAGCTGCGCCGGGGCGAGATATCCGCCGCCCGCGTACTCGAAGGCCCGGCGCTCTATCTCCCTCTGCCAGATTGCGCCGCCGAGCGGCCCGGCATAGGGGAAATCCCCGGGCGTCACGGAGACCAGCAGGGCGGAGTTGGCGTTTTCACCGGCCCGGCCCGACCAGCTCATGCCGTTCGTCACGACGCCGCCCGGCTCGCTCGCGGCGTTTATGACCACGCCGCCGGGGCACATGCAGAAGGTGTAGACCCCGCGCCCGCCCGGCAGGTGTACGTTCAGGCCGTAGTCCGCGGCGGGGAGCTTTTTGCCGCGCGGCATGCCATACTGCGCGAGGTCAATATCCCGCTGGAGATGTTCTATCCTCGCGCCCATCGAAAATGCCTTCGGCTCGAGCGGCAGGCCCGCCTCGAGCAGCATTTTGAAAGTGTCCCTCGCGCTGTGGCCCGTAGCCAGTATGAGCTGCCCGGCGGGGATATATCCCTCCTCACCGCAGGAGGATATCGTGAGGCCCCGCAGAGCGCCGTTTTGAATGTCCAGCCCATCGAGCCTCGTGCGGAACATGAGCCTGCCGCCGAGGCGCTCTATCTCTTTTCGGATGCTGACGACGACCCTTGAGAGCACGTCGGTGCCGAGGTGGGGCTTCGCGTCGTAGGCGATGGAGGGCTTCGCGCCGTGCTCTATGAGTGTGCCCAGCACGAAGGAGATGCGCCGGTCGTGCGTGCCGGTGCCGAGCTTGCCGTCGGAGAAGGCCCCGGCCCCGCCCTCGCCGAACTGGACGTTGGCCTCAGGGTCGAAGGCCCCGCCGGCGCGGAAGGTCTCCACGGCCCTTTGCCGCTCCTCCATGCAGGGGCCGCGCTCGAGTACGATGGGGCACAGCCCTGCGCGGGAGAGCACCAGCGCTGCAAAGATGCCTGCCGGCCCGAAACCCGCCACGACGGGCGGCCGCTCCGGCCGCGCGAGCCGCGGTATATCATAGCCCTCCGGCGCCTCCTCCGGCTCGCCCCTGAGCCGCACGCTCACGGAGTACACCCAGCGGACGGCCCCGCGCCGCCGCGCATCCAGGCCTTTCCTGAGTATCGTCAGCCCGGCTATATCGGACTCCGGCCTGCCCAGCCTCTGTGCCGCCAGCCCGTACAGCCGGGCCTCGTCCTCGCCGGGCCGGAGGCTCAAGTCGGTTATTTTGGTCATCCGTACCGCCTCTCAGTCCAGAAATCCCTCGCGCACGCGAAGGCCGAGGTGCGCCGCCTGCTTTTTGAGCTGCTCGTCCTCGATGAGGCCCTTTATCGGCAGATGCGCTATCTTGAGATAGATCTCCGCAGCCTTCTCAGCGCTCTCGATGAGGCCGAAGGCGTCGTCCAGCGTGGCCCCGCAGCCGTAGATGCCGTGGTGCGCCCAGACGACGAGCCGCGCCGTTTTGAATTCCCGCGCCGTCTCGACGCCTATCTCCGCCGTGCCGCACAGCTGCCAGGGCAGGACGTTCACCCCGTCGGGCAGCACCATGATGCACTCGTTGTTCATGCGCCAGAGCGTGCGCGTGAACTCGCGTGAGTCCAGCTCGTGCACGCAGGTCATGGCGATGAGGTTCGTCGGGTGGCTGTGCATGACGACGCGGTTCTCCCCGTCCACGGCGAGCCGCGAGATGTGGCCCATGAGATGGCTCGGCAGCTCGGAGGTGCACCTGCCCCCGTCCGAGTAGCCCCAGATAAGCTCCGCCGAGCGCCCGTCCGCGCCTATGCGGATGAGGCCCAGGTCGCGCTCGGGGTATTTTTCGAGGTTTTTGAAGTATTTCCCCGTGCCGGTGACGAGCAGGTACCTGCCCGCGAGCGGCGAGGCGTCAAAGCCCGTGTCGAAGACGCGCTTTGCCTCGGCGAAGTCCAGGCCGTCGGTCTCGGCGGCGTCCAGCAGCAGGCTTATGTTCCCTCCGTTGCGCTCGTGCCAGCCGAGGCGGTACATGTTCGAGGCCGTCTCCGTCAGCTCCTCGACCTTGTCATAAAACGGCAGTTTCATTTTCCTGACCTCCCGACCGCGCCCCGGACCAGCCTTCCGAGGCCGCGCGCGTATTTTCCGTTCGCCATCTCCAGCAGCGCGCCGAGCCACGGCCCGCGTATGCCGCCGTTTATCTGCATCCCGCTCAGCGAGGCGTCCGCCGCCGAGGAGAGCATCATCTTATATTCGGGCGAGGCCCTGTCCCCGCCGCTGGACCGTGCTATGACCTGCTCCATCACGCGGTACACCGCCCGCGCGGGCGCGCTGTCCGCGCAGAGGTCGAGGAGGGTGTTTTCCATCGTGTACCCGCCCTTTTTGCGGGCGCGTGCCTCGACCCGCCGGCCCAGCAGCCGCACGAAATCCGCCGTGCGGGGTTTCCCCTGCGGCGCAAAGTACCACGAGGGGGTCTCGGGCGGCGCGGGCAGGGCGACGGCGGGGCAGCTCAGCTCCGAGACGAGCCTTATATCCTCACTGCCCGAGCCGAGCTTCAGCCGATAGACGCCGCCTGGCACGCGCCAGCCCACGCCCGTCCAGACGGCGAGGCTCTCCTTCGAGATATCCACCCTCACCCTGCGGCTCTCGCCCGGCTCCAGATATGTCCGCGCAAAGCCGCAGAGGTTCAGGCGCGGCCGGTAGTACGCGCCCTCGGGCGGCGTGAAGTACAGCTGCGAGACCTCCGCGCCCGCGAATTTCCCGGTGTTTTTAAGCGTGAAGCTGACTTCCCCGTCCCCGACGCTCATGTCCGAATACTCGAAGCTCGTGTAGCTCAGCCCGTGGCCGAAGGCGTAGCGCACGGGTATTCCGGCGCTCGAATACCAGCGGTAGCCGACATAGAGGCCCTCGCGATAGAGCGGGTCGCGCTCGCCGTAGTGCTCCGAGACGGCGCTGTCCGAATACTGCATCGGCCAGCTCTCTGCCAGCTTACCTGATGGGTTCGCCTGGCCGAAGAGCAGCCGCTCAATGGCCTCGCCGCCCGCCTCGCCGGGCAGGCCCATGTAGAGTATTCCGCGCACCCTGTCCGCCCAGGGCAGCTCCACCGCGCTGCCGCAGGAGAGCACCACCACCGTGTTCGGGTTTGCCTCCGCCACGGCCTCGATGAGTTTTATCTGTCCTTCAGGCATGGACATGTCCGTGCGGTCAAAGCCCTCGGATTCGTACTGCGCCGGCAGGCCCGCGAACACCACCGCTGTCTTTGCCGCCCGCGCCGCGCGCTCCGCCGCCGAGATCAGCTCCCCCGTCGTGCTCCCATCCGCGAGACAGCCCTGCACCCACCTTATATCGGGGCAGCAGCCAGCGGCGCTGGTGAGCCTTTTCGGGTTTATATGGCTGCTGCCCGCGCCCTGATAGCGCGGATGCGCGGCCATGTCGCCTATGAACACCGTCCCGGCGCGCTCCTTAATCGGCAGGACGCCGCCCTCGTTCTTCATGAGTACCGCGCAGCTCTCGGCGGCCCTTTCCGCCAGCTCGTGACTGCGGCCGTAGTCGCAGGTCCTCCCCTCAGAGGCCGCGCCGGAGTATGCCCTGACGAGCTTTATCACGCGCCCGGCGCAGGCCTCGACCGCCTCGCGGCTGAGCCTGCCCGTGTCCATGGCGCGCAGACAGTCCTCCTCCATGTAGCCGGAGCCGCCCGGCATCATGAGGTCGCAGCCGGCCTCAAAACTGCGTATTCTGTCGTTCGACGCGCCCCAGTCGGTGATGACCGCGCCCTCGAAACCCCAGTCGCCGCGCAGGATATCTGTGAGCAGCCGGCGGCTGTCCGAGCAGTGCTCGCCGTTTACGCTGTTGTAGGCGCACATGACGGCGGCGGGCTTTGCGGCCTTCACCGCCAGCTCAAAGCCGCGCAGGTAGACCTCCCGCAGCGTACGGTCATCAACGACGCTGTCGGAGGAAAAGCGCTTGTATTCCTGATTGTTGCAGGCGAAATGCTTCAGGCACGCGCCCGCGCCCTCGGACTGCACGCCCTCGATGAAGGCGGCGGCGAGGCGGCCCGTGAGCAGCGGGTCCTCGGAGAAATACTCGAAGTTCCGGCCGCAGAGCGGGCTGCGCTTTATATTCGCGCCCGGCCCGAGCACGAGGCCGACGCCCTGGTCGAGCGCTTCGCGCGCGATGGCGGCGCCGATCTCGCGCATAAGCTCCATGTCCCAGCCGCAGGCGGTGAGCACAGCGGTGGGGAAACAGGTCGCGGGCCGGGAGCGGTTCATGCCCAGCATGTCTCCCGCGCGCTCCTGCCTGCGCAGGCCGTGAGGCCCGTCGGCCATCATGAGCGGGTGCAGGCCCAGCTCCGGCACAGCCCGGGTATGCCAGCAGTCCGCGCCCTCGCAGATCCGTATCAGCTCCAGATCGGTCAAAGCGGTACCCCCCAAAACATCAAAGTAAAGCCCCGTCCCGTGGGGATGGGGCTTTATATTCAGTCCTTATTCTTGAAAAACTCCTCGAAGTAATCCCGCCGCGCCTTTTCCTGCGCCTTGAGCTTTTCCTCGTCTGCGGCGGGCCTTGCGGGCTGCTGAGCCGGGGCCTGCGGCCTTCTCGGCGTCTGGGCGGCGGCGGTCGTCACCGGCTCCCTCTGCCTCGGGGCCTGGGCAGCCTGCGGCTGCTCGGTGAATACCCTCGTGGCGTTTTCGGCCTCCATACGACGCTGCCGCTCGAGCCTCGCACGGCGCAGCTCGCGCATGTGGCGCTTGTGGAGTATCCTGTAGCGTATCACCAGCGCGACGTAGCTTATGAGCGCCAGCGCCAGCGCGACGATGACCACCTTCACCCAGGTCATACTGAAGACCTCGGCCACCTGGTTTTTCATGTACTGCAGCTTCGACAGCTCTATGGCGCTGCCGGCGATGAGCTGGGTCGTGCCGTAGACCTCGTCGCCGAGCCGGATCGTTATCTCGCCGAGCACCGTGCCCGCAGCGATGGGCGCCTCGAGCGTTTCGCCGTCGCGCTCGCTGTATATGACGATGTCGCGCTGGAGGCTGGAGATGTCGAAGTCGTTCGCCACGAGCGCCGTTATGACGCTGTTCGGCCTGAGTATGGCCCTGCCGTCGTCCTCGGCCATGGCGACCTCGACCTCGGTGATAAGCTCGGAGGAGCTGAGTATCTCGCGGATGCTGAAGTTTTCAAAGGCCCAGTCGTAGAGCGTGCGGCTGTCGATGAAGTTGCCGTAGTCGTAGCCGCCCGAGCTGTTCTGCGTGGCCTGACCGCCCAGCACCACCGCCACGAGCCTTATCGTGTCCTTCTCAGCGGAGGAGACGAGGCAGTAGCCCGCCGCGCTCGTGTGCCCGGTCTTGCCGGTCTTTGCGTACTCATAGTAGTTGCCGGAGTAGAGCTGGGTGTTCTGGTTTATAAGCCCGTTCGTGTTGGACAGCTGCCGCTCCGCGGCCACGTTCGTCGCCGGCACGGTGTAGGTTATGGTGCCGGCTATCTCGGCGAAGACCTCATGCGAGAGGGCCTCGCGGTAGATGAGCGCCATGTCTCTGGCCGTCGTGTAGTGGTTATCGTCCGGCAGGCCGTGGGTGTTTGCGAAGTGCGTGCCCGTGCAGCCCAGCTCGGAGGCCCGGGCGTTCATCATGTCTACAAAGCCGGAGACCGTGCCGCCTATGTATTCGCCGATGACGTTGCAGGCCTCGTTCGCCGAGGCGAGCAGCGCGCAGTAGAGCAGGTCCTTGAGCGACATCGTCTCGCCCGGGACTATGCCCGCAGTGCTCCCGTCATCCACCATGCCCTCGAGGCAGCTGTCGCTGGCCGTGACGCTGCCGGTCAGCGAAAACTCTCCCTTTTCCACAGCCTCGACCGCGACGAGCACGGTCATGACCTTGGTCAGCGAGGCGGGATACGCCTTCTGGTCGGCGTTCTTTTCAAAGAGCACCCGGCCCGAGTCCATATCGACAAGTATCCCCGCAGTACTCGTAAGCTCGGGCGCTTCGAGGGCCAGAGCCTGGGGCGCGAGGATGGACACCAGCAGGACCATGAGCAAAAATATGGGCAGCAACCTGATTTTTTTCATATCAATCTCCGCAATAATGTGTTATCATAGCGTACAGGAACTTTCAATTATTATACAAGCGTATCCCACGAAAAGCAACAGCAAAAAATCCCTCGGAGGTGGTGCGCTCTGCGAAGGAGATATCTTCCCGCCGCGGTGTGCGCGGCACTGGCGCTGGTCTTCGTACTCGCGGCTGTGCTCATGAGGGGCGGGCAGGAATATGTGGAGGCCGCCGGCGCGCAGCCGAGGCTCGTGGACATCAACACGGCGGACTCGTCCGAGCTGCAGCTGCTGCCTGGTATCGGCGAGGCAAAGGCCGCGGCAATAATAGAATACAGGCAGACCTACGGTTATTTTTCAGACGTAGACGCTCTGCTCGAGGTTCCCGGCATAGGCGAGTCTACGCTGGAGGGCTTCAGAGCCTACGTCTGCGTGGACTCACAGGAGGAAGACCCATGAAGATCCTCGTCGTGGACGACGAAAAGCTGCTCGTAAAGGGCATAAAATTCAACCTCGAGAACGAGGGCTATACGGTTGACGCCTGCTATGACGGCGAGACCGCGGTGCAGCTGGCCGCCTCGGGCGACTACAGCCTCATCATCCTCGACCTCATGATGCCGGGGCTGGACGGGCTGGAGGCCTGCCAGAAGATACGCGGGTTCTCGACCGTGCCCATCATCATGCTCACGGCCCGGAGCGAGGATGCGGACAAGCTGCTCGGCTTCGAGTCGGGCGCGGACGACTATGTGACGAAGCCCTTCAACATCCTCGAGCTGAAGGCGCGCATCCGCGCGCTGCTGCGCCGGGCCTCCATGCCCGCGGCGGGGCCGTCCGCCGCGGTGCTCGAGAAGGGCGGCATCGAGATAGACACCGAAAAGCGCACCGCGAGGAAAAACGGCAGCGCCGTAGAGCTTACGGCGCGGGAGTTTGACCTCATCGAGCTGTTCATAAGGAACCCCGGCAAGGTCTACAGCCGCGACAATCTGCTCGACCTCGTCTGGGGCTACGACTATCAGGGCGACGCGAGGACGGTGGACGTACACATCCGAAGGCTCCGGGAGAAGCTCGAGGACAGGCCGGCGTCGCCGAGGCTCATCATCACGAAATGGGGCGTAGGCTACTACTTCGCCGAGTGAGGCAGGACGGATAAATGGGCAGCAGAGACGGTAGAAACGGGAAAAGGAGAAAGATAACGGAGCGCGTACAGTTTAAGTTCGTGCTCTCCTTTTTCCTGCTCGTGGCCGGGCTGCTGGTGCTTCTGAACACCTACCCCATAGCGACTTCGCGCGATCTGGTATTCAAGGAAAAGGAGAGCTCTCTGCTGAGCCAGGCGGCGGTCATCTCGTCCTCGCTCTCTGGGCTGGACAGGATGACGCCGGATTCGGTGGGGCAGGTGCTGGACCTGTTGGAGCTGAGTACGTCGAGCCGGATAATGGTCACGGACGAGGCCGGCCTGGTGCTCTATGACAGCGAGATGCCGACGTATGAGGGCAAGTTTGCCCTGCTGCGGGAGGTGCAGTACGCGCTCGAGGGCAAGCAGATGTTCGGCTCGCGGTTCGCCTCCGGCGCATTTTTCTCCGTGGCCTCGCTTCCGGTGAGGAGCGGCGGGGTGACGCTGGGCGTGGTGTGCGTGTACGAATACGACGAAGCGCAGGCGGAGTTGATACTGTCGATACTCAACCGAATGGTCAGCATTTCCATAGCGGCGAGCGCGGCGGCGCTGGCGCTGACCGTGATATTCTCGCGAGCGCTGACGGGGCGTATAACCCGGCTGGCCGAGGCGATAAGGGTCGTGCGCGGCGGCGACTACGAGCACAGGCTGAAGCCCGAAGGCAACGATGAGCTGACGGAGCTGTGCGAGGAGTTCAACAACATGACGCAGACGCTGGAGACGACGGAGCAGCAGCGGCGCAGGTTCGTCTCGGACGCTTCGCACGAGCTGAAGACGCCGCTGGCGGCCATACGCCTGCTGGCGGACAGCATAGAGCAGTCGGGGGACATGGACGAGGCGACGATGCGCGAGTTCGTGTCGGACATCGGCACGGAGACGGACAGGCTGCAGCGCACGACGGAGAAGCTGCTGGACCTGTCGCGGCGCGACGACGGGGTCGAGGCCAGGCGGGTCCCGGTGGACCTCGCGGAGGTGGCGGAGGCCACGCTGAGGCTGCTGACTCCGCTGGCGGAGAAGCTCGGGGTCAGGCTCGGCTGCGTGCCGGCCGAGGACTGCGTCATCATGGCCTCGGAGGACGACGTGTACCAGATCGTGTTCAATTTGGCCGAAAACGCGGTAAAATACAACGTCGAGGGCGGCTCGGCGGATATAAGGATGAAGAAAGAGGACGGCCGCGTGCTGCTCATAGTCGAGGACAGGGGCATAGGCATACCGGAGAGCGACCTGCCAAACATATTCTCGCGATTCTACCGCGTGGACAAGGCGCGGTCGCGGGAGCGCGGCGGCAGCGGGCTGGGGCTGTCCATCGTGCACGACGCGGTGGCGGCGCTCGGCGGCAGCATAGAGGTCGCGGCCCGCGAGGGCGGCGGCACGAGGTTCACGGTGTCCTTTCCGGCGCCGGAGAAGGGAGGCGTCGGGACGTGAGACGAATAAGACTTGCCGCGCTCGCTCTGGCGGCGGCGCTGCTGCTGGGCCTTGCAGGCTGCGCCGGGAATACGGTGAAGGTGACGGTGTGGCGCAGGGGCGAGAGCGCCGTGGCCCTGCAGGAGACGCGGAAGCTGCAGAGCGGCACGGAGCTGATATCGGGCATGATCGCCGCTTTCAACTCCAGGCCCGAGGAGCCGGGACTGAGCCGGGCGGCACCGGAGGGGGCCGACATACTCGGTTGGCGGCTCGACGGCGCGGAGCTGAAGCTTGAGGTCAGCCAGGGCTGGGCGGAACTTGAGGGTTACGACCGGACGATAGCGGAGTGCTGTGCGGTGCTGACCTTCTGCAGCGTCGAGGGCATCGACCGCGTGAGCTTCTGCCTGCTGGGACAGAAGCTCGGCCCGGCGATGGACGAGGACGATGTGATATTATCGGCATATACGGGAGCCGAATAGCATTGGAGGCAGAGAAATGGCAAATACTTTGAGAGTGAAAGAGGCTGTGGCGGGCAGCGGGCTGGACGGGCTGCTGCTCATGGACGACCGGGACATCATGTACGCGACGGGCTTTCTGCCCATGGACAGCGCGGCGCTGGTGACGAAGGACGCGGCCTTTCTCGTGACGGACTCGAGGTATATCGAGGCGGCGCAGAGCGGCGTGGCCGAGGGCGTGGAGGTCGTGCTGACGACGCGCGAGCGGCCCATAGCGGCGATACTGAGGGAGCTTGCCGACAGGCTCGGGCTGGAGAAGCTCGGCGCGGAGGAGGAGAAGCTCAGTCACGCCACATATCAGAGGCTGGAGAAGGCACTTGGCCGCGAGCTGCTGCCGGCTCAGGAACTGCTGGTCGCGCTGCGCTCCTGCAAGACGCAGGAGGAGCTGGATACCCTCATAAGGGCGCAGAGGATAGCGGAGAAGGCGCTCGAGGAGGTGCTGCCGTTCGTTAAGCCCGGTGCGGTGGAGCGGGAGATAGCCGCCGAGATCACCTACAGGATGCGTCTGCACGGGGCGGAGGGCAATTCCTTCGACCCGATCGTAGTCACCGGAGCCAAGAGCAGCATGCCGCATGGAGTGCCCGGGGACGAGAGGATAAAGGCCGGAGATTTCGTCACCATGGACTTCGGCTGCGTGAAGGACGGCTACTGCTCGGATATGACGAGGACGGTGGCGGTCGGATACGCGACGGAGGAGATGAAAAGCGTCTATTACACCGTGCTCGAGGCGCAGAAGGCGGGCATAGCGAAGGCGAGGCCCGGCGTCACGGGCGCGGAGATACACAATACCGCAGCGAAGGTCATAGCGGACGCGGGCTACGGTGAGTACTTCGGCCACGGCTTCGGCCACGGGCTGGGACTGGACATACACGAGCAGCCCACGGCCTCGCCGCTCAATACGAAGCCCATGCCCGAGGGCGCGGTCATCTCGGCCGAGCCGGGCATCTACCTGCCGGGCAAATTCGGCGTCAGGATAGAGGATGTGCTGTACCTCACTGGCGACGGCTGCGTGGATATCACAAAAGCGCCCAAGGAATTGCTGATACTGTAAGCGTTGGTACTTGCCAAAATGGGATATGTAGTGTAAAATGTGTTGGTTATATTAATCAATCTGCCACAGGAGGACAGGATTTATGATAACAGCAGGCGATTTCAGAAACGGCGTCACCTTTGAGATGGACGGGCAGGTCATGACCGTCGTGAGCTTCCAGCACGTGAAGCCCGGCAAGGGCGCGGCCTTCGTCCGCACCAAGATGAAGAACGTCATGACCGGAGCCGTGACCGAGACCTCGTTCAACCCGACGGCGAAGTTCGAGGAAGCCACGGTCGAGCGCAAGAGCATGGAGTACAGCTATGCCGACGGCAACCTGTACTACTTCATGGACCCGGAGAGCTATGAGCTGATCCCGATCGACGGTTCTCTGCTGGGCGACAGCTTCAAGTTCGTGAAGGAGAACATGGTCTGCGTGGTCATGAGCTACAAGGGCAACGTGTTCGCGGTCGAGCCGCCCAACTTCGTGGAGCTCGAGGTCACCCAGACCGACCCGGGCTTTGCGGGCAACACCGCCACGAACGCGACGAAGCCGGCGACGCTGGAGACCGGCGCGGAGGTCAAGGTGCCTCTGTTCATCAACGAGGGCGACAAGATCAAGATCGACACTCGTTCCGGCGAGTATCTCGAGCGCGCGAAGGGCTGAGCGCGGCGATATTTCCCCTGTAAGGAGGACATGGACATGACGACATCCGAAAAGGTGGCCTACCTGAAGGGCCTGGCCGAGGGGCTCGGCATAGACAAGGAGACGAAGGAAGGCCGCGTGCTGGGCGCCATAATGGACATACTTGAGGACATGGCGCACGATATCGAGGACCTCGAGGAGAACGCCTGGGAGCTTGGCGAAGCGATCGACCAGGTGAGCGACGACCTGGCGGACATCGAGGACATCGTCTATGACGTGGACGATGACGACGATGATGAAGACGATGAGGACTGCTGCGGCTGCTGCTGCGACGGGGACGAGGATGAGGAGCCGACGTTTTACGAGGTGACCTGCCCGGCCTGCGAGAACACCATCACCATCGACGAGGACGTGCTGGCTCTCGGCTCCATCGAGTGCCCGAACTGCGGCGAGACCCTCGAGTTTGAAGGCGTCGAGCCGATAGAGGACGACGAAGAGGACGAAGACAAGTAACAAAAAAAGCAGACGCGCCCCCGGTCGGATATCTCCGGCCGGGGGCGTTGCATTTACAGGTCATCATGTGCGCGAGGCAATATCGAATACCCGTGTGCTTTGGCGCTTATTCAATGCCGCTCAGGTCGTAGCCCTCGAGCCAGCCGCCGGCAGCTTCGGCTATGGCCTTCATCGCCGCCTCGCCGAAGGGAGAGTCGAGGCCGGCCCCGGCGACCAGCTCCTTGAAGGTTTTTGTGCCGGCGGGTCTCGTATAGGCCATGTATTTCTCCCACGCAGCCTTCGCATCCTTCTGTATCTCCGCCCAGAACTGCAGAGAGACCGTCTGTGCGAGGCAGTAATCTATATAATAGAAGGGGCTCTCGTAGATGTGGTGCTGCCGCTGCCAGGCGCGTCCCTCGCCGTAGAAGGGGATGCCGTCCAGACGCATCCAGGGCATATAGACCGCGGTGAGCTTTCTCCATGCGTCGTTGCGCTCCGCGGGCGTCAGCTCCGGTTTTTCGTACACGATGTGCTGGAAATGATCGACCATCGTGCCGTAGGGTATGAAGGTAAGCGCGTCGGCAAGGTGAGAATAGCGGAACTTGCGTGCGTCGGGGCCGAAGAACTGCTCCGCCCAGGGCCAGGCGAAGAACTCCATCGACATCGAATGCACCTCGCAGGCTTCCAGCGAGGGCCACTGGCACTCCGAGGGCACGATATAGCGCCCCGTATAGTTGGCAAAGGCGTGGCCCGCCTCGTGCGTGATGACCTCTACGTCGTGAGAGGTGCCGTTGAAGTTCGCGAAGATAAAGGGGCAGTTGTAGCTGCCGAGGGTGGTGCAGTAGCCGCCGCCGGCCTTGCCCTTCCTCGAGAGCACGTCGAGCAGCTCGTTATCGTACATGAAGTCGATAAACTCCGCCGTCTCGGGACTCAGCTCGTGGTAGAACCTCCGGCCTGCCGCGAGGATGTCGTCCGGCGTGCCCTGAGGCTTCGGGTTGCCGCTGCGGAATTCAAGGGCGTTGTCGGCATAGTTCATGGGGTATTCCTTGCCCAGCCGTTTCGCCTGACACCGGTACACCGCGTCGGCAAGAGGGACGATGTGCTTCACCACCGCCTTGCGGAAACTCTCGACATCCTCTTTCGTGTAGCAGTTGCGCTGCATTCTGTCGTAGCCGAGCGGGATGTAGTTTTCGTGCCCGAGCTTCCTGCCCATCGTGTCCCTGAGCTTTACCAGCTCGTCGTAGATAGAGTCGAGCCGGTCCGCGCGGGACATGTACCAGGCGCCCTCGGCCTTCCAGGCAGCAAGGCGCTTTTCGTCGTCCGGCGACTGCTTGAAGGGGCTCAGCTGCGAGAGCGTGTAGACCCCGCCCTCGAACTCGATCTGCGCCGAGGCGAGCAGCTTGGAGTACTCCGTGCACAGCGCGTTCTCGCGCTGCAGCTCCGGGACTATCTCGG
The DNA here is from genome assembly GCA_900546615.1 of uncultured Eubacteriales bacterium. GTDB lineage: Bacteria > Bacillota > Clostridia > Oscillospirales > Oscillospiraceae > Scatomorpha > Scatomorpha pullistercoris. The sequence goes on along the minus strand of URDJ01000008.1, from coordinate 44,114 downwards.
GGGAGAAGGCGCGCATGTCGAGCTCTTTGTTCAAAAACGCGAGCCGACAGTATTTTTCTTCCAGCTGCGGTCTCCAGCGGCTCTCCACCAGGCTGCGGTTCCAGCGGTCCACATATTCCTCCAGCTCGGGCAGGACGGAGTCGGCAAACTCGACCTCGGCATCGTAAAACTTGTCCTCAGTATTTATATCGTGCTGGATGCGGGCTATCGTGAACATGGTGTTGAGCTCGTCGCTGCGCCGGTCGACCTCGCGGAAGACCTCGTCGGCGGCCTCGAAGTTCTCTGCCGAGCCGAGCCTTGCGGCCGCCTCGCCCATGAATCGTTTTGCCTCCTCGACATCCGGGCGCTCGTAGGGCATTTCGGGGAACTTGCGCATGTTACAGACTTACCTCCTGATATTCACCGTCATACTCAAGGGCAGTCTCGACTATTTCCGACGGCTCCTGATTTTGCTTTGCCTCGTTCGCCTGCCGCATGAAATAGCCGCCTATGAGCGCGCCCGCTATTATCACAACGGAGACGACGGCCATGATGATGTACGGCTGCCAGTTGCGGTGGTGGTAGATGCCGCAGTAGCTGCCGTCCGGGCTGAAGTTCAGGGTCAGGACGAAGATCCCGTCCGTCCATGTGGCGCGGAAACCTTCGCCTACATCAGAGAAAGTGCAGGGCTTTTTTTCTTTGGGTTCGCCGCAGGCGGCGACGATGCTGTCGTAGCTGTGGTGCGAGAGGTTCCCGAGGGCGACCATCTTTTTGTGTAGCTTGCTCATTTTATTGCCTCCGTTCGGCCGAAATGTGGAGTTTTCTCATTTTATACCTTTCGCCCTCTTTTGTAAATCCCCGTAGTGCCCGAGCTATGGATAAACACGTAAAAATAGCGTCGAAAAAGGTCAAAATTGTTCAAAAAGCCAGTTGTGCTCCGGGGAAAGATGTTGTATATTAAGAGTAGTTTTTCGTCGGCCAGGGCCGTACTTTGGGGATGGGAGTGAGCGCCTTGCAGCTTTTGGAGCGCCGTATCGCGGAGGACGGAGTAGTCCTGCCCGGGGGCATACTGAAGGTAGACGGTTTTCTGAATCATCTTATGGACCCCGAGCTTTTTACCGAGATGGCGAAAGAGCTGCATCGTCTCTTTGCGGGCGAGGGCGTGAATAAAATACTGACGATCGAAGCATCGGGCATCGGACTGGCCTGCATCACAGGTCAGGTTTTCGGGTGCCCTGTTTTGTTTGCCAAGAAGAACCGGACGAGGAATCTTTTCGGAGAGTTCTGGACGGCAACGGTGCACTCCTTCACCCACGGCGACACGAACACCATTCTGGTCTCGAAGGACTACATAGGGCCTGAGGACAGGGTGCTCATCGTGGATGACTTTCTTGCCAACGGCGCGGCGCTGCACGGGCTGATCTCGTTGGTGCGTCAGGCTGGCGCGACCGTGGTCGGCGCGGGCATAGCGATCGAGAAGGCTTTCCAGCCGGGCGGCGAGCTGATCCGCTCCGAGGGCGTGAGGGTCGAGTCCCTGGCTAGGATCAAGTCCATGTCCGACGACGGGAAGATAGAATTCTGCTGACTCTATTATAGCTTAATATCGTGTCGATATAAATTGGATGATATGGTTCCGAGGTTTCTACCCGGCCGCCGTAAATGGCCGGACTATCGACGCGCCTGGGGGGGGTCGTGCCTCCGGGCTCGTCCTGTGCGGAGGCCTTTTGGGTCTCCGCATTCTCTTTGTTCTATCGGCTTTGGGCCTTTAGATAAACTCTTAACTTTGGAGGAGAAAAAATGAAGAAGTTTCTTGCACTTCTGCTCGCTCTCGTGATGGTCTTTGCGCTCGCCGCCTGCGGTGAGGAAGCGCCTGAGACCACCGAGCCCGCCGGCGACGGCGACGTCAACACCGATACCCCTGCCACCGACGCACCGGAGACCGCCGGTATTCCTCTCGACGAGATCAAGGTCGGCTTCATCTTCCTGCATGATGAGAACTCGACCTACGACCTCAACTTCATAAACGCCGCCAAGGCAGCCTGCGAGGCTCTGGGTCTCTCTGAGGACCAGTACGTGCTGCGCACCAACGTCCCCGAGGGACAGGAGTGCTATGACGCCGCGGCAGACCTTGCCGACAGCGGCTGCAATATCGTCTTTGCCGACAGCTTCGGCCACGAGGACTTCATGATCCAGGCCGCGCGTGAGTTCCCCGAGGTGCAGTTCTGCCATGCCACCGGCACCAAGGCTCACACTGAGGGACTTGACAACTTCCACAACGCCTTTGCCTCCATCTACGAGGGCCGCTACCTCGCCGGCATCGCCGCGGGCATGAAGCTCAACGAGATGATCGAGGCCGGTGAGATCACCGAGGACGAGGCCAAGATGGGCTATGTCGGCGCCTACACCTACGCCGAGGTCATCTCCGGCTACACCAGCTTCTATCTGGGCGCCAAGAGCGTCTGCCCGAGCGTGACCATGGAGGTCACCTTCACCGGCGCCTGGTACGATGAGACCGCCGAGAAGGAAGGCGCGAACAGCCTCATCGCCAACGGCTGCGTCCTCATCAGCCAGCACGCCGACTCCATGGGCGCCCCGACCGCCTGTGAGGAGGCCGGTGTCCCGAACATCTCCTACAACGGCAGCACTGTCGATGCCTGCCCGAACACCTTCATCGTGTCCTCCCGCATCAACTGGGAGCCCTACTTCGAGTACATGATAAACTGCGTCGTGAACGGCGAGGCCATCGCCGCCGACTGGACCGGCACCCTTGCCACCGGCTCCGTTGAGCTGAGCGACATAAACGAGGCCGCTGCCGCCGAAGGCACCGCCGAGGCCATAGAGGCCGCGAAGGCCGAGCTCGAGGCCGGCACCCTCCACGTCTTCGACGTGAGCACCTTCACCGTCGGCGGCGAGACCAAGACCAGCTATATGGCCGATGTCGACACCGACGCCGACTACACCCCGGATACCGAGGCCATCGTGGACGGCTATTTCGCCGAGTCCACCGCCCGTTCGGCCCCGTATTTCGACCTGCAGATCGATGGCATCACCCTGCTCGACACCAACTTTGGTTGATATCGAAGCTCTGTAAGTAAAGGCAGGACCGGCAAGCCGCCGCTTTCAGGCGGCTTGCCGGCAAAGGACAACGCAGCGGTTTTTCGCTGCGCTGTCCTTTGGAGTTTTTAAAGCACGTATCATCAGGGGGAGGGAACCTATTGGACGGCAAGACCGCGGCAGTACAGATGCGGAATATCACGAAGACCTTCGGCAGTATCGTCGCAAACGACAAGGTCTGGCTCGACATCTACAGGGGGGAGATCCTGGCGCTGCTGGGGGAGAACGGCAGCGGCAAGACGACGCTCATGAACATGCTCTCGGGCATCTACTATCCCGACGAGGGCCAGATTTTCGTGGACGGCAGGGAGGTCGCCATCCGCTCGCCCAAGGACGCCTTTGACCTCGGCATAGGCATGATCCATCAGCATTTCAAGCTCGTGGACGTGCTCTCGGCGGCGGAGAACATCATCCTCGGCCTGCCCGGCAAGGGGGGGCTGGATCTGGGCAAGGTCTCGGAGAAGATAAAGGCGATATGCGATGCCTACGGCTTCGAGGTGGACCCCAAAAAGAAGATATACGACATGTCCGTGTCGGAGAAGCAGACGGTGGAGATCGTGAAGGTGCTTTACCGGGGCGCGGACATCCTGATCCTTGACGAGCCGACGGCGGTGCTGACGCCGCAGGAGACGGACAAGCTCTTCGCAGTGCTCAGGAACATGCGCAACGACGGCAAGAGCGTGGTGATAATCACGCACAAGCTGCACGAGGTGGAGGAGTTGTCCGACCGCGTGGCGATACTCAGGAAAGGCCAGTTCGTGGGCGACATGCTGACGAAGCAGACGAACGCGGCCGACATGACGAACATGATGGTGGGCAGGCCGGTGACGCTGAATATCGAGCGGCCGGAGCCGAAGGACCCGAAACCGCGGCTGGTGGTGAAGGACCTCACCGTGAAGGACGAGGACGGGGTGCTGAAGCTGGACGGCGTGTCGTTCACCGCGTACTCGGGCGAGATACTGGGCGTGGCGGGCATCTCCGGCTGTGGGCAGAAGGAGCTGCTGGAGGCGATAGCGGGACTGCATAGGGCCGAGGGCGGTTCGATAACGTACATAGAGCCGTCTACAGGCGAGGCGGAGGAGCTTATCGGCAAGGACCCGGCGGATATAAGCGACATGGGCGTGGCTCTGTCCTTCGTGCCGGAGGACAGGCTGGGCATGGGCCTTGTGGGCAGCATGGATTTGACGGACAATATGATGCTGCGCTCGTTCAGGCGGACGCGGGGCATATTCACGAACCGGAAGGGGCCGCACGACCTTGCGGAGAAGGTCGTGGAGGAGCTGGAGGTCAACACGCCCAGTGTTTCGACACCGGTGCGCAGGCTCTCGGGCGGCAATGTGCAGAAGGTGCTGGTGGGCAGGGAGATAGCCTCCGCGCCGACGGTGCTGCTGACGGCCTACGCGGTGAGGGGCCTGGACATAAACTCGTCGTATACGATATACGACCTCATAAACAAGCAGAAAGAGCGCGGTGTGGCGGTCATCTACGTCGGCGAGGACCTGGACGTGCTGCTCGAGCTGTGCGACAGGATACTGGTGCTCTGCGGCGGCAGGGTGAGCGGCATGATGGCCGGCAAGGACGCGACGAAGCGGAAGGTCGGCATGATGATGACAAGGCTGGGAGGTGCGAAGGAGGATGAATAACAAGACGCACGTGCCTCTCGTGCACATCTCCAAGAGAGCCGCGCTGCCCTGGTACAAGGCCTGGGCGATAAGGGCGGCGGCGATCGTGCTGGCGCTCGTCGTCTGCGCCGTCGTTACCATGGTATTCACGGGCGAGGACCCGATAAAGATCTACGGCGCGATGTTCAAGGGCACCTTCGGCACGAGCCGCAAGACCTGGGTGTCGCTGCAGAATCTGGCGATACTGCTGTGCATATCGTTGGCGGTGACTCCGGCGTTCAAGATGCGATTCTGGAACATCGGCGCGGAGGGCCAGGTGCTTGCAGGCTCGCTGGCCGTCGCGGCCTGCATGATACTCATAGGCGATTCGGTGCCGAACTGGCTGCTCATCGTCATCATGGCGATAGCGGGCGTGGCCGCCGGTGCGATCTGGGCCGTCATCCCGGCGTTCTTCAAGGCGAAGTGGAACACCAACGAGACCCTGTTCACGCTCATGATGAACTACGTCGCGACGCAGCTCGTGGCCTATTTCGTCATCATCTGGGAGGTGCCGAAGGGCGCGGGCAAGGTCGGCATCATAAATCAGGACACGATGGCCGGCTGGCTGCCGCAGATAGGCTCGAACAAGTATTTGCTGAACGTGCTGATAGTGGCGGTCATCACGGTGTTCATGTACGTGTACCTCAAATACAGCAAGCACGGCTATGAGATCAGCGTCGTGGGCGAGAGCGAGAAGACGGCGAGATACGTTGGCATAAAGGTCGAGCGGGTCATCATGCGCACTCTGCTGCTATCCGGCGCCATCTGCGGCGTGGCGGGGCTGCTGCTCGTGGCGGGCACGGACCATACCATAACGACCACGCTGGCGGGCGGCCGGGGGTTCACGGCGGTCATGGTGTCGTGGCTGGCGAAGTTCAGCCCTGTCTTCATGGTGTTCACCAGCCTGCTGCTGGTGTTCCTCGAGAGGGGCGCGAGCGAGATATCGACCTCCTTTGGGCTGAACAACTCGTTTTGCGACATTCTTTCGGGCATCATACTGTTTTTCATTATCGGTTCGGAATTTTTCATAGACTACAAGCTGAATTTCAGGCACCGCGAGCACGAGCAGGCGCCCGGCGGAAAGGAGGAAAAGGCAAGTGTTTGACTTTGTATCCTTCATCCCCAGGGCGGTGGCGCAGGGCATCCCGCTGCTGTGCGGCAGCACGGGCGAGACGCTTACGGAGAAATCCGGCAACCTGAATCTGGGCCTGCCCGGCGTCATGTACGTGGGCGCGATCTCGGGCGTCATAGGCGCCTTTATGTATGAGCAGAAGGTGCCGGCGGAGGAGATGTCCGGCGTGCTGGCGGTGGGCATACCGCTGGTCTGCTGCCTTGTGGGCAGCCTGCTCATGGGTCTGCTGTACTGCTTCCTGACGGTCACGCTCAGGGCGAACCAGAACGTGACGGGCCTTGCGATGACGACCTTCGGCGTGGGCTTCGGCAACTTTTTCGGAGGCTCGCTCATAAAGCTCACGGACAGCGACGTGCCCTCCATCGCGCTCTCGGCGACGAGCGGTTATTTCAAGGCCAGTCTGCCCTTTGCCTCGGAGCTGGGCTGGTTCGGCAAGATATTCCTGTCCTACGGCATGTTGGCATATATCGCCGTTGTGCTGGCGCTGTGCAGCTCGTATTTTCTGAACAGGACAAGGCCGGGGCTGAATCTCAGGGCCGTGGGCGAGAGCCCGGCGACTGCGGACGCTGCCGGAATTAACGTTACCAGGTATAAATACGGGGCGACATGTGTCGGCTGCATGATCGCTGGCCTCGGCGGGCTCTACTACGTCATGGACTACGCCAGCGGTGTGTGGTCGAATGACGCCTTCGGCGACAGGGGCTGGCTGGCGATAGCGCTGGTCATCTTCACAGTCTGGAGGCCGAGTCTGAGTATACTGGCGTCGATACTTTTCGGCGGTTTGTATATCCTGCACCTCTATATCCCGGCGGGGATGAACCTGGCGGTGAAGGAGTTGTACAAGATGCTTCCATACCTCGTGACGATCGCGGTGCTCATAATTTCGTCCCTGAGGAAAAAGCGGGAAAACGACCCGCCGGCGCATCTGGGACTTGCATATTTCAGGGAAGACAGGTAACAAAAAGAGCCTTTCGGCAGCGACCGAAGGGCTTTTTTGTAGCCTCGTTTACAGAAGGTTTGTTGACTTTATCGCCGAGAAAGTGTTATAGTGATAGTAATTTTGGTGCCCTTGATGGGCGACCCGTTTTGAAAGGCGGATATAGAAATTATGTTCAGAATTGCCGAGAAATACCCTATCAACACGTCAAAAACGATATTCAGGGTGAGCATTGAAGCGCCGCTGATCGCAAGGAGCGCGAAGCCCGGCCAGTTTGCGATCTTCCGGCTGGATGAGTACGGCGAGAGGTTCCCGCTTACCATCGCAGACTACGATCCCGAGAAGGGCACGGTGTCCTTCAACTTCCAGCCCGCGGGCAAAAGCACGCAGATGTTTTCACTCATCGAGCCGGGGGACTACATAGCGGACATCGTCGGGCCTCTGGGGCGCCCGGCGGAGATAGACCCGAACGCGAAGCGCATCTGCGTCGTGGGCGGCGGTACCGGCTGCGCGATAAACTACCCCGTTGCGAAGGAGCTCAAGAAGCTGGGTATCGCGGTCGACATGATTTGCGGCTTCAGGTCTGCGGACATCGTCATCATGGAGGACGAGTTCCGGGCAGCTTCGGACAACCTGTATATAACGACTGACGACGGCAGCTACGGCGAGAAGGGCTTTGTCACGACGAAGCTCAAGGAGCTGCTGGAGGCGGGCGTGCAGTACGACTCCGTGCTGACCTGCGGTCCCATCGTCATGATGAAATACGTTGCGGAGACGACGAGGCCCTACGGCATAAGGACGACGGCGAGCCTGAACCCGATAATGATAGACGGCACGGGCATGTGCGGCGGCTGCCGCCTGACGGTCGGCGGCGAGCGGAAGTTTGCCTGCGTGGACGGGCCGGAGTTCGACGCGCATCTGGTGGATTGGGACAGCCTGCTAGAGAGGAACAACTTCTATCTCGGCGAGGAGGCGGACCAGAACGAGCACGTGTGCCGCATCACGGGCGGCGTGCGCCGCGGCGAGTACAAGCCCTCCGAGGCGGACGAAGCTGAGAACCCGATGAAGCGCATGACGAAGCACCCGATGCCGGAGCAGGATCCGAAGGTGAGGGCGAAGAACTTCAACGAGGTGGCTCTGGGCTACGGCGCGTTCGTTGCGAAGCAGGAGGCCATGCGCTGCCTGAACTGCAAGGACCCGCAGTGCGTGAAGGGCTGCCCGGTGAACGTGAGGATACCGGAGTTCATCTCGAGGGTGAAGGAAGGCGACTTTGAGGGCGGCTATGAGGTCATAGCGACGACGAACTCGCTGGCGGCGGTGTGCGGCCGCGTGTGTCCGCAGGAGCGGCAGTGCGAGTCGAAGTGCGTCAGGGGAATAAAGGGCGAGCCGGTTGCGATCGGCAGACTCGAAAGGTTCGTTGCGGACTACCACATGGAGCACGCGGACGACGCCTGCGCCTGCACGGTGAAGGCGGCTCCGAACGGCCACAGGGTCGCGATCATAGGCTCCGGCCCGAGCGGGCTGAGCTGCGCCGGCGATCTTGTCAAGAAAGGCTACGACGTGACGGTGTTCGAGGCGCTGCACAAGAACGGCGGCGTGCTGGCCTACGGCATACCCGAGTTCCGTCTGCCCAAGAGCATCGTGGACCGCGAGGTGAAGAACCTCGAGCGCGCGGGCGTGAAGTTTGTGAACGACTGCATCATCGGCCGGACGATGCCGCTCGACCAGCTGTTCGAGGACGGCTACGAGGCGGTGTTCATAGGCTCCGGCGCGGGCCTGCCGCAGTTCATGAACATCCCCGGCGAGAACCTGCTGGGTGTGTACTCGGCGAATGAGTACCTGACGAGGATAAACCTCATGAAGGCGTACCGGGACGACTACGATACGCCGATAAAGAATAACGCGAAGCGCATCGCGGTCATCGGCGGCGGCAACGTGGCGATGGACGCGGCGAGGTGCGCCAAGAGGATGGGCGCGGACGAGGTGTTCATAGTGTACCGCCGCGGCCGCGACGAGCTGCCGGCGAGGGCGGAGGAAGTCCACCATGCCGAGGAGGAGGGCATCGAGTTCAAGCTGCTGAACAACCCCGTGGAGATCCTTGGCGACGCTGACAGGCGCGTTGTGGGCCTCAAGTGCGTGAAGATGCGCCTGGGCGAGCCGGACGCGTCCGGCCGCAGGGGCGTGACGCCGATCGAGGGCAGTGAATTCGTCATCGTAGCGGACGCGGTCATCGTAGCCATCGGCACGACGCCGAACCCTCTGCTGAGGACGACGACTCCGGGCCTCGACACGAACAAGAAGGGCTGCCTCGTGGTGAACGAGGACACACTGGAGACCTCGAGGAAGGCCGTGTACGCGGGCGGCGACGCCGTGACCGGCGCGGCGACCGTCATCCTCGCCATGGGCGCGGGCAAGCAGGGCGCGAAGTCGATAGACGAGTACCTGTCGGCGAAATAAGACTAAGACGATATGAAAAAAGCAGACGCTCATGCGGCGTCTGCTTTTTTGTGCCGTTTTGCTATGAGGAGCCGGAAACCGAGGTAGGTGGCGATAGGCAGGAGCATGCCGAACCAGTCATAGTCGGACTGGATCAGCAGGTTGAAGACGGCGTGGAAGGTCATGGCGAGGGACAAAAGCCCGAAAATGCCGGTGTAAAAGAGCTTCTTCTGCCGTTTGAGGAACTGCATGCCGTAGCCGACGGAGAGGGTACACATGCCGTGCGAGAGGCTCGTGGAAAAGCCGCGCACGACCGCCCACCCGAGGCTCACCTGATCTATGCAGGTTATGAGCAGGAAGGCGTTTTCTATGATGGCGAAGCCTATGCCGACGGACATCGCAAGGGGCAGCAGGGTCTTTTTGTCGTCGCATATGAGCGCCGCGTAAAAGAGCACCGGCAGCGCCTTGAGCAGCTCCTCGACGATGGGCGCTACCTTTACGGATATCTCCTGCCCGCTCATCAGGAAGGAGAGCTGCACGAGCGTGTTTATCTCGTAGGAGCTGACCGCCACGAGCATGCCCAGCAGCATGAAGCCGAGCAGCAGCCTGGAGCGGCTCTCGAGCAGGGTCATGAGCAGGAGCAGGGGCACGGCGAAGCAGATGAGGATCACATAAACCACCGGCGCACCCCCTTTCTCGCCACAGGCAGGGAGGCGGCGAGCAGCAGGCCGTCGAGCGCGGCGATGAGCCAGCCGGCGGCGCCGCCGAAGCCCCAGCAGAACTCCAGCAGCTGCACCGCGCACAGCCCGAGCGCAAGGGCGTTGAAGGGCCGCATTGCGGCGGTTATGCCCAGCTCCACGTCCGGCATTATGAGCAGCTTTGCGGCAAAATACGCCGCCATGGTAACGGGCAGTGTGAAGATGCTCAGGAGCAGATGCTGCTCCGAGCGCAGCCAGGCTCCGCAAAGCCCCGCCGCGCAGACGGCGAGGGCCGCGAGCCCGGCTGCGAGCCTGTAGCGGCGATAGTCCCGGCCCCCTCCGTCCGCGAGGCTGTTGATGGCCCCGTAGTAGGACGAGTAGAGGAAGAAGAACAGGCCGATATAACCGAAATATCCGACGTGGAAGCCCTCGGCCGCCGAGGGGCGCAAAAGCTGCGCCAGCGCCTCATAACAGCTGCCGAGAAAGCAGGAAGCCATGCCGAAAAAAATGATCTTGTAATAGAGCGGGATCTTCGGCCGGAAGGCCGTGCACAGGCCGAATATGAACGCGGCCGTGGCGCCCGCGAGCCTGAGCCAGATCATGCCTGCGGCTTTTTCTTTTTCAGGACCAGAGCCGTGACGAGCGCGCCGAGGACGAGGCCCGCTATGAGCGCCGTCACCGCGAGGCCAGCGCCGCCGGAGCCGAGCATCGTGGCGCTGCCCGAGAGCGAGCCTGCGCCGGCAAGGACGGACTGCGAAGCCTGAGAATAGCTGTTGTACTGGCCGATGAAATCCTGTATGTAGACCATGTTCTGCTGTACGCTTGCCCCTATGCTCTCCTGGTGGTACTCCAGTGCGCTGACGATGGCCCGCCAGCTCTCGATATTTGCCGCAGATGGGTCAGCCGGTACATAGAGCGAGTTTTCCTGCAGGAAGTCCAGCATGTCCTCCGGGACCGCAACGGTCTTATCCCCGCTCAGGTTTGAGACTGTCGTTCTGGCCTCGTTTATGAACTGAGAGCACAGGCGCTGCTTCTCGTTCTGCTGCTGTATCTGCTCTATTGTTTCCTGAGCAGATCCTTTGCCTGCTGTGCAAGCTCCAGCTGGAGCTTGTAAAAGAGCATCTGCACATTGGTACTGTCGCCGACCATGCTGCCGGTCAGCCCGTTATCCTCCTCTGCCGCGTCGAAGTCCAGGGCCTCCAAGTCGGCCAGAAGCGCGGAGAGCTGTTCATCGGAGGGCGGGCCATCGAGCCCGCAGATGGTATCTGCGATTGAGCCGAACTGCTCAAGGGCGTCGTCCGAGCCGGCTAGTGCGCCGGAGACGAGGCAGCCGCAGAGCAGAGCTGCGAGCATGAGCGTTGATATAAGCCTCTTCATATCGTTATCCTTTCAACAAGCGTTATAACGGAGCACATTGTACCATGGCCCGCACCGGCGCGCAAGTGGACGTTGCTGGGGAAAAGGAGCCGCCCTGCGGACTCACGGCTGTGAGACTGCGGGGCGGTATTTGTGATATACGTAAAAGGAGAGGAGGACCGTCAGGCAGTTGGCCGTGACCTGCGCGACGATGCCGAACATGCCGCAGGCGCAGTTCAGGATGTAGAGCATCGGTATGTTGAAGGCGAGCCAGCGCGTGACGCCGAGAAACAGGGAGATGCGGCCTTGCTTTCGACTGCATCGCTGTTGCACCTGAGCTTTTTGTTGGAATGCGGAAATTAAAAAACTGCGTTTTAGCCTCGCACGAGGCCAAAACGCAGCATTTCTGTTGGCGCAGCGGGTGGGATTCGAACCCACGTGATGTCTCCATCAAACTGATTTCGAGTCAGCCCCGTTATGACCACTTCGATACCGCTGCACAGTACCGCTTATTATATACAAGCCGCGGGGAAAAATCAAGGCTTAATTTTCGCGACGATGTGGAAACAGACTGTGGATTTTTCCTCCCGGACATTATATACTGTCTGCGTATCCGCTGCTTGGGAGGGTCAAGATTTGTCCGAAGAATTGTCAGGCAGACTGCGCGCTGCTGCCAAATTCCTGCGCGTGTTCCTGAAATGGCTCGCCATCGCCTCGGTCACGGGCGTGGTCGGCGGGCTGATCGGCACGGCGTTTTACCTGAGCGTCGCAGGGGCGAACAGCCTGAGGGAGAGTTTCCCCGAGCTTCTTTGGCTGCTGCCGGCTATCGGCATCGTCATAGCGCTCATTTACCGCTATACGCACATGGAGAGCGAGAGCACAAACGCAGTCATAGATTCCATACACTTGGGGGAGAGAATACCGCTGGGGCTGGTGCCGGTCATCTTTGCCTCGACGGTGCTGACCCATCTGGGCGGCGGCTCAGCGGGGCGCGAGGGAGCGGCACTGCAGATAGGCGGCGGCCTCGGCTGGAGCATGGGCCGGCTCTTCAGACTCGACGAGAAGGACATGCGCCTCGCTACGCTCTGCGGTATGAGCGCCCTGTTTTCCGCCCTTTTCGGCACTCCGCTCACCGCCGCCATATTCGCGCTGGAGGTCATCAGTGTCGGTGTTGTCTACTACTCGGGCCTCGTGCCCTGCCTGACATCGGCGCTCGCGGCATTTGGGATAACGCGGCTTTTCGGAATAGCGCCTACGAGGTTCGTCATAGAGGCCCCGGCGCTTTCGGCCGACATACTCTGGCGGATCGCCGTGCTCGGCGTCGCCTGTGCGGTAATGAGCATCGTCTTCTGCGAGACCATGCACAGGAGCGAGCATTTCATATCCAAAACAATTAAGAATCCCTGCCTGCGCGCGGCGGCGGGCGGCTTTGTCATCATAGCGCTGACCTATGTCTGCGGAACGACGGATTACAACGGCGCGGGCACGGCGGTCATTGGACGCGCGATAGCCGAGGGCGAGGCAGAGCCTGCGGCCTTCGTGCTGAAGCTCGTGTTTACAGCGATAACGCTCGGCTGCGGTTTCCGCGGCGGCGAGGTGGTGCCTACCTTTTTCATAGGCGCGACGCTCGGCTGTGTGCTGGGGCCTCTGCTGGGCATACCGGCGGGCTTTGCGGCGGCGGTGGGTCTGGTGGCGCTCTTTTGCGGGGCGGTGAATTGCCCCGTGGCTTCGGTCATACTCTCGGTGGAGCTGTTCGGCTCCGGCGGGGTCGTGCTCTTTGCCGTGGCCTGCGCGGTAAGCTACATGCTGTCGGGCTACACGGGCCTTTACAGCAGTCAGAAGATCATGTATTCCAAGCTCAGGGCCGAATTCATAGACATACACGCAAAGTAAGCCCGGAAAATTCATTGGGGGTGGAAGCGGTGCGATTATACAGCAGGGAGGGCCGGGAACTGCTGCGGGCCGAATGCCGGAACTTCTGGGATCTTGCCGAGGTCATGGACGAGCTCGGCATCCTGGACAGGACAATGCTTATTCTGACCACGGCGCAGTATGTGCTCTGGCTGACGAAGAAGCTGAGGTACATAAGGACGGCGTATAATTATATCGACACCTCCTTCCTGATACTCGAGCCGGGGACGCTGCCCGCGTCGGGCAAGACCCTGTATGATTTGAAGGAGCGGATGGACCTCGTGGTCGGCAAGGACAGCGGCACGGGGACAATCTGCCTGTATACGCGCGAGGGGCTGGGCTTTGAATTTTACGCTCCCGAAGGAGAGACCGAGAGCGCATATGGAGCGCCATTGCGCCGTCTCAGCCACAGCGGCCTGCTGATGGACGACACCTTTGAAGCCGAGCTTTTCGGGGTGAAGGTGAAGTTGCCAACGGCCGAGGCGCATTTGCTGCACCACATGCTGACCTACAGCCTGCCATTTTCCATGCCGTGGCCGGACTATGACCAGATGCAGTGGTATCTTTTTGACATAGACATGGACCACCTCCTGGAGCTAATACGGAAGCTGGATGAGGCAGACCTGAAAAAGCTGGGCCTGTATACACGTTTTTTCACGCGCAACCTCACTAAGATCCCGCGATTGCAGCAGCTCTACGAGCTCGACTATCCGATAAGCGAGCAGGATCTGTGGTGGAAATGAAAAATCGCCCCTCCGCGCCGGCAGCGCGGAGGGGCGATTTATGACTGTCAGCCGAAGAACTTGTTGTGTATTGCCTGGACCGCCTGGTCCGCGTAGCCCTTTTCGATGAGGACGGAGACCTTTATCTCTGAGGTGGAGATCATCTGGATGTTGATCTTCGCGTCGTAGAGGGCCTCGAACATGAGGGCCGCTATGCCGGAGGCGCTCATCATGCCCGCGCCGACGATGCTGACCTTGCAGACGTTGGTGTCCACGCTCAGGTGGTCGTAGCCGATGGATTCCTGCAGCTCCGAGAGCGCCTCTGCCGCGGCGTCGGCGTCCGGCAGCGGCACGGTAAAGCTTATGTCGTTCGTGCCCTTCTTGCCGTAGGACTGCAGTATGATGTCCACGTTTATCTTCGCGCGCGCCATGGTGTTGAACACCCTGAACGCTATGCCGGGCTCGTCGGGCACGCCCACGACCGCTATGCGCGCCACGTCGTTGTCCTTTGCAATGCCGCTTATCTTCATCTCTTCCATCTTCTTTGCGACCTCCTTAACTTTAGTACCGGGCTTCCGCACATAGCTCGAAAGCACCTCTATCACCACGCCGTAGCGCTTCGCCAGCTCCACCGAGCGGTTCATCAGGACCTGAGCGCCGAGACTCGCGAGCTCGAGCATCTCGTCGTAGGTTATCTCGTCGAGCTTTCTGGCACCATTGACCTTTCTCGGGTCGGCGGTGTACACTCCCTCGACGTCCGTGTATATCTGGCACTTATCCGCGTGCAGCACCGCCGCTATGGCCACCGCCGTCGTATCCGAGCCGCCGCGCCCGAGGGTCGTGATGTCCTCGTTGCGGTCGATTCCCTGGAAGCCCGCGACTACGACGATCCGGCGCTTATCCAGCTCGCGGCGGATGCGCTCCGTCGAGACCCTGACGATCCTTGCCGAGCCGTAGGAGGTGTTCGTCTCGAGCCCGACCTGCCAGCCGGTGAGCGACACCACCGGCAGCCCGATGGCCTCCAACGCCATCGACATCAGCGCCACAGACTGCTGCTCTCCCGTCGAGAGCAGAACGTCCATCTCGCGCTTTGACGGCCGGGGGTTCAGCTCCCTCGCCTTGCCGATGAGATCGTCCGTCGTGTCTCCCTGTGCCGAGAGCACGACCACGACGTCGTGGCCCTCGGAATACGTGTCCGCTATTATCCCTGCGACCCTTTTTACCTTTGCGGCGTCGGCAACGGAGCTTCCGCCGAATTTCTGTACTATGAGCATGGGGTATGTCCCTCCAAAAGCAGCTTAATGGGCTTTTCCGCCCGTATCAGTATATGCCGTCAGTCGAGTACGCGGTATCGCGCGCGCACGTCCATTCCCTCGGTTCTTGCCGTCAGCTCCTCGCCGGGCATGTAAGGGGTGACGAAGGCGTACTCGTCCGGTTCCGCGTTAGGTGCGGGGATGAACCTGACGCCCTGGAAGGCCGCGCCGATTTTTGCCAGCGGGGCCACAACGCGTACCATCCACTTGCAGGAGAGCTTCTCCGGCCCGGTGACGTAGCCCGGCTCGGAGGGCCACCAGCCCATATAGGCCCTCGTGGAGGGGTCGCGCACGCAGTCTATCATGTCTCCCGTGACGGCGCTGGCTGTCGGGTGCGCGCCCGCGCCGGGGCCGAAGAACATGGCCTCGCCCACCGCGTCGCCCTTGACCGAGATGCCGTTCGTGACGCCGTCCACGTTCGCCAGCGGGTTCGACTTGGAGATGAGATGCGGCGCGACGAAGGCCGAGACGGAGTTGGGGCCTGTCCGCATCGCGCGGCCCAGCAGCTTTATCTTGTAGCCGAGTATCCTCGCGCATTCGATGTCCGCCGGGGTGATGTGCGTGATGCCCTCGGTGGTGATGGATGACGGCGGCACGTTCTTGCCGAAGCAGAGGTCGGCGAGGATGCAGATCTTGCGCCCTGCGTCAATCCCCTCGACGTCCGCCGTGGGGTCGGCCTCGGCGTAGCCCTTCTGCTGCGCCTCCCGCAGTGCCTGCGCGAAGCTCTTGCCGCACTGTATCATCTCGGTGAGGATATAGTTCGTCGTGCCGTTGAGAATGCCGCAGACGGAGCTTATCTCGTTTGCCGCGAGGCACTGGCAGATCGGCCGCAGGATGGGTATGCCGCCGCCGACGCTGGCTTCAAAGAGGAAGTTCACGCCCTTTTTTCGCGCGAGCGCCGTGAGCTCAAGGCCCTTTTCCGCCACCAGCTCCTTGTTGGAGGTAACGACGTTCTTGCCGGCCTCGAGGCAGCGCCGGTCGTACTCGTAGGCGAGGGTGGCCCCGCCTATGCACTCGGCCACGACGCCTATTTCCGGGTCGTTCACGATGGTGTCGATGTCGTGCACAATGAGATGCGCGAAGGGGTGGTCCGGCCTCGCCTTCCGGCAGAGGATGTATTTGAGCTCTATCTCCTGCCCGGCCCTGCGCGCTATGAGTTCCCTGTTTTTCGTCAGCACCTCGGCCGTGCCCCCGCCGACCGTGCCGATGCCAAGTATTGCAGCCTTAACCATTTATCTCTCTCCCCTGTGCTCTCAGCCCGCCAGCGCGTCGAAGCGGATGACCCCGTCCAGGCCTCTGGCCTTGGCTATCAGGTCGTCCACGCCGACAGGCATGTTCTCCGTTGTCGCCGAGATCGTCACTATCGCGGCCCCGTTCGTCGGTATGCTCTGGTTTATCGTCAGAATATTCGCGCCGGTATCGGCAAAAATAGCTAGCAGGGTGCTCAAAACGCCTTTCTTGTCCCTGAGCAGCGCGTTGAAAGTGACAATGCCGCCCTGCTTCATGTCCCGGAACGGCCGCACCGAGTCCTTGTACTTGTAGAACGCACTCCGGCTCAGGCCGATCCTGTCCACGGCTTCAGCCACGGTCCTGACCTCGCCCGTTTCCAGCAGCTCCTGTACCTGCGTGACCTTCACGAACACCTCCGGCAGCACGCCGGCCTCGACGAGTAAATATCTCGGAACGCCCTTTTCATTCACCTTACAGCGCCTCCTTCTGTTCCTGATGTAGTTCAGGAACGGCCGAATGTATTTGCCCGATGCACACAGTTATAACATATCCACGCCTCGCGCACAAGTGGTATTTTTCCGAAAACACCGCATTCCTGTCGGGGGCGATTCATCGTTTTGACGAAAGGCGGTAAAAACACAGATGTTGGGCTTTATTTTCTGCATCATAGCGGGCGCGGCGATGAGCGTCCAGGGGGTCATGAACACGCGCCTCGGCGAGACCATAGGGACGATGGAGGCTAACGTCCTCGTACAGTGTACAGCGGCCCTGCTCTCGGCGCTGGCGCTGCTGGTATACAGAACGGGCAGCTTTTCGTCGCTGGGGGAGGTGCCGTGGTACTACATGCTGGGCGGCGTGCTCGGCCTTGTGATCACGGTCACGGTCATGCTGGGCATAGGCGCGCTCTCACCCACGGTGGCCATAAGCGTCATCCTCATAAGCCAGCTCGCCGTCGCCGCGCTCATCGACGCCCTCGGCCTGATGGGGGCGGAGAAGGTCGCCCTTGACTGGCAGAAGGGCCTTGGACTCGCGCTCATGATAGGCGGGGTGCTTCTTTTTAAAAGATAGGGCTGTTGCGGCGGCGGATGTTGTGTTAAAATAAGATTTGAAATAATTATTGCACGGAGTATCAACATGTACACACAAATCGAAGAAAACATCTACAGCATCTATGTTCCTCTGCCGGAAAACCCGCTCAGGAACCTCAACTCGTATCTCATAAAAGGCGAGGGCGGCCGGAGCCTGCTCATCGACACGGGCTTTCGCCGGGATGAGTGCCGCGAGGCGCTGCTCGCCGGGCTGGCCGAGCTGGACGTCGGGCTGGAGGAGACCGATATCTTCCTCACACACCTGCACTCGGACCACTCGGGCCTTGCGGCGGAACTCGCGGCGCCGGGCGCGAAGATCTACATAAGCCGCGAGGACGGCACGAGGCTCGAGCAGTTCCGACAGGCGTCTAATTCGCACAGGATAGACGAGTATGCGAGGCTTGGATTCTCGGAGCAGGAGATAGCGTCCCTGAAGGATTCGCCTATGAGGAAATACAATTCCGTCAAAAAGGCGGATTTCACCTATGTGAGAGAGGGAGACACGCTGGATTACGGCGGAAGAAAGCTGGAAGTGATCCTGACGCCCGGGCACACCCCGGGACATGCCTGCCTCTACGACCGGGAGAACAAGGTCATGTTCCTCGGCGACCACGTGCTCTTTGACATCACGCCGAACATCACGAGCTGGCCGGGCTTTGAGGACCCGCTGGGGAAGTACGTGCACAGCCTCATGGACATCAGCATCTTCGACGTGCGCCTGCCGCTGCCGGCCCACCGCGGCATAAACGGCTCCATGTCGGAGCGGATAGGCGCGATCATAGAGCACCACGGGGCCAGGATACGCGAGATGCTGGACACCCTCACGCGGGAGCCGGGCCTTACGGCCTATGAGCTCTCGGGCAGGATGACCTGGCGCGTGCGCGGCAAAAGCCCCTCCTGGGCGGACTTTCCTCTGCAGCAGAAGTGGTTCGCCGTGGGCGAGACCGCGGCGCATCTGGAATACCTGACCGTCCGCGGCAGGGCCTACAGGAAGGCCGAGGGCGGAGTCTGGAGATACTACACCTGAACGTGCTGGAGGTGCGTAGATTGAAAAAGCTGCTGAAGGTACTGCTGGTCATAATAATTGTAATAGTAGTCGCGGCGGGCGGACTGGTCGGATTTTTGAGCTTCACGGAGTACAGGCCGGAGGACGTCGAGTACATAACGGCGGGGCAGCTGGGCGAGCCGGAGACCGTTGGAGGCACGGTGAGGCTGGTGAGCTGGAACGTGGGTTACTGCGGGCTTGGCGAGAACGAGGACTTCGTCATGGACGGCGGCAAGGGCGCCGGCAAGCCGGAGCGCGAGGATTTCGACTACTACTTCGAGGGCGTTTCGCAGGCGCTCGACGAGCTGGACGCCGACGTCTATATGTTGCAGGAGGTGGACGAGGACTCCGCCCGCAGCTACGGGACGAATGAGGTCAAATCCTTCTCCGAGGGCCGGAACGCTCACAGCTGGGCCTATGCGCAGAACTATCTCTGCCCCTTCGTACCCTTCCCCTGGCCGCCGATGGGCAGGATGAACAGCGGCATAATGACGACGGCGGACTACGCCGTCCAGGGCGGCACGGCGGAGCGCATCGCCCTGCCATGCCCGTTTTCGTGGCCCGTGCGCACGGCGAACCTCAAGAGGTGCCTGCTCATAACGCGCTGCCAGATCCCGGAGCTGGACAGCGAGCTTGTGGTGGTGAACCTGCACCTCGAGGCCTATGATGACGGAGAGGGCAAGGCCGCGCAGACGGCCATGCTGTTCGAGGTGCTTGAGGCCGAGTATGCCAAGGGCAGCTATGTCATTGCCGGCGGCGACTTCAACCAGACCTTCCCCGGCATGCTGGAGAAATGGCCCGTGCTCGACGACGGGTACTGGACTCCCGGCGTACTGGATGAAGCGTCCCTGCCGGAGGGCTGGAGCTTTGTCTTTGACGACAGCACGCCGACCTGCAGGCTCAACAACGCGCCCTACGACGAGGAGACGAGCCAGCACTACGTGCTCGACGGTTTCATCGTATCGCCGAACTTGGAGGTTTTGAGCGTTGAGACGCAGAGCCTGGGCTTTAAATATTCCGACCACAATCCGGTGGTCATCGAGATAGGTTTTAAGGAGGCGTAGCAAATGAAGGTACTGATGATAAGCGGAAGCCCGCACAAGGCGGGCAGTTCGAGGCTGGCTCTCGACGAGATGAAGAAGGTGTTCGAGGCCGAGGGCGTGGAGACGGAGCTTATAGAGGTCGGCGCGGGACCGATATCCGGCTGCACGGCCTGCGGTGCCTGCAAGAAGACGGGCGTGTGCGTCATTGACGACATGGTGAACGAGGCAATAAAAAAGCTCGAGGCCGCGGACGCTCTGGTCGTCGCGACCCCGGTGCACTATGCGTCCCCGGCCGGGGCGCTGCTGGCGTTTCTGGACAGGATGTTCTATGCCGGCGGGTCGAAGTTCGCGCACAAGCCCGCGGCGGCGCTGGCCTGCGCGAGGCGTGCCGGCACCACGGCGAGCGTGGACGTTATGAACAAGTATTTCACGATCAGCCAGATGCCGGTGGTGTCCTCGACCTACTGGAACGGGCTGTATGGCGTGTGTCCTGAGGCTGCGGCGCAGGACGCCGAGGGCCTGCAGACCGCGCGGAACCTGGCGCGGAACATGGCCTGGCTCATAAAGTGCATAGAGGCGGGCAGGGCGGCCGGGTTCCCGGCTCCGACGGCCGAGCGGGGGAACGTGACGAACTTCATCCGGTGACTCAGCGGTTGAGCAGCCAGATGCCGGCGTTGAGATAGCCTGCCACGAGAAGCCAGAGGATATAGGGTATCTGCATGAGGGCGGCAGGGCGGCTTATTTTGCCGAAGGCTGCGGTCATCGCGACGACGAGGCCGAAGAGCAGCACGAGCAGAGCGAGTGCGGCGAGAAAGGCCTGCGCCGGGAAGAATACAAGGGTCCAGATAAAGTTTACGGCCAGCTGCGCCCACCAGAGGCGCTCGGAAGTCCTGGAGCCGAGCGTGTCGGTGTTTTTGACCATCGCCATGCCGACGCCCATGAGGATGTAGAGCGCGGTCCAGACGATGGGGAACACCACGGGCGGCGGGGTGAGCGGCGGCTTATCGAGCAGCGGGAACACTTCCTTCATGGCGCGCCTTGTAAGGAAACCCGACAGCGCGCCGGCGCCGACGGCGATCGCGGGATAGACAAAATACCAGCTTTTCTTCTTCAAACGGAAAACACCCCCTTCCCGTCCTGTGGGACGCTATATGTTATTTCCCGTTTTGAGCGGAAGATTCCAAAAAATATCGCCCGGGGCCAAATCACAGGCCCGGGCGATATTTTTCAGTCCGTTTCTTTTGCCATTGCCAAAAGAAACGGACTGAGCCCCAAAGAAAAGCGGTGAAACGCCTTCGGAGTTTAGATTACATGCAGGGGCGGGGTTACCACTTGTTTTCTACCCTCTCGGCGAAGCCGGGAAAGTCTTTTACCCTTATTTTCCGCCCGTCGTCCAAAACGGCGGTGCCGGTGAAGCGGCCGAAGACCTGATGCTGGTCGCTCTTTATGAGCTTGACGTCGGTGCATGCGGACCTGTCGAGGATGGGCTGGAAGTCCATCTCGAAGCGGCCCTCGTCGCTGGTGAAGGTCCACTTCGACAGATAGGCGTAGTCCCCGCCGCGCCGCGGGATATTGAAGGTGACCCTGCCCAGCTTGTGCGCCCGGCCGTTGTAAAAGAGCATGTTTTCGGAGGCGGCCGAGGTGTCGCCGAAGCCGTAGCCTATGTTCCAGCCGAAGGGCACGCCGTCCACCGCGCCGGAGGCGCTGCCCCAGTACCAGGTGTTGTGATAAGTCCACACGCCGCGGCCCCAGTCGAGCACGCCGAAGGCCGTCTCCGGCTCGAACTCGTAGCGCCTTCCCCTGACGTTCACCCAGCCCGAGGCCCTCATGCAGTTGATCTTCTGGTTGAAGTAGAAGTGCCCGCGCTTTTTGAAGGGCGTGCAGATGACCATGCTCTCCTCAGGCTCGTCGGTGAGCAGTATCCTGCCTTCGACAGGTCTGCCGGAGGCGAAATTCTCCATACGGAACAGCAGGAGCCGTCCCTCGGAAGTGTGTCTGAAGGCAATCTCATAGCCCTTGCCTGAAACGGCCACATCCCCGGTTTCGGAGCTTTCCGGCATCTTACGCCTGCCGAGGGGAAGGGCGCACATGGGCGAGACGGTCTGCTGCCAGAGGTTTTCGAAGTCCAAAAAGGAGATGGAGTCGAGGCCCATGTAGCCGTTGTCGTCCACCGTGAGCGCAACGGCAAAGCGGCCGTTGTTCACGAGGTAGTAGTCCCATTCCTTTATCCTGTGGGCCGGGGCCTTTATGTCGGCCCTCTTGTACACGGGCAGGAGCCGTCTGGCATAGCCCGGCTCGGCTATGTTGCCGTTGCGGTCGAGCAGCGGCCGGACTCTTGTTATCTCATGCTGTCTCATGTGCCGCGCTCCTTTCTCAGCAGCCGTATATCCCGCCCGGAGAAGCTCAGGAGCAGGTACTCGCCCTCGAGCCTTGAGGTGACCTGCGGGCCGTATTTTCTCAGCAGTTCGTCGAAGCTGCAGTTCGTGCTCACTATGGTGCTCCTGTTCTCGCACAGCCTCGTGTTTATGAGCTGGTAGAGCGCCGAGATGGAGAAGGAGGTCACCATCTCGGTGCCGAGATCGTCGAGTATCATGAGGTCGCAGCCGAGGTAGTCCCGGACTTTTGCGGCCGCCTGATCGCCCTCGGCGTTCTCCCTCGAGAACCGCTGCGTTTCAAACTGACCGAGCGCCGCTGCCGCGGATTCGTAGGCGACCGAGAATCCGTTTTCTGCCACGACCCTCGCGATGCAGGCCGAGAGAAAGGTTTTGCCCAGCCCGGTGCCGCCCATGAAGATGAGGTTCGGCGAGCCCTTGCCGAAGTTTTTCGCGTACTCCCGGCAGGTCTCGTACACGACGGTCATGCACTCCCTCGGCGAGGCGCCGGTATTCGGGTCCCTTGTCTGGCTGTACCAGCTGAGGTCAAAGCGCTCGAAGCACTCGTCGCCGCCGCGCAGCAGCGTGCTCAGCTCCTGGGTAAGCTCGCGGTTATAGAGCTTCTTGAGGCAGCGGCAGAGTTCCTTGCCGTCCAGACCCGTGTCGCGGCAAATTTTGCAGCCGTATATCTCGTCCGTGTAATCAATCGGGTAACCGCCGCCCACCAGCAGCTCGGCTCTTTGCCTCTGCAGCTCCAGGTTCTCGTCCCGGAGCCTTTCGATGCGCTCCTTTGCGCCCGGCTCGCGGCTCATGGCCAGTCTGGACAGCTCTATCATCTGCTGCCTGAGCCTGCGGTCTATGCCGCCCAGTTCAGGCAGCTTCGCACAGGCCTCCTCCAGCCTTCTGCGCTGCTCTGCCTCATTCGATTCTCTTGCCGCGGCGAGCTTTTCCCTCGCCCTTGCCAGCAGCCTGCCGTTATAGCCCATGCTTTGTCACCGTCCTTTCTCAGTTGCCGCGGACCTTGTCGTAGATCTTTTTCATCCTCTCGAGCTCGCCCATACGGCTCGGCTCCGTCCTCTGAGACTGCCGCGGGCCGCCGGAGGACCTCCTCGGAGCGTCGCCGTCGGCGATCTCCTGCGTGGTGTGCAGGCCCTTCTCGTGCCAGCTCTGGATGATGCGGTTCATGTAGTTCCACTTGAGCTGGCCCGTGTTCGTCACCGTCTTGTCGTAGGCAAGCTCAATGGCGCCCTGCGTGAAGCCCTGTTCCAGCCAGCCCTCGACATATTTCCGCTCCGTCGGAGTGAGCGGCCTGTCGTGTATGCCGAAGCTTCGCCTCAGGGACTCCGATGCGTCACGAAGCCTGGCGCGCATCCTAATATAATCCTCGGCCTGTTCAAAGGTCATTATCTCCCGATCTGCCCAGATATAGGCCTCTTTTTCAATCTGCCTCATCGTCGGGACCCTGCCGGGGCCGAATTTTAGTTTGTATTCCTCGCAGCAATGGTGCAGCAGCTCCATGATGACGTCCACGGGAAGGCCCAGAAAGTCGTATATGCCGAACAGCGTGCGCGTGTCCGCGCCCGAGAGTGCGTGGCCGAGCACGCTCTCCGCTTCGGCGAGCACGCCCTTGAAGGCCGGGTCCTCGCCCGAGCGCCTGACCACGTCCTCAGCTGTGTACTCCGGCATGGTGTCGGCCGGCTGAGTCGGGACTCGGGCTGAAGCGCCGTCTGAAAGCAGGCCGAGCGACCTCAGCTTTGCCGCGCAGCCGCCGAGACGCTGCGGCTCCCAGCCCAGCGCCCGGCACAGCTCCTGGTTAGGCTGCTGGCCGTGCCTGAGCAGATATATGTACAGCAGGGCGCAGTCGCCGTCGCCCGCCGAAATGAGCTTGTCCGCATCCTCGGCCGGCAGCGCGCAGACCGCAGCGCTCAGCCGGTAGCTCTTATCCTTCATCTTCCATTCCTCTCTCCGACTATGGGCTTTCATTTTATCATTTATTTTGACTTGTAGCAAGAGGGGGCTTGTGTTATAATTATTTCTGTATGTAATCGAATTGTAATCGTTGAAGCTCAGGAGTAGTTGCGATGCTCGAGGTAATAACGCCCGCGCCGAACGCGGAGGCCGTGATAGCGGCGGTGCAGAGCGGCGCGGATTCGATAATAATACGTTTTGGCGGAGCAGGCGGGCGCGGGTTTACGCAGGCGGAGTTTACGAAGGCCGTGCGTTATTGCCGGGTCCGGGGCTGCCGCGTGTACGCGGAACTGGACACGCTGGTGGCGGACTCGGAGATGTCCGCGGCGGCGGAGCTGGTGCGCAGCGCCTGCGAAGCGGGCGTGGACGCGGTGATAGCGCAGGACTGGGGCTTCATTCTGGCGGCGAGGCAGTCGGCGCCTCTCATGCGTGTGTTCGCTGGGGAGCGGCTTGGGCTGCACAACGCGGCGGGGATAGAGGCCGCGATACAGCTCGGCGTTGCGCGGGTCATGCTGCCCTGCGAGCTGCCGATGGACGAGATACGTGCCATCGCAAGGCGCGGCGGCGTGGAGCTGGGCGTCACGGTCATGGGCACGCTCTGCGCGTCAAGACAGGGTCAGTGCTACATGGCGGCGATAAACGGCCGGGGCAGCGCCAACAGGGGCGACTGTCCGGGGCTCTGCCGCGAGAAGTATTCGCTCGGCGGCAGGATGGACGACTATCCGCTGAGCATGCGGGACCTGATGGCGATAGAGCGGATACCGGAGCTTGCGGAGCTTGGCGTTGCGGGCGTCGTTGCCGGCCGGGGCGTCGCAAGGCCGGAGCGGCTGGCGAAGCTGACGCAGGTGTGCATAAAATGCGCAAGGGACTTAAGGAAGCCCACTCCGCTCGAAAAGGACGAGCTGGAGCTTATATTCACGGGCCGGGAGTTCACCGAGGGCTACTACCCCGGGGAGCCGGACGGGAACATGACGGGCCTGCCCGGGCAGCCGGACAGGGATGCCGAGCGCGCCATGCACGCGGTGCGCAAGGGATACGCGGACTCGGAGCTGCGGCGTGTGAAGGTGGAGTTTTTCGCGCTCATCCAGGCGGGCCGGCCATTCAGGAGCGGCATACAGGACGAGGACGGGAACCGGGCCGTATGGAACGGGCCGGAGCCGATGGCGGCTTTCGGACAGGAGTTCAACCAGAGGACGGTGGAATCGGAGTTCCGCAAGACCTCCGGTACGCCCTACTCCTGCGAGCGTGTGAACGTCATGCTCGGGCCCGGGGTGATGCTGCCTGAGGGAATGCTGCAGCAGGCGAGGCGTGAGCTTATAAAACAGCTCACGGCCAAGAGGGCCGAGGCGCCCCATATGCGGACGGGCCGGCTGGCCCCGGCGATGGGCGGAAGCCCTGAAACGCCGAAGCTGGACGCGATATTCGAGGTCATGTCGGCCTCTCAGCTGACGGAGGAGCTGGCGGAGCTCGGGCCGGACCTTCTGTATGTGCCCATCTCGGTGCTGGCGGAAAGCCCTGAGAGCATAGAGCCCTTCCTGCCCATGGGCACGACGGTCGCGGCGGTGCTGCCGAGGATAGTACACGACGGGGAACTGCGCGAGATGGCCGGGCTGCTGCAGAGGGCGCGTGCCGCCGGTGTAACGCAGGCGGTGGTCGGCAGCCTTGGGCACATAGGTATAGCGAGGGCTGCCGGGCTGGATGTGCGCGGGGATTACGCGCTCAACATCTTCAATTCCTACTCGCTGCAGATAGCGTCGAAGGCGGGCCTGCTGTCGGCGACGCTGTCCTTTGAGCTGAACATGGAGCAGATACGGCAGTTATCGAAGCCTTTGGATACGGAGATAATAGCCTATGGCAGGCTGCCGGCCATGCTGACGGAGAGGTGCCTCATAAAGGCGAGCGCAGGGCGCTGCGCCTGCGGGGCTCCGGCGAGGATGAGCGACGAGTATGGCGGGGTGTACCCGGTGGTGAGGGAGTATACCTGCCGCAACGCGGTGTACGGGCCATCGAAGGTGTTTTTGGGCGACAGGCTGGAGGATGTGAAGAAGGCGGGGGTCCGCGGGATGCGGCTGCTGTTCACGAACGAGGGCGCGCGGGAGTGCGTAGAGGTGGCAAAGAGCTTCCTTGGCCTGAGCGATTATCGGCCGAACGGCTTGACCCGTGGGCTGTATTACAGAGGTGTTTAGCAGGATGCAGATGATATTGGCTTCAGGCTCGCCGAGAAGGCGCGAGCTGTTGGAGATGCTGGGCCTGGAATTCGAGGTGTGCCCGGCGAAAGGCGGGGAGCACCCGCCGGAGCACGCGGGGCCGGAGGAGATAGTCCTCGCGCTCTCGGAGGCGAAGGCGCGGGAGGTCGCGGAACACTCGGGCTCAGAAAACGTCATAATAGCCGCGGACACTATAGTCTGGCTGGACGGGGCGCTGCTTGGCAAGCCGCACGACGAGGCGGAGGCGGCGTGGATGCTCAGGGCGCTCTCGGGCAGGGAACACGAGGTCTGGACAGGCGTGTGTATAATAAAGGGAGACGAGAAGCTCGCCGGCGCGGAGCGGACATATGTGAAGTTCCGGGATTTGACGGAGGACGAAATATCCGCCTACATAGCCACAGGGGAGCCTATGGACAAGGCCGGGGCCTACGGGGCCCAGGGCTATGCCTCGATCTTTGTCGAGGGCATACGGGGCGACTTTTTCAACGTTATGGGCCTGCCCATATGCAGGCTCGGCAAAATGCTCGATAAATTGGGTGTGAAGCTGCTTTGAAGGAATATCTGAAGAAAAACGGCATAAGGCTGGGCGTCATCATCCTCGCCGTGGTGCTGGTGGCGCTGCTTGCCGGGCAGGTGCTGGGCGGCAGGGCGGACTTTTTGACGAACGCCATAGTCACGGCAAGGGAGCCGATACGGCAGGCGGCGGCCTCCGTGTCGAACCTGCTGGACAGCGTCTACGGCTATCTGTTCGAGTACGAGCAGCTCAAGGCGGAGAACGAGTCCCTGAGGATACAGCTCGCGGAGGCACAGGCAGAGGCGCGCGAAGGCCAGGATGCGCTCGACGAGAACGACAGGCTCAGGAACATCCTCGGCTTTGCTGAAAAGCATACGGATTATGTGATGGAGTCGGCCCGGATAGTGTCCTGGAGTGCGTCGAACTGGGGTTCGAGCTTCACGATAAGCAAGGGCCTGAGCAGCGGGCTGGAGGTCGGCGACTGCGTCGTGAACGAATACGGGGCGCTGGTCGGGCAGATCTCGGAGATAGGCGACTCGTCGGCGACGGTGAGGACGCTCATAGACGTGAACACGAGCATAGGCGCCCTGGTGGGCGTGGACGGTTCCGCTGCGATGCTGATGGGCGACTATACGCTGATGAGAGAGGGCCAGGTGAAGGTGACCTGGCTGACCGAGGGCGCGCAGCTGTTCCTCGAGGACGACGTGCTGACCTCCGGCTCGGGCGGCATGATACCCCAGGGCGTCGTGATAGGCAGCGTTGTCTCGATACAGAGCGAGGCCGGCGGCCAGACCGAGTACGGTATCATAGAGCCCGCGGCGGACCTCGACACTCTGGTCCAGGTGTTCATAATAAAGGAATTCGACGTCGTTGACTGACGGGCTTTCGGAGGCTTGGGCATGGTCTGGGATCTGATAAACCGGGAGAAACTGCGGCGCGCGCTGCTGTATTTGCTGTTTATGGCGGTGTGTCTGCTGATGCAGGACTCGATATTTGCGAATTTCAAGCTGTTCGGCGTGAACATGTTCTTTCTGCCCGCGGCAGCCGTGGCCGTGGGGATGTTCGAGGACGGCGTGTGGGGCGCGGTGTTCGGGCTGTGCCTGGGTTTTCTGACGGACATCAGCTACGACTATACGGCGTTGTTCGTGGCGGTGTTCCCGGCGCTGGGCTTTTTCTCTGGCATACTCTCGCGCTGGTATGTGAACAGACGGTTTTTTGCGTATATGCTCATAAGCACCGCGGCCTGCGTCATCGCGGCCTTCTCGCAGATGCTCGGGCTGATCCTGGCCGGGCACGAGCTGGGCGCGATGATAAAGACGGCGATAATCCAGGTCATCTGGTCGCTGCCCATGACGGCGGCGCTGTATTTCCCATGCAAGGCGATAGCGAGAAAGAAGATCTAGCGTTCGCCACGGTTCCAGCGAAAGGATAAGCAATGAAAAAACTTGTAAGTTCAGGCAGGCTGTTCGCCTTTGGATTCATCGTAACGGCGCTTCTGGCGCTGTGCGTGGTCACGCTGTACAAGCTGCAGATAATAGAAGGCGCGGCGTATTACGAGGAGAGCCAGGAGAACCAGTCCAGCCTCCAGACGGTGACGGCTTCGAGGGGCAACATACTGGACCGCTACGGCAGGGTGCTGGTGTCGAACAGGGAGTGCTACAACCTCAAGATAAGCGACACGAGGCTCTTTTCGGACGAGGTCGAGGACCCCAATTCCGTCATACTTGAGATGGTTAATCTGATAGAGGCGTCCGGGGAGACGTATACGGACGACCTGCCTATAACGCAGGAGCCGCCCTTCGAGTATACGGATATGACGGAACTGCAAAGGACACTGCTGACGGCATATCTCAAGGGCAAGGGCCTGGATGAGGACACGACCGCGGTCGAGCTGATGAGCTATTTCAGGACGCGATATGACATAGCCAACAGCTATACTGCGGAGGAGATGCGCAAGATCGCGGGCGTGCGCTATGCGATCAACGTGAGATACGAGATAAATACCAGCTCGTATATTTTTGTCGAGGATGCGTCGATAGACCTCATTTCTGATCTCATGGGCGTCGTAGGCAACGTGGTGGAGGTGGAGACCTCCTATATCCGTGAGTACAGTACGCAGTACGCGGCGCACATACTGGGCTATGTCGGCTCGATGAACGAGGCAGAGGTCGACAAGTACAGGGCGGGCAAGGAAAACAGCACATACGACTACGATACTAAGGTTGGCAAGGACGGGATAGAATACGTCTGTGAGGAATGGCTGCACGGCACGAACGGGCAGGCGACGGTGACGCGGACCTCCTCGGGAACGGTGACGAATACCATTTATGAGAAGGACCCGGTACCGGGCAACCATGTGTATCTGACAATTGACATAGAGCTGCAGGAGGCGGTGGAGAGGGCGCTGGAGAGCGGCATCTACGCCATGCAGCTCAGCCGCGACGAGGAGAACGTCGAGGCGGTGGCCGAGGGGCGCGAGGACGAAGTAAGGGAGGACATACAGGGCGGCGCGGTAGTGGTCGTGGACGTGGACACGGGCGAGCCGCTGGCCATGGCAAGCTACCCGACCTTCGACCTGTCGAGGATAACGGATGAGAGCTATTATAAAGAGGTGCTGGAGGCGGACTACGACCCGCTGTACAACCGCACGACGATGGGCGCATACGAGCCGGGCTCGACCTTTAAGCCCTGCACGGCGATAGCGGGCCTTTCCGAGAACCTAATAAATACCGAGACGACCATACTCTGCGACGGCGTGTTTACGAAGTACGAGACCCAGGGCTACGCGCCGGAGTGCTGGATATACTCGCAGAACAATTTCACGCACGGGTATGACAACGTGACGAAGGCAATCATGGATTCGTGCAACATCTTTTTCTATACTCTGGCAGACGACATGGGCATCAGGACGCTGATGGAGTACGCTAAGAACTTCGGCCTGGGTGAAGCGACGGGCATAGAGCTGCCGGAGGTGACCGGCAACATGGCCAATCCCGACACGCACCTGAACTACGACGTGGACCAGTGGTACGACGGCGACACGGTGCAGGCCGGTATCGGCCAGTCGGACAGCATTTTCACGCCACTGCAGCTGGCGGAGTACTGCGCGGCCATAGCCAACGGCGGCACGCGGCACTCTGCGGCGATAGTAAAGAGCGTGCGGAGCTTCGACTATTCGACGCAGCTGTACAACAAGGGCGTCGAGGTGCTCTCGACGGTGGAGTCGGCGGACTACAACTGGGCCGCGGTACAGCAGGGCATGTACGAGATGGCCAACAACGTGAACAGCTCGGGCACCAACGTATACCTCACTCTGCATGACTACAGCTATAACGGCGTGAGCCTGCCGGTCGCGGCAAAGACCGGCACATCGCAGCTGGGCGAGGACAAGACGAACAACGCCATCTTCATGTGCTACGCACCCTTCGACGATCCGCAGATCGCGGTGTCGATCGTGGTAGAGCGCGGCGCGTCCGGCGCGAATCTGGCCAATATAGCTAAGAACGTGCTGGATGCCTACTTCAGCCTTGGCGTCACGGAGACCACGGCAGAGGGCGAGTATACGCTTCTCAAGTGAAAAACTGTCGGAAATATGCGGAAAAGCCGAGAAATCTGTTGAAATATTTACGAATGTGGCATATAATCAATATCTAAGACAGTTTTGAGTAGATGAGGCTCCGGCGGGGGTGCCGGGGTACGGAGGGAGAACGAGTATGAATATTGCGCTGCTGGCAGACGACGGCAAGAAGGAACTGATGGTCCAGTTCTGCATCGCGTACTGCGGCATTCTGGCGGAGCACAGCATTTGTGCGACGACGACGACGGGCAAGCTCGTGAGCGAAGCCACAGGGCTGCCGATAACCCTGTACCTGCACGACAAGCAGGGCGCGCAGCAGATAGGCGCGAGGATAGCGTATAACGAGATAGACCTGGTGATATGCTTCTGCGACCCGGCGAATCCCGAGGGTTTTGACAGTGTGAACAAGCTCTCGAGGCTCTGCGACCAGCACCTCATACCGATGGCGACTAACGCGGCCACGGCGGAGGTACTGATACAGGGACTGCGGAGGGGAGATCTCGACTGGCGAGATATCGTCAATCCGAAAAAGAAATGAGCACGCGCCATAGGGCGGCGGTAAATTATTCCGCCGCCCTTGCGCTGTATTTGTATTTGGAGGTCATTTGAATGGAAAAGGTGACGCCGAGGACGCTCTCGGGTTTCATGGAGCTGCTGCCGGAGGAGCAGCTGAAGATGGAGAAGCTGCTGGCTGCGCTCAGGCGGGTGTACTCGCTCTACGGCTTCACGCCGCTGGATACGCCGGCGATAGAGTCGGCCGAGGTGCTGCTGGCCAAGGGCGGCGGCGAGACGGAAAAGCAGATATACCGCTTCATGAAGGGTGAATCGGACCTTGCGCTCCGATTCGACCTCACCGTGCCGCTGGCGAAGTACGTGGCGGCGAACTATGCTAAGCTGCAGTTCCCCTTCAGGCGCTACCAGATAGGCAAGGTCTGGCGCGGAGAGCGGGCGCAGCGGGGCCGGTTCCGCGAGTTCTATCAGGCAGACATCGACGTCATAGGCGACGGGAAGCTCGACATCATGAACGAGGCGGAGATACCGTCTATCATCTGCCGCGCCTTCACCGAGCTGGGACTCGAGGACTTCACCATCAGGATAAACAACCGCAAGGTGCTGGGCGGCTTTTTCAGGATGCACGGCATGAACGCCCCGGCGGAGATACTGCGCACTATCGACAAGCTCGAGAAGATAGGCGAGGATAAGGTCAGGGCCATACTCATGGACGACTGCGGGCTTGACGCGGCGCAGGCGGGCGAGGCCCTCGGTTTCATAGGCTTCAAGGGCACAACGGCGGAGAAGCTCGCCTTCCTTGAGGGCATGACGGGACGCGATGAGCTGTTCGACGAGGGCGTGAAGGAACTCCGCACGGTCGCGGAGGCGCTTCCGGGCCTCGGAGTGCCGCCTGAGCGCTTTGCCATAGACCTCACTATCGCACGTGGCCTCGATTACTACACGGGCACGGTGTACGAGACGACGATAAACTCGCACCCGGAGATAGGCTCGGTCTGCTCCGGAGGGCGCTACGACGACCTCGCGGAGTACTATACGGACAGAAAGCTGCCCGGCGCGGGCATCTCGATAGGCGTGACGCGGCTGTTCTACGTGCTCTCCGAGCAGGGGCTGCTCAACCCCGAGCTCACGGCGGCCCCGGCGGACGCTATCGTGCTGCCCATGACTGACGATTTGGGCTTCGCGGCCCAGACGGCGACGAAGCTCCGGGAGGCCGGCATACGCACGCAGCTCTATACCGAGGACAAGAAGTTCAAGCAGAAGCTGTCCTATGCATCGAAGCTGGGCATACCCTTCGCGGTGATAATAGGCGAGGACGAGATGAAAAGCGCCCGTGTGTCTCTGAAGGACATGCAAAAGGGCGAGCAGATAAGCTGCACTCAGGATGAGGCGGCTGAGAAAATACTGACCGCGCTGGCGGAGAGCGCCGGGGAGCGGCTCATAAAGGAAAAGTAAGGGGTAAGAGGACATGATGCAGTCAAGGACACACAACTGCGGGCAGCTCCGCATTGAAGACGCAGGCAAGAGCGTAAAGATAGTCGGCTGGATGGAGAACGTGCGCGAGGTCTCCTCAGCGCTGGCCTTCATCGTCGTGCGCGATTTTTACGGCACGACGCAGGTGGTCGCGGAGACGGAGGAGATGGTGAAGGCATTCAAGGCCGTGACGCGCGAGAGCACGATATCAGTCGAGGGCACGGTTCGCGAGAGGGCGAGCAAGAACCCGAAGCTGCCGACGGGCGATATCGAGGTAGTGCCGGAAAAGCTCGAGGTGCTGGGCAAGTGCCAGTATAACGAGCTGCCCTTCCAGATAAACCGCTCGCGCGAGGCGGACGAGGCGGCGCGGCTGCGCTACCGCTATCTCGACCTGCGCAATCCCGAGGTGAAGGCGAACATCGTCCTGCGCTCGAAAGTCATCTCCGCGCTCAGGCGGGCGATGGAGGCGCAGGGTTTCATGGAGATCACGACGCCTATACTTACCGTGTCCAGCCCCGAGGGCGCGAGGGACTACCTCGTCCCGGCGCGGAACCATCCGGGCAAGTTCTACGCCCTGCCTCAGGCGCCGCAGCAGTTCAAGCAGCTGCTCATGGCCTCGGGCTTCGACAGGTATTTCCAGATAGCGCCCTGCTTCCGGGACGAGGACGCGCGCGCCGACCGCTCGCCGGGCGAGTTCTACCAGCTCGACATGGAGATGGCTTTCGCCTCGCAGGAGGACGTGTTCGAGGTGCTGGAGGCGGTGCTGCCGCCCATTTTCGCGGAGTACGGCAAGTATTCGCGGGCGTCCGCGGCGCCGTTTAAGCGCATACCCTACATGGAGGCGCTGGAGAAGTACGGCACGGACAAGCCCGACCTGAGGATAGACCTCGAGGCTCAGGACGCGACGGAGCTGCTCGGCGGCTGCGGTTTTGGGCCCTTCGAGGGGAACGTGGTGAAGGTCGTGGCGGTCCCGGGCTACACGGGCACGCGCAAGCAGATAGACAAGCTCTGCGCGGATGCGGAGGTGCAGTCGGGGAACAAGGCTTACTGGTTCAGGATAGACGAGAAGGGCGAGGTCGTCGGCGGCATAGCGAAGTTTGTGCAGCCGATAGCGGACGCGGTGAAGGCCGGGTTGGGTCTCGAGCCGGGCACGCTTGTGCTGCTGGCCTCGGGCGCGAAGGGCGCGGCGCAGAAGACGGCGGGCGTGCTGATAAAGCTCGCGGGCGCGGCCTGCCCGGAGCACATGGACGCGGAGAAATACGAGTTCTGCTGGATAGTGGACTTCCCGATGTACGAGATAGGCGAGGAATCGGGGCAGCTGGAGTTCTGTCACAACCCCTTCTCAATGCCGAAGGGCGGCCTGGCGACGCTGCTGGCGGCGGAGCGTGGGGAGATAGACCCGCTGACGATCACGGCGGACCAGTACGACCTCGTGTGCAACGGCGTGGAGCTGTCTTCGGGCGCGGTGCGGAACCACGAGCCTGAGATCATGGTAAAGGCGTTTGAGATGGTGAACCTCGGCGAGGAGGACGTTAAGGCGAAGTTCCCCGCGATGTACAACGCCTTCTGCTACGGTGCGCCGCCGCACGCGGGCATAGCGCCGGGTGTGGACCGGATGGTCATGCTGCTGGCGGGCGAGGATTCGATACGCGAGATAATCCCCTTCCCGATGAACAAGAGCGCGCAGGACCTGATGATGGGCGCGCCGGGCGAGGTGACGCAGAAACAGCTCGACGAGCTGCACATCGCGCTCGTAGCAGAGAAAGATTAAAGTTTTTTGCCCAGCTTTTTTGAAAAATAGCTGGGCCAAAATCCTAAAGTTTTTTGCCCAGCTTTTTTTCAAAAAAGCTGGCGGAGTCCAGAGGCGGAGCCTCTGGCCGCTCTCCGCAGAGAGCGGAAGACCCCTGTGTCGGCATTAAGTATTCCGCTGCCGCCTTTTGTAAAAGGCGGGCGAAAACTTCAGACTCGGAGGTGGATGCTTTGAACAGGTTCCTCGAGAAATACCGCCGCGGCGAGAAGTCGCTCGGTACCTTCACGCACCTTTTGAGCGCGCCCGCCGTTGAGGCGCTCGCACGCGCTGGCATGGATTACGTCATCATCGATATCGAACACAGCCCAATAGGCGCGGAACACGCGGCCGAGCTCGTCGGCATTGCTGACGGCGCGGGTTTGGCACCGTTTGTGAGAGTCGACGAGATAAGCCGCAGCCCCGTGCTCAAAATGCTCGACGTCGGCGCCGCGGGCCTCATCGTGCCCCAGCTCGAGACCGTCGAGCAGGCGAAACAGCTCGTCTCCTGGGCCAAGTTCGCCCCCACCGGGAACCGCGGCTACTGCCCCTCGCGCGACGGCGGCTGGGGCTATGACGCGAACTATTCCGGAGGCATGGAGGGATACATGGACTGGGCAAACAGGAACACCCTGCTCATACCCCAGTGCGAAACCGCCGGCTGCCTCGAGAATATCGAGGAGATCGTCGCAATTGACGGCGTGGACGGCATATTTATCGGGCCGTTCGATTTGTCCATAGCGCTGGGCATACCGGGCCGGTTCGGGGACGAGCGGCACATAAACGCCGTGGAGCGCGTGCGCCTCGCATGCAAAAAGGCGGGGAAACCCTGCATCATGTTCTGCGGCGACGGCAAGGCCGCCGCGGGGTATTTTAAGCAGGGCTTCGACAGCGTGACGGTGAGTCTGGATATCGGCATGTTCATAGAGGCCGTGCGCGCCACGGTGGATACGGCCTTCGGAAAATAAGAACGATAAAAGGGGGAGCACCCGATGGTATCGCGCATACGCTCGCTGGGGATAAAGGGGATCGGCGGCTACGAGGTATCCGTCGAGTGCTCCATTGCTCAGGGCCTGCCGGGCTTTGAGATAGTCGGCCTGCCCGACGCGGCGGTGAGAGAGGCCCGTGACAGGGTCAGGGCCGCGATAAAGAATTCTGGGCTGAAGTTCCCGGTGTCGCGGCTGACCGTGAACCTAGCCCCCGCGGACACGAAGAAGGCGGGCACGGTGTACGACCTGCCCGTGCTGCTGGGCATCCTGGCCGTGACGGGGGAGATAAAGGAGCCGCCCGCGGACTGCGCGTTTTTCGGCGAGCTGTCGCTGGCCGGGGAGCTGCGGCCCGTGCGGGGCGCGCTGCCCATGGCGCTGGCGGCGGAGCGGGCCGGTATAAAGCGGCTGTTCGTGCCTGCGGATAACGCGCCGGAGGCGGCCTTCGCGCAGGGGATAGAGGTGTACCCGGTCGAGAACGTAACGACGCTGCTGGAGTATTTCAGGGAGCAGACGGAGCTTGAGCCGGTGCAGCCCGGCACGGAGCGGCGCGAGCATACGGGCGGGCCGGATTTCTCGGAGGTCAAGGGCCAGCAGTACGCCAAACGGGCGCTCGAGGTCGCGGCGGCGGGCGGGCACAATATACTCATGGTCGGCCCGCCGGGGGCCGGGAAAAGTATGCTCGCAAAGCGCATGACCACCATCCTGCCGGATATGAGCAGGGATGAGATGCTGCAAACGACGGAGATACACTCCGTCGCCGGCCTGACGAACCGGAACAATCCCATCGTCGACACGCGGCCTTTCCGCGCGCCGCACCACACGACCTCGTCGGCGGCGCTCTCGGGCGGGGCGCAGCTGCAGCCGGGGGAGATGAGCCTTGCTCACAACGGCGTGCTGTTCCTCGACGAGCTGCCGGAGTTCCACAGGGATGTCCGCGAGGCGCTAAGGCAGCCGCTGGAGGACGGCGTGGTGACGGTGTCGAGGGCGGCGGGCACGGTGACATACCCGAGCCGGTTCATGCTGATTTGCGCCATGAACCCCTGCAAATGCGGCTGGTACGGGCACCCGACGCACCGCTGCACCTGCTCGGAGCTGGAGATACGGCGCTATCACTCGCGGGTCTCCGGGCCGCTGCTGGACAGGATAGATATCATAATAGAGGTGCCGGCGCTGGAGTACGAGGAGCTGTCGGGCAAGGCGGAGGCGGAGCCGTCCTGCGAGATAAAGAAGCGGGTGGACTTTGCGAGACACAGGCAGCGCGAGCGGCTCGCGGGCACGGGCGCGGACTGCAACGCGCACATGGGGCCGAAGGAGCTGGACAAATTCTGCGAGCTGAAGCCGGAGTGCTCAAAGCTCATGGAGAACGCCTATAAGAAGATGGGCCTGACGGCAAGGAGCTACGACCGCATACTGAGGGTGGCCCGCACGATCGCCGACCTCGAAGGCGCAGAGACCATAGAACCCGAACACCTCGCCGAAGCCATTCAATACCGCACCTGGGACTTCCGCCTGGAGAACTGAGCGCCTGACAATGCTCCGCTCCGGACGGTATAATTGAGACAATGGTAAAAAGCGGATATCCGCTTTTGTGCTCCCTGTGGGAGCACAATGAAAACTGGAGGCGATGAGAATGAAAAACTGCTCGGTCTGGCGCTCGTCACGGCCCTCTGCGCCGTGCTGCTCTGCACCGGCGCGACGGCGGATGAGGTCGGGGACTTCACCGTTACCGGCGGCACCGAAGGCACGGACTACAGCTATGCAAACGGCGTGCTGACGATAAAAACAGACACGCCTCTCACTATCAAAAACACGGACAGCTCGAAATCGACCACTGACCGCATAGTCATAGACAGCGGCGTGACGGCTAACCTCACGTTCGCGGGCGTGAACATAGCGCTTGGCAAGAATGAGGACACAGAAGGCGTCAGCGCAGTCACCGTGCCGTCGGGCGCGGAGCTGGACCTCACTCTGGCGGACGGCAGCGAGAACGAGCTCACCGGAGATACAAATGGAGGATCCAGCAATAGCAGCTCCGGAGCCGGAATAGAGGCACCCAAAGGAGCAACTCTCACCATAAGCTGTGCCCACAGCGGGGATACCGGCCACGTCTGCGGCGAGAACTGCGGCAGCCTGTCCGCCAGCGGAGCCGCCTGGGGTGAGGCTAATGGCTGTGCGGCCGGAATAGGCGGTAAACGAGCCGCCGGAGGCACGATCACGATAAACGGCGGGAACATCGAGGCCACGGGCGGCCGCGGAGCGGGTATCGGCGGCGGAGGCATGGATTGGCCGTGTACCGGCGGTACGATCGTAATCAACGGAGGTAAGGTGGTCTTGAAAGCGCGGGCATTGGCGGCAGCGCGGCCTCCAGCGGCAATATAACGATAAACGGCGGCACTGTCACGGCCCGCAGCTTTGTCCTAGTCAGCTCCGTTGGCGGCGCGGGCATCGGCAGCGGCAGTGGCAGTATATACGGCGGCGATATAACGATAAGCGGCGGCACAGTCATTGCCTTCGGCGGGGAGTATACCGGAACCTATGAAAACATCCAGTATTATGGGCCTTCTGGCATAGGCAGCGGAGGCTTTAGTGTAGATATTGATTTTGATGAGACTTATGAAAGTGAAAAGCCTAGCTCCGGTAAGTTCAGCACAACGGGCTCGGATGGAAAACCCGGCAGTGCGATCATATTCGCCTACGGCGGGAGAGGGACGGACGGCAACGGTCTCGCCGGAGAGCGCCACGGATAAGAGCCTCACTTGGTCGAGCAGCGACCCGGATGTGGCCTCGGTCAACGCTGACGGCCTCGTCACGGCGCACAAGCCGGGTACGGCGGTGATCACCGTGGCGACCGGCGACGGCGGATTCACGGCGAGCTGCACGGTCAATGTGGTGCCCGAGTATATTCCAGAGACGCACGACATAACGGTCGCCGCCAGCGACGGCGGCACGATAAGGCCAAGCCTCTCCAATTCGAGCGTGGGCGCGGTGATAACGCTGACCGTCAAGCCCGACGAGGGCTATGAGCTGGCGTACATCACGGTCGACGGCGAGCGCATTTCCGGTACGAGCTTCACCATGCCCGACCACGCCGTCACCGTTTCCGCGGTGTTCGTGCTCAGGAGCCTGCCCTTCACGGACGTGAGCGCGGGCGCGTGGTACTACGACGAGGTCAGCTATGTCTACACCAACGGACTCATGGAGGGCATGTCCGACACGCTCTTTGACCCGAACGGCGGCATGACCCGTGCGATGGTCTGGGCCATCCTCGCCCGCATCGACGGCGTGACCGTCACCGGCGACAACTGGGCCGAGACCGCCCGCAGCTGGGCCATGGCCTGGTCGGTGGGCAAGGGCGTCATCGAAGGCGACGAACTCTCGAGGCTCGCACCTGCCGACAGCGCGACACGCGCCCAGTGCGCGGCGATACTCATGCGCTATGTGGAGCTGGGCTGAGGGCGAGAAAAACAGACAATGGGGGGAAACCCGATCAAGGGTTTCCCCCATTTTTTGTAGGGGCGGGGGTGGAACCCCGCCCCTACAAGGGTACGGCGCATCGGGGGCGGGGCAAATGATGAGGGCGTGCTTGCGTTTGAACGGGGCTTGTGCTAAAATACTTTTATCTATGCGCATATGCGGTCGGAGGCTGTGAATTGAAGGACATGATACTGCTCAAGCAGGGCGAGGTCGTCCTGAAGGGCTTAAACAGAAGATATTTCGAGCAGAGGCTCGTGACCAACATCAGGAAAAGGCTCAAGCCCATGGGCAATTTCCATGTGTACTGCGTGCAGAGCACGGTCTACGTGGAGCCGGAGGACGACTTTGCGGATATGGACGCGGCCTTCGACGCGCTCTCGAAGACCTTCGGCGTCGTGGCGCTCTCCCGCGCCGCCTCCTGCGAGAAGGACGAGGACGCCATCGCAAAGCTCGCCATAGAATACCTGCGCGAGGAC
The DNA here is from genome assembly GCA_900546615.1 of uncultured Eubacteriales bacterium. Classification (GTDB taxonomy): domain Bacteria; phylum Bacillota; class Clostridia; order Oscillospirales; family Oscillospiraceae; genus Scatomorpha; species Scatomorpha pullistercoris. The sequence goes on along the minus strand of URDJ01000008.1, from coordinate 5,103 downwards.
ATGCTCGCCGCGGAGAGCTTTAAGGTCGAGACCAAGCGCTCCGACAAGAGCTTCCACATGACCAGCATACAGCTCTCCCAGTACGTAGGCGGCCTGCTTGCCGAGGCGTATCCGGATACGCGCGTCGACGTCCGGCACCCGGAGCTCACCGTACACCTCGAGGTGCGCGACTACGCGGCCTATATCCACGCGGCCCCGACGCAGGGCGCGGGCGGCCTGCCCGTGGGCTCGAACGGCCGGGCCGTGACGCTGCTCTCCGGCGGTATCGACAGCCCGGTGTCCACCTGGATGATAACGAGGCGCGGCGTAAGGTGCATACCCGTCCACTTTTTCTCCTTCCCATACACCTCCGAGGCGGCCAAGGAAAAGGTCGTCGAGCTCGCGCGGCTGCTCACGCCCTGGTGCGGGCAGATGTGCCTTGAGGTCGTGCCCTTCACGCACATTCAGGAGGAGATACGCGACAAATGCCCGGAGGAGTATTTCACGCTCGTCATGCGCAGGTTTATGATGCGCATAGCGGAGAAGATCGCGGAGCGCGGCGGCTGCAAGGCCATCGTAACCGGCGAGAACCTCGGTCAGGTCGCGAGCCAGACCATGGAGGCCATGGCCTGCACTCAGGCCGTGACGAGCCTGCCAGTCCTCCAGCCGCTCATCGGCATGGACAAGGAGGACATCATCCGAATTTCTCGAAAGATTGGCACCTTTGAGACTTCGATACTTCCCTACGAGGATTGCTGTACCGTGTTCACGCCACGGCACCCCAAGACGAAGCCGAGAGTGGAGGACGTGGCGGCGGTGGAGGCAGCGATGGATGTGGAGGGCCTTGTGAACGAGGCGCTCGAGGGCGTTGAAAGGATCTGGATAGACATTGAAGGCTGAGATAATCTCCGTCGGCACGGAGCTGCTGCTCGGAAGCACGATCAATACGGATGCGGCGGATGTCGCGGTGCTGCTGTCGGAGTACGGCATAGACGTCTACTGGCAGACAGTGGTGGGCGACAATCCGGGCAGGCTCATGGACGCGGTGAGGCGCGCGAGAGACCGTGCCGACCTCATAATCACAACGGGCGGGCTGGGGCCGACCTGCGACGACCTGACGAAGTCGGCGTTGGCGGAGGCCTTCGGCATGAAGCTGGAGCTGGACCGCGGCGAGGAGGCCTGGCTGCGCGACATCTGGAAAAAGCGCGGCAACAGGGAGCTGACGCCGAACAACCTGCAGCAGGTGTGGCTGCCGGAGGGCTCGACGGCGCTGCGCAACGACTGGGGCACTGCGCCGGGCTGCTATTTCGAGCGGGACGGCGTGCGGGTCATCATGCTGCCGGGGCCGCCGCGCGAGCTGCGGCCGCTGCTCGAGCACAGGGTGCGTCCCATCCTCGCCGAGCTGTCGAATGCGGTCATAGCCTCGCACAACATACACTTCTTCGGGATAGGCGAGAGCGAGATGGAATACCGCCTGCGCGACTATATGCAGGAGCTGAATAATCCCACGCTCGCGCCCTATGCCAAGACCGGGGAGTGCCTCGTGCGCGTGACGGCGAAGGCGGAGACGCTCGAGCGGGCCGAGGAGATGATGGCCCCCGTCATAGAGCGGGTGAAGGGCATCTTTGGAGACCTTGTCTATGCCGTGGACGGGCTGAACCTCGCCGAGCATACGGTGAAGCTGCTCATCGAGAAGGGCGTCACGATAGCGGCGGCGGAGAGCTGCACCGGCGGCGAGCTGGAAAAGCGGATAACGGACATCCCGGGGGCGTCGGCGACGCTCAAGGGCGGCGTCGTGGTGTACACGAACGAGGCCAAGCACCTGCTGCTGGGCATACCCATGGAGACGATAGAGGGATACGGCGCCGTGAGCTTTGAGGTCGCGGCGGAGCTGGCCGAGCGCGTGCGGCGCAAGCTGGGCGCTGACCTGGGCGTCGGCGTGACGGGCCTCGCCGGGCCGGATGGCGACGGCGTGCACGAGGTAGGCACGGTCTTCCTCTCCCTCTCGGACGGGAAGCGCACCTGGGTGCGGGAGAAGCATCTGACGAACAGGGACAGGGCGACGGTCAGGCTCCAAGCCTGCCAGAACGTGTTCGATATGGTGCGCAGAAATCTTGCCGGGCTGCCGGTGGAGCAGGAGAGAGCCGACATATGAAGCTGTATTTGATAAGACACGGGGAATCGGAGTGCAATGTCAGGAGACGGCTCTACGGCCGCACGGACTGCATGCTGACCGAGAAAGGCTGCCGTCAGGCGCGCGAGGCGGGCGAGAAGCTGCGCGGTGCGGGCATACAGAGGTGCCTGGCCAGCCCGCTCATAAGGGCGGCCGAGACGGCGAGGCTGGCCTTCATGGACAGGAGCGTCAGCATAGAGCTGGACGACCGGCTGATGGAGCAGGACATGGGCACGTTCGAGGACAGGCCCTTTGAGGAGATGCTGGAGCAGTATCCCGAGCTGGTGACGGCGATGCTGACCGACTGGACGCGCGTCGTGCCGCCGGAGGGCGAGAGCTTTGAGAGCCTGCGCGACAGGGTGCAGGAGCTTTTGGACGAGCTGCGCGAACGGGACGAGGACACGGTGCTGGTCTCGCATAACGGGCCGCTCTCGACCATCATGATGCTGCTGCTGGAGATGCCGAACTCGGCGGTGAACCGGCTATGGTTCGAACAGGGCTGCTGGAGCTGTATAGAGCTAAAGAACGGTGCGGCACGGCTGCTGTACTTCAACAAGTAGGGACAAACTCCATGGAAGGAGATACGATATGAGCAGGAAAGACAATGACAGCGCCGCGTCGGGCGGCAGGGTCGCAGCGCACATTCTGGCATTCGTGGGCGTCACGCTGCTCGCGGTCGTGATACTGCTGGTCGCGGCGGGGCTGATGCTCAAGTTCGGGCCTTCCCCGGCGGCGGGCGAGCGCTTCGGCGAGCTGGCGGCAGAGAAGGGCGCGCCGGCCTTCATAAGCGAGCTGTTTGCACCGGCGGATACTGAGGCCCCGGCGGAGACGGAAGCGCCGACGGAGACAGATGCCCCGGTCGAGGCGACAGACCCGGTCGAGTCTGAGGACCCGGCCGAGACGGCGGAGGTGACTGAGTGATGAGCGACGACAGGTTTGACCTCACGGGCTTTGGCGCGGACGAGGATTTCGACAGCTTTCTGGATTCGATAAGGCGCGATCTCGGTGAGCCGGAGCGTCCCAGGAGGGCGCCGTCTGCGGGCACCGTGGTGATAGACGCGGAGACGAAGCCGGCGGAGCCTGAGCCGGAGCAGCCGATCCAGACGGCAGAGGCGGTGCGACAGCCGGAGCGGGTGCGCAGGCCGGAGCAGGTGCAGGAGCCTGAGCCGGTGCCGGTCAGGCGGCCGCGGGAGCGGATAAAGCCGGCGGAGCCGGAGACAAAGCCGAGGCGCAGGGCAGAGCAGGAGCCGGTCAGACGCCAGCCTGTCAGACCGAAGGCTGAGCCGGAGGAGAGCCGCCTGCCGGTGCGTCAGACCGAGAAAAAGCCGCAAAAGCGCCGTGAGCCGGAGATCAGGTGGGAGCCTCCCGCTGAGGAAGACGAGGAAAAGCACGGCCTGAGCGGTTTTGGCAAGGCCATGCTTGTGTACTGCATCGTACTTATAATTGCGGTCGCGGCGGCCCTGGCGGTGTTCTGGAAGTATCTCGAGGCCTACGAGTTCACCAGACCGGAGCGGGTCATGGAGCAGTTCGAGCAGATGGCCGATGAAAAATACTGGCAGACCGCAATTGACAGCGCGTTCACGGTGACGCCGACGGAGTTTGAGACCAAGTCGGCGCTGGAGAACGAGTTGTGCCTCGACCTCATCAGGAACGGGGGCATGAGCTATGTGGCGGATGAGGCGTATACGGACGCTGCGCCGGTGTATCTGGTGTCGGTGGGAGGCACGGAGCTCTGCCGGGTGTATCTGTCGCCCCAGCTGGGCGGCGAGGCCGGGTTTGGCCTTGAGTACATGTCGATAGACAAGGTCGAGCTGCTGGCGGACTTCATAAATCCCGAGCCGAGGACGCTGAGCATCACCGCGCCCGCGGACGCGACGGTGACGGTGAACGGCATTACTGTCAGCGAGAGCTACATAAGCAGCGAGGCCCCGGATGCGAGCTGCCTGCCGGAGCTGGAGCAGAACGCGGCGGAGCTGCTGCGGCGCTACGACATACCCGGCATTTACGGCACGGTGGAGATAGGGGCATCCTCGGCGGATGGCGAGGTGCTGACTGCGGAGAGCTCCGACGAGAACGGGGCGGTGTTCGCTCTGGCGGAGGGGACTCTGAGCTATACGGTGTATGCGCCGGAGGGCGCCGTGGTGAGCATAAACGGCGTGGAGCTGGACGAGAGCTATCTGACCGGGGAGACCGTCACGGCGAGCTTCCTCGCGGGACTCGAGAGCTACGGCACGGCGCCGGAGCTGGTCGCATGGCAGGTGGACGGCCTGCATCTCGAGCCTGAGGTGACGGTGACCGCGGTGGACGGCAGCGAGCTGGGCGCGCCCTATGCGCAGGACGGCGTCACGGCCTGCCTGCCCGCGTCCGACGCGGAGCTGGAAGCGGCTCAGAAGGAGTATTCGGAGGGCTTCTTCAAGCTCTACGCGGCCTTTGAGTCGAATCTGAACGACAAGATCGACACGAACTACTATAACATGATAAACTACCTCTACGGCACGCTGCCTCTGACGAGCAGGCTGGGCTCGGAGTATATAGCAAGGACCCCGGCTGGCGGCGTGACCGACACGGGCTACGACAGCTATGAGCTGACCAACTTCGTGTACTACGGCGAGAATTGCTACGGCTGCAACGTCAGCCTCTACGAGGACGGCGAGCAGACTGGCGGCTGCATCATCATTTTCACGAGGATCAACGCCAAGTGGTACCCGGCCGAGGTAGTCGAGTACAGCTTCTGAAAAAATGGAAAAACGTCGGACACATGATCGCTGTGTCCGACGTTTTTTGTGGTGTCTTCAGCCCCCATTTCTTTGGGCAAGGTACAAAGAAGCGGGAGCGGGGCCCCAAAGGAACAGCTGCCGGTGCAGGCGGCTGTTTTCTGTTGCTATCCCCTGTTTATTTGGTGCCGAAGATGCGGTCGCCGGCGTCGCCGAGACCGGGGACGATGTAGCCGT
>URDJ01000007.1 GCA_900546615.1 uncultured Eubacteriales bacterium | reverse complement strand
TATGACCATGTTCAAAGTTGGAAACACCTATTGGGAGTGGACTATCCTGCTGGATACCTTTGGAAAACTATGTCCACTTCTTCAATTACGAGCGTCCTGCCGCAGCTTTGGGCTATAAAAGCCCCGTTCAGTACAGGTCTGAACGGGGCTTGCCTTAAATTACTTTCCTGTGTCTACTTTTGCTTGACAAGTGCAGCCCAAAAGCGGCCCCACGCCTCAGCTTATAAACATCGCGTCCCCAAAAGAGAAAAACCTGTAGCGCCTCTCAACGGCTTCCTTATACGCAGTCAGTATATGCTCTCTGCCCGCCAGCGCCGAGACCAGCATGATGAGCGTGCTCTCCGGCAGGTGGAAATTCGTGATGAGCGCGTCCAGGCACTTGAACCTGTAGCCGGGATAGATAAAAATATTCGTCCAGCCGGACTTTGCGTCCATCGTACCGTCTTCGTTGGCGAAACTTTCGACCGTCCGGCAGGAGGTCGTGCCCACGCATACCACGCGCCCGCCGTTTCGCTTCGTTTCTGTTATTATCCGCGCCGTCTCCTCCGGCATGATGCAGAACTCCGAGTGCATCTCGTGCTCCTCAATGTCCTCCGCCTTTACCGGCCTGAAGGTGCCGAGGCCCACGTGCAGGGTAACGAAGCACTCGCGCACGCCCATGGCCTCTATCTTCCCGAGCAGCTCCTTTGTGAAGTGCAGGCCCGCCGTCGGCGCGGCGGCGCTGCCCAGCTCCTTCGAGTACACGGTCTGGTACCTCTCGCCGTCCTCCAGCTCCGTCTTTATATACGGCGGCAGGGGCATCCTGCCGAGCCGTTCCAGCACCTCGAGGAAGATGCCTTCATACTTAAACTGCACTATCCTGTTGCCGCCCTCGGCGGTCTCAAGTATCTCTGCCTCAAGCTCTCCGTCACCGAAGGTCACCTTTGAGCCGGGCCGGAGCTTCTTGCCCGGCCTTGCAAGGCACTCCCACTTCCCTGCCCCAAGATCCCGGAGCAGCAGCAGTTCTGCCGCGCCGCCCGTCTCACGCGCGCCCAGCAGCCTTGCGGGCAGCACGCGCGAATCGTTCATGACCAGGCAGTCGCCAGGGCGGAGCAGCTCCGGCAGCTCCGAAAACACCCGGTGCTCCATTGCGCCGCTCGTCTTGTCGAGGCAGAGCAGCCGCGAGGCGTCCCGCCGCTCGAGCGGCGTCTGCGCGATCAGCTCCTCCGGCAGGTCAAAGTAAAAATCAGACGTCTTCATTCTTCAGCTCACTTCGTATAGCTGGCGCTCGCCAGCGTGATATCCGTATAATAGAAGTTGACGATCTGGTCATAGGTGAAGCCGTAGATATTCGCCATGGCGTAGGCCCCGTACTGGCTCATGCCGAGGTTGTGTCCCCAGCCGCTGCCGATGAAGCTGATCACGTCGCCGTTTTCCTCTATCTCGAACGAAATACTGCTCAGGCCCAGCGTCGAGCAGCAAAAGCTGTAGCAGCTGCTGCCCTCGAAGCTCACCGTGCGCCCGCTCGAATCAGTGAACCTTATGCCTATGACGTTGCCGGTATCCGACCATGTCAGCTCTATATCGTCCGCCGAGCTTATCGAGCCGCCCTTGAGGTTGGCCTTCTGAGCCAGCTCGTCCCTCGTGAAAGTGAAGGTCCAGCTGCTGTGGCTGTTTATGCTCGCGGCGGCGGCCTCGAAGCTGTCCACCTTACCCCTGAGATAGCCCACGGCCGAGCCGGTCACGTTCTCGCTGTCCTCAGTCGCACCGCCGTTCGACGAGCAATACATCGCCGAGATGGGCGTTCCCTTATATAATATGTAAATGCCGGCGGTCGCCTCCACCGCGGCCCTCGAGTTCGCCGTGATACCGGTAAGGCCCCTGTAGACCTGACAATAGGTGTCGTTAGTCACGTCAAAGCCGTAGGACGAATAGGAGTTGAAGTGGCTGGCCGCAAAGGTCCGCGCGCATAGCGACTGGGCCTTCAGCGCCTCTATCGGCCAGCTGCCGTTCATCTCGGACGGGATGACGCCGTTCACATAGTCCTCAATATTGACAATGTTTATAACCGTCAGTTTGTCGCCTGTGCGCCTGACGTACTCGAAGTCTCCGTAATACCTAAGTCCCTTGAACCACGTTATGGCCTTTTCGCCGTTCCCGTTCGGACTTACCGCGAGGTTACGGCCCGTGCCGCAGTCGAACTCGAAGATGATATCGCCCGTCCTTGTATTCGCAACGGTCACGCAATAGCTCGACGCGGTGTAAGCCTCCGCCCCGGCGACGCCCAGCATCTGAGCCGCCGCGTCCGCATCGCTGTAGTTTTCATAGGCCCCGACCAGCACGTAGTAGCCGTCGTTATAATACGCCGGGAAGCCGCCGGTATACTGCGCCGCAGCAGAAGCCGCCTGCTCGAAGCTGCCGTAGCTGCCGGGCAGGAGAACATGGTAGCAGCCCAGGCTCACGCCGCTGCTCAGAGTGACGTTCCTGTCCATCGCCATGCTTATCCTTGTCTCGGAGGTATATCCGACCTCATGAAACACGCGGTCGGAGTCATAGTAACCGAAGCGATAGCCGCTGCCAACGTCGTTCTCGAGGTTGGCAGACTCGAGCGTGCTGTTTCTTATTGAGCTGGTGCCATCGTAGTAGTACAGACCGACCCGGAACACTGAGTGCGGCAGCGTAATGCTGCCAGTCACAGACAGGTGCTCCGGCGTCTCGGAGACCTCATCCCTGCCGGGACGCTCGCTGTTCCCGCCCTCGGTGCTGCTGCCGCCGCCATCGACGGTAGTCAAACCGTCCGCGGTCATCACATATGTACCCGAGACGGCGCCCGTGCCCGAGCCGCCGACCGCATATGCGGAATCGAGCGAGCCGGAGAGCACTCCCCCGTCATTTACATATATGTCCCCCGATGCGGCACCCGCCGCCGGTATGAGCGCCGCTGCCGTCACAAGTGCCAGCAGCAGGACAGGTATCATTTTGAGCTTCTTCATTTTCATTTGTTCACCTTTTGACGTTTGTTGACTCGGTTTGAACGCGGTGGTAAAATATTAAATCGTTAAAGGCCGTACAGGTTCTTGCATTTTTCGACCTGTTATGTCATTATAATTGATGACTCAGATAATTTCAAGTGTTATGTCACCCGGTATTATTTAACTCGGCTGCGAATACACTGAGTCGTATGGTGAAAGGAAGGTTTTCGCAATGGAGAAATTGAGGGCAGGCATCATCGGCGGCACAGGTATGGTCGGTCAGCGCTATGTCACGCTCATTGCCGATCATCCCTGGTTTGAGCTGAGCGTCATCGCGGCCAGCGCCAGGAGCGCCGGCAAGACCTATGAGGAAGCCGTCGGCGCCAAGTGGGCGCTGGACGACCCGATGCCGGAGTGCGCGAAGAAGATGGTCGTCCGCAACGCCGCGGATGTAGCGGACATCGTTAAGGACGTGGACTTCGTCTTTTCCGCCGTGGACATGAAGAAGGAGGACATCCTCGCACTCGAGGAGGAGTATGCCAAGGCCGAATGCCCGGTCGTCTCGAACAACAGCGCCAACCGCTGGACCCCGGACGTGCCCATGGTCATCCCTGAGATAAACGCAGACCACCTTGCGGTCATCGCAGACCAGAAGAAACGCCTCGGCACGAAGCGCGGCTTCATTGCTGTAAAGTCCAACTGCTCCATTCAGAGCTATGTCCCGGCCCTCTCCCCCTTCAGGGCGGACTTCGGGCTGAACAAGATCCTTGTATGCACCTATCAGGCCATCTCCGGCGCGGGCAAGACCTTCAAGACCTGGCCCGACATGGTAGACAACGTCATCCCCTACATCGGCGGCGAGGAGGAAAAGAGCGAGCAGGAGCCGATGAAGGTCTGGGGCCGCGTGGAAGACGGGGTCATAAAGAACGCCGAAAAGCCGCTCATCACCGCTCAGTGCCTGCGCGTCGCGGCCTCCAACGGCCACATGGCCGCGGTGTTCGTGTCGTTTGACAAAAAGCCGTCAATGGACGAGATGAAAGCCCGCTGGGCGGCATATAAGGGCCGCGCACAGGAGCTGGAGCTGCCCTCGGCGCCGAAGCAGTTCCTGCGGTACTTTGAGGAACCCGACCGCCCGCAGACAAGGCTCGACAGGATGAACGAGGGCGGCATGCAGATAAGCATAGGCAGGCTGAGGCCGGATACGCACTATGACTACAAATTCGTCTGCCTGTCCCACAACACGCTCAGAGGCGCGGCGGGCGGCGCGGTAGAGCTGGCCGAACTGCTTCGCGCGGAGGGATATATCACGGCGAAATAAGCCCGCACATCTAAGGAGGTTTTTAAAATGGCAAAGACACCGATATTTACAGGCTCATGTACCGCCATCGTCACGCCATACCTCGAAAACGGCGTCGATTACGCGAAGTATGAGGAACTCATCAGATTCCAGTACGAGGGCGGCACTTCGGCCATCCTTGTCTGCGGAACCACGGGCGAGAACCCGACCCATACCGAGGAGGAGCACGACAGGCTCGTCGAGCTGACGGTCGAGCTTTGCGCCGGAAAGATGAAGACCATCGTGGGCGTCGGCGGCTACAACACCGAGCACGTGCTCGAGCAGGCCAAGCACGCCGAGCTCTGCGGCGCGGACGGCATACTCATGGTCACGCCCTACTATAACAAGAGCACGCAGAAGGGCCTCATAGAGCATTTTACCTACGTTGCGGACAGGGTCAAGACGCCGATGATACTTTATAATGTACCGGGCAGGACCGGCATAGGCATCAAGCCCGCGACCTACAAGGTGCTCTCGCAGCACCCGAACATCTGCGGCGTCAAGGAGGCCAGCGGCAACATCGGCGAGTACGGTCTGGTGCGTTCCATGTGCGGCGACGACCTGGTGTTCTGGAGCGGCAATGACTCTGACACCGTAGCCATGATGGCTCTGGGCGCGAAGGGCGTTATCTCCGTGGCCTCGAACATAATCCCGAAGGACGTGGCGAAGCTCTGCGAGCTGTGCCTCAATGGAGACTTCAAGGCCGCAGCTGCGGAGCATTTCAGGCTGGCAGATTTCTTCGACAAGCTGTTCATAGAGACGAACCCCATTCCGGTCAAGACCGCCATGAACGTCGCGGGGATGAACGTCGGCAAGCTCCGCCTGCCGCTCGTGGACATGGACCCGGCAAACCTCGAGAAGCTCAAGGTCTCCATGCGCGGAGTGGGCATCAAGTTCTGAGCTGAGAGGTAAACTGCAATGCTAAAGATGATCGTCTCCGGCTGCAACGGGCACATGGGCCAGTGTGTGGTCTGCGGCTGCGAGGGACTAGAGGGTGTGGAGATAGTCGCCGGCTTCAACCGCACGCCGGTGAAGCACAACGAGTTCGAGGTCTACTCCGACCCCATGAGCTACGATGGCCCGGCCGACGTGGTCGTGGACTTCTCAAACCCCGCGAACCTTGACGGCCTGCTCGAGTTCTGCATCCTGCGCAAAGTGCCCATAGTGCTCTGCACGACGGGATACTCCGAGGAACAGCTGCGGAGCATCGAGAAAGCCTCGGCGCGCATACCGGTGTTCAAGTCCGGGAACATGTCGCTGGGCGTGAACCTGATGATACAGCTGGTGAAGCGCGCGGCAGCGGTGCTGGGCGAGAGTTTTGACGTCGAGATCGTCGAAAAGCACCACCGCAGGAAGGTGGACGCGCCGAGCGGAACGGCCCTGATGCTGGCCGACGCCGCCGCCTCCGCCCTGCCCTACGAGGCCGAGAACGTCTTCGAGCGCCACAGCGTCCGCCAGCCGAGGCGGCGCGAGGAGATAGGCATCTCCTCCATCCGCGGCGGCACGATCGTCGGCGAGCACGAGGTCATTTTCGCCGGGCACGACGAGGTGTTCGAGCTGAAGCACTCGGCTCTGTCGCGAGAGGTATTTGCCTCCGGCGCTATCGCGGCCGCCAGGTTCCTCGCCGGTGTCAAGGCCCCCGGCATGTATGACATGGACGATCTGCTCAGGGACGTGATGAAATAAAAAGAGCCAAAATACCCGCCGGCTGCGTTTGCCGGCGGGTATTTTTCTGACCTGAGCAGAGGATTTATAGGAATATACAAAAAACATGAAAAAACTGATGAAATTATGTTGGATGTGTAGTACAATAGAGTGAATTGATGTTGAGGAGGCGATGATAGTGGCGTTTGAGAGAGTGCCCAGCGGCTACCCCGGCGTGGACGAGGTCTTCGACTACATCCGCATGGGTGACAATGTAGTCTGGCAGGTGTCGGGCCTTGAGGAATACCGGCTTTTTGCCGACGCCTTCGTGCGTCAGGCGCTGAAGGATGGGCGGAATCTCATTTATATGCATTACGCACGGCACGAGAGCCTGTTCAGCCCTCAGCCGGGCCTGAAGGTATTCGAGTTTGACCCCATGCAGGGCTTTGAGCCGTTCACAGTGGAGATATACAACCGTATTACAGAGGAAGGCCCGGACGCCTTCTATATCTTTGACTGCCTCTCCGAGCTGCAGGTCGCCTGGCACACGGACCAGATGATGGGCAACTTCTTCCGCGTGACCTGCCCATACCTGTTCGAGCTGAATACTGTGGCCTATTTCCCTCTCATGCGCGGGCGGCACTCATTTGAGACGATGGCCAGCATCAGGGACACTACGCAGGTGCTCATAGACGTGTACACGAGCGACAGTGCGGTATATATCCACACGCTCAAGGCGGTTGACCGCGACGCTGTGAACATCTACCTGCCGCACGTCAGCAGGAGCGGCGGGCCGTTCAAGCCGCTCGACGGCGGCGTGTCGCTCAGCCGGTACTATAAGCTGCTGGACGATATCTCGGCCCACACGCAGGACCAGAACCTCGACAGCCATGACCGTTTCTTTGCCGTCGCGAAGCTCGAGTTTGGGCGCGGCAGGTTCCGGGATGAGACCGAGCGGAAGATACTCGAGAGCATGATGTCCAAGGACCCGCAGGTGCAGAGGCTCATCCACCAGCTCTTTGAGCCGAAGGACTACTTCACCCTGCGCGACAGAATGATAGGCTCCGGCGCAATAGGCGGCAAGGCCTGCGGCATGCTGCTCGCGCGGAAGATCGCTGAGGTCTGCCTGCCCGAATTCCGGGAGCATACCGAGCCGCACGACTCCTTCTATATAGGCTCCGACGTGTTCTACACCTACATCGTAAGCAACAACTGCTGGAGGGCGCGCATCGAGCAGCGCACTGAGGAGGGCTACTTCTCCAAGGCCGAGGAGCTAAAGCAGGCGCTGCTGTCCGGCACCTTCCCGGAGAATATACGCGAGCAGTTCAAGGCTATGCTCAGCTACTACGGGCAAAGCCCCATCATCGTCAGGTCGTCGAGCTTCCTCGAGGACGGCTTCGGCAACGCCTTCGCGGGCAAGTATGAGTCCGTGTTCTGCGTGAACTTCGGGCCGCTCGAGAAGCGGCTGCAGGCCTTTGAGGACGCGGTGCGGCATGTGTATGCGAGCACTATGGATATCTCGGCGCTTGAATACCGGATGCAGCGCGGGCTGGAAAAGAAGGACGAGCAGATGTCGATACTGGTGCAGAGGGTATCCGGCTCCTGGGCCGGGCCGTACTACCTCCCGGGCGTCGCGGGCGTGGGCTACAGCCGCTGCCTTTACAAGACGAGCCAGGACGCCGACCCGACCGCGGGCATGCTCAGGCTGGTCGTCGGTCTCGGCACCAAGGCCGTTGACAGGACCGAGGACGATTACCCGAGGCTCGTGAACCTCGACCGGCCGACGGCGACCACTCTCACCAGCGTGGCCGACAGGCACAGGTTCTCCCAGCACTATGTGGACGTCATCGACCGCGAGCGGCAGGCTTTCAGGAGCGTCAGCATGGAGGTCGTGCACAAGTTCCTGCCCGACTGGTTCCACGACCTGATGTTCGAGCGCGACTACGAGGCCGAGAGCGCCCTGCGCGACATGGGCATCAAGGACGAGGTCTGGTTCATAACATGTCAGGGCTTTTTGGAGAGGACCAAGTTCCCCCAGCTCATGCGCTCGCTGCTCAAGACGCTCGAGAACGTATACGGTACGCCCGTGGACATCGAATACGCGGTGAACACCGAGGACGGAGACTTCGTTATCAACATTCTTCAGTGCCGGCCGCTGTATGTGGGTCAGCCGGGCGGCAAGGTCACCATGCCGGAGCTGCCCGAGGAGGACGTGTTCTTCGACCTCGACGACTCGTCCATGGGTATGTCCTCGGTGACGGACATAGACGTTGTGATTGAGATAGACGCAAAGGAGTATTACGAGTTCCCATACGCGAGAAAGCGCATGGCTGCGAACGCGGTGGGCCTGATAAACAGGTACTACAAGGGCAAGGGCAAAAAGATAATGCTGCTCGCGCCGGGCAGACTCGGCACCAGCTCGCCGGAGCTGGGCGTGCCGTGCAGCTTCGCGGATATCTCGGGCTTTGCCGGGGTCTGCGAGGTCTCGGACGACCGTGCCGGATATATGCCCGAGCTGAGCTACGGCAGCCACATGTTCCAGGACCTGGTCGAGGCGAACATCTTCTACTGCGCCATCTGGAACGACAAGCGTACGCTCAGGTATAACCCCGGGCTGCTTTCCGGTCTGCCGAATAAGTTCTCCGAGATATGTCCGAACATGCCGGAGCTTGCGAAGATGTTCCGTGTGACGGAGCCGGAGGGCCTCTGCTGCTGGCTGGACGCGGTGTCGAACCGGGCTGTCTGCGGGTATAAGAGGCTTGCAAAATAGGGAAAATGGGCGTATAATCTTCCAATCAAGTGAATTGGAGGCCGGACAAATGAGCTATATACCCACTCCCGAGCAGGCGCTCGAGCTGACCAAAAGATATAATAAGGAGTCGTTCCATGTCCAGCACGCGGAAACGGTCGGAAAGGTAATGAGGTACCTTGCGTCGAAGTACGACGCGGGCAATGAGGACTACTGGCAGGCAGTCGGCATCCTGCACGACATAGATTTTGAACAGTGGCCCGAGGAGCACTGCAAAAAGGCGGACACGCTGCTCAGGGAACTGGACGTTGACGAGACGGTCGTTCACGCTGTGGTGAGCCACGGTTGGGGCATATGCAGCGACGTGGAGCCGGAGCGGTATATGGAGAAGATACTTTTTGCGACGGACGAGCTTACCGGCCTCATCTGGGCGGCGTCTCTGATGCGGCCCACGGGCTTCGAGGGCATGGACGCCAAGTCGGTGATGAAGAAGTTCAAGGACAAAAAGTTCGCCGCCGGCTGCTCGAGGGACATCATCACGAAGGGCGCGGAGCTGCTCGGCATGACGATGCCGGAGCTCGCGGCGATCACGCTCGAAGCCATGACCGCGTAAGCGGCACGGTAAATAAAAATATGAGGCTCTGCGGTATATGTGCCGCAGAGCCTTTAATATATACAGGTCTTTGGAATGGGGCATACCATTTACTGCGCTTATTCCCAGGTCTTCCAGACCTCGGGACAATAGCCGACGGTGGCCTGCTTTCCGTTTCTGACAACCGGGGTCCTGATGTTATCCGGGTACTCCAGCAGGCGCTCGATTTTCGCCGCGTCGCCGGCCATGTACTTTATCAGGTCCGCATCCGGGGCCTTTGGGTCTATGAGCGCCTCCAGCCCCACCGCCGCGCGAACGGACTCGAACTCCTTCCTGCTCATGCCGTAACGCGGCAGGTCGATGGACTGGTACTTGATCCGCCGTTCTTTGAAATACCGCTCCGCCTTCTTTGTGTCGAAGCACTTGTTCCGCCCGAATATCTGTATGTTCATGTCGTCGCACGCTCCAATATATCGACAAGGTTGTTCCAGAATATGTCCCGCACGAGGCTCTCCGGGTATCCCCGTCTCAGCAGCGCCTCATAGAGCCTGCCCATGTCCTGCGCGCCCGCGATGTCCCGCGGGGTGTCGTCTATCCCGTCCAGGTCTGCGCCGATGAACACCGCCCTTTCGCCGCCGAGCGACAGGAAGCGCTCGACATGCGCGCAGACCGCGTCAGTGTCCCGCGTAAGGCCCAGAAAGTCCGGGTAGATGTTTATCCCCGCGCCGCCGCCCTGCTTCGCAAGGGCCGCAAACTGTGCGTCCGTGAGGTTGCGCGGGTATATCGAGCACAGCGCCGCCGAGTCAGAGTGGCTGGCGAGCACCGGTTTGGTGCTGACTTCGAGCGTATCCCAGAACGCGCGCTCCGAGGCGTGGCTGAGGTCGACCGCGACGCCCATTCCCTGCGCCTCGCGCACGAATTCCCGGCCCCGCGCCGTAAGCCCCCCGCCGCCGTCCATGGCCGAACCGCACAGCGCGTTGTCCGAGTTCCAACAGAGGTTTACCATGATGAGGCCGTCTTCCTCTCTCGCGCGTCTCAGGCGCTCTGTGTCGCAGTCAAATTGCTCCATGCCCTCCAGCGACAGCAGCGCCGCGAGTTTCCCTTCGGCTGCGGTCTGCCTCAGCTCCGCGACGCTCCGGCACAGCCGGCCAATGCCGCTTCTTTTAAGCTCCGACCTCAGCAGTCCGACCTTTTCGTCGTACCTTCCGCCCCACACGGCAAACACCTGCGCCGCAGGCCGGTACTCCCCCAGCCGTTCGAGGTCCAGCTGGTACCCGTTCCTCAAAAGCGAGCCGCCGCGCTCGAGCACGGCGGTCACTGTATCGCAATGTGCGTCAAAATAAGGTATCATCACAACTCCGTTATGACAGGTATTATCATCGGGCTGCGCTTTGTCGCCTTATACAGGTAGCCCGTCAGGTTGGTGCGCACCTTGTTCTTGATGCCCGCCCAGTCCGTTATCCTCTGGTGGCGGCAGCTCGCGAGGCTTTCGTTTATCACCCGCCGCATCTCCTCCATGAGGCCGTCGGATTCCTTCTCGTAGATGAAACCACGCGTCACTATCTCCGGCGGCGCCATGAGCGACGAATCCTCGCCCGAGAGCGTAAGCACGACGACGATCATGCCGTCCTGCGCAAGGTGCTTCCTGTCCCGCAGCACGACGCTGCCGACGTCGCCCACGCCCGTGCCGTCCACGAACACGCGGCCGGCAGGCACGCTGTCCTGGGCCTTGACGCTCCGCCGGCTCAGCTCAATGACACGGCCGTTTTCCGCTATCACGATATTGTTAGGCGCGACGCCCATCATCCTGCCCAGCTCCGCGTGCTTGCAGAGCATCCTGTACTCGCCGTGAATCGGGATGAAAAACTTCGGCTTCGTCAGCGCCAGCATCATCTTCTGCTCCTCCTGAGAGGCGTGACCTGAAACGTGAAGGTCAGTATGCCGGTCGTATATGACCTCCGCGCCCTTGTGGAACAACTCATCGATGACCTTCGATATCGTGTTCTCGTTGCCCGGTATCGCCGAGGCGGAGATAATTATCCGATCCCCGGCGTCGATATTGATCTGCTTGTGCTCGGAGAAAGCCATGCGGTACAGGGCTGACATGCTCTCGCCCTGGCTGCCTGTCGAGATGATGACCGTTCTGTCCTTCGGCTGGCCCTTTATCTGGTTCAAGTCTACCAGCACGCCCTCCGGAATATCCATATAGCCCAGCTCGATGGCGACCTTTATCATGTTCTCCATGCTGCGGCCCGTCACGGCAACCTTGCGCTTATACTTCGCCGCGACGTTCACTATCTGCTGTATCCTCTGCACGTTGGAGGCAAAGGTCGTGACGATTATCCGCTTCTCGCAGCCCTTGAACAGCTCGTCGAACTTCTCCGCCACCTTGCGCTCGGATTCCGTATGGCCGGGGCGCTCCACGTTCGTCGAGTCCGACAGCAGAGCCAGTATCCCCTGCTTTCCCAGCTGCCCGATACGCGCGAGGTCTATCATCTCGCCCTGTATCGGCGTCACGTCTATCTTGAAGTCGCCCGTGTGAAGCACCGTGCCTATCGGCGTCTTGATGGCGAGCGCCACCGAGTCCGCTATAGAGTGGTTCACGTGGATGAACTCGATCTCAAAGCAGCCCAGCTTGAAGCGGTCGCCCGGCTTCTTCGTGAATATCTGCGTATTATACAGCAGGTCGAATTCTTCCAGCTTCAGCTCGATGATGCCTGCCGTAAGGCTCGTCGCGTATATCGGCACGTCCAGCTCGCGCATGACGTAGGGCAGCGCGCCGATGTGGTCCTCGTGCCCGTGCGTTATGACTATGCCGCGTATCTTGTCCTTGTTCTGCTTCAGATAAGTGATATCGGGTATGACGACATCAATGCCGTAGAGCTCCTCGTCCGGGAAGCCCAGACCGCAGTCCACGACGACAATGTCCTGCCCGTATTCGTACACGGTGAGGTTCTTTCCTATCTCACCGAGGCCGCCGAGCGGGATTATCTTCAATTTTGCCATATTCTTCTCCTTACGTTTAATTGTCTTATGTACAACGGCTATCCAACAGTATAACCGCTATGGCCGGGTTTAATCACATCTCGACCCTTCCCTCGAGGGCGCGGGTGAGTGTGGCATCGTCGGCAAATTCCAGATTCGAGCCGACAGGTATCCCATACGCAAGCCTCGTCACTCTGACTCCAAACGGCTTGAGCAGTCTTGAGATATACATGGCCGTGGTCTCCCCCTCCGTGTCCGGGTTCATGGCCATGATGACCTCCTCCACGTCACCCTTCGCGACCCGCGACACCAGTTCGGATATCTTCAGGTCGTCCGGCCCGACGTGGCTCATCGGCGAGAGCACCCCGTGCAGCACGTGGTACACGCCGTTATATTCCCTGCCCCTCTCAAAGCTCAGCACGTCCCGAGGCTCCGCCACCACGCAGATGATCCCCTGGTCGCGCTTATTTGACGCGCAGATCGGGCAGACCTCCGCGTCGGTCAGGTTCTGGCACACAGCACAGCATTTGATGGACTTCTTAGCGTCCGATATTGCCTTCGCAAAGGCCTCAGCCTCTGCCTCAGGCAGCGACAGCGTGAAAAACGCCAGCCTCTGCGCGCTCTTTTTGCCTATGCCGGGCAGCATGGCAAATTTGTCTATAAGATTCTCAAGCGCCGCAGGGAAAAAGGACATATATCTTCAACCTCTTAACGTCATTTTATGGCTTTACCGCTGCCGCCATGCGTATCCCCTCTATGGCCTTCGCCCTGTCCGGCTTGCCGAACACGGCGCTTCCGGCCACCAGCACGTTCGCGCCCGCGTCCACCACCAGCGGGGCCGTGCCCTCGTCTATCCCACCATCCACCTCGACCTCGCAGTCGGGCTTATACTCGTTCAGCAGGGCGCGGATGCCCCGCACCTTCGGCAGCATGTCGGCCATGAAGCTCTGCCCGCCGAAGCCCGGCTCCACCGTCATCACCAGCACCATGTCCAGCTTATCCAAATACGGCAGCAGCACCGACGCCGGCGTCTTCGGCTTTACCGAGAGCGCCGCCTTCTTCCCTTTGGCCTTTATCTCGTCCAGCGCCGCAAGCACGTCCTGCGGCTCGTCCGCCTCCACGTGAAAGCACACGAGATCCGCGCCCGCGTCGCAAAACTGCCCCACGTACCGGCTCGGCTTCGTTATCATCAGGTGCACGTCGAGGAACATATCCGTCGCCTTCCTCAGCGACTTCACAACCGGTATGCCTATCGATATATTCGGCACAAACACGCCGTCCATCACATCCACGTGCACATAGTCAGCGCCCGCCTGCTTTATTTCCTCCACCTCGTCAGCCAGCCTCACAAAGTCGGCCGAGAGTATGGACGGTGCAATCTTTATATTCATATTAGCCTCCGTAACTGCGGACGAGCCGCCGGCATAGGATATCTCAGCGGAAAGGCGCGCCGGCCTTCGCTTTCATATAGGGGCGCGGGGCATTCGCCCTGCGCTCCGCCGGAACAAATATCATATAATTATACTACACCTTTTCCTCCCGGCGCAAGAGTTTTTGTCCGGCAAAGTCAGCATGAGGCAAAAAAGCGGCATCTACTGCCGCTTTTTTGTCGCCTCAGCTTCTTTTGACCACATTGTCTGCGGCCTTGTAGATGCAGTCCTCGGGCACCACGCCCCGCACCGACGATGTCGGGTAAATGCTCGCCCTGCGGCCTATCACGCTGCCCGGGTTCAGCACGCTGTTGCAGCCTACCTCCACATTGTCGCCCAGTACCGCGCCGAACTTCTTCAGGCCCGTCTCGATACTCACGTCGCCCTTTACGACGACCAGGGTCTTGTCGCTCTTGACGTTCGAGGTGATGCTGCCCGCACCCATGTGCGATTTGTAGCCCAGCACGCTGTCCCCTACATAATTGTAGTGCGGCGTCTGTACCTTATCAAACAACACGACGTTCTTCAGCTCCACCGAATTGCCCACGACGCAGCCCTTGCCTACGATGGCGCTGCCGCGTATGAACGCGCAATGGCGCACCTCAGCCTCGTGGTCGATTATGCATGGCCCGCCGATATAGGCCGAGGGGAACACCTTTGCATCCTTCGCTATCCACACGTCCTCCGCCGGGTGGTCGAACTCCGCCTCAGGCAGCGTGGCGCCCAGCTTCAATATGAACGCCCTTATCTCCGTCAGCACCTCCCAGGGATAGGTCTTATCCCGGAACAGCTCCGCGGCTATCGTATGCTCAAGATCGAGCAGATCAGCTATCTTATACATCATTTTACCCTCACAAGGTGCCCGCTATTGCGCATGGCGTCTATTATCTCGTCCACCGCTGCCTCGCACTCCTCATCCGTCTCGGCCTCGGCCATGACGCGCAGCAGCGGCTCCGTGCCGCTCTTTCTAAGCAGCACCCTTCCGCGCTCGCCCAGCCGCTCCTCCACGTCCTTCACCGACTGCTGCACGGCGGCGTCGGCCATCGTGCCGTCCTTGTCGTCCACGATGACATTTTTGAGCACCTGCGGGTATATCGTCACCGGCGCGGCCAGCTTCGAGAGCGGCAGCTTGCTGTCCAGCACCGTCTGCATGACCTTGATGGCCGTTATCATCCCGTCGCCCGTCGTGGCGTGTTTCGAAAAGATGATATGCCCCGACTGCTCGCCGCCGATGAGGTGGCCGTTGGCCCTCATGTTCTCCCAGACGTACTTGTCGCCGACCGCGGTCTTCTCGTAGCCTATGCCCACGGCGTCGAGCGCCTTATACAGCCCGAAGTTCGACATGACCGTCGTCACGAGCGTGTTGGTGTCGAGCCGGCCCCTGTCCTTCATGTGCTTTGCGCACATGTACATTATCTCGTCGCCGGAGACGTAGGCGCCGTTCTCGTCCACGGCGAGGCACCTGTCCGCGTCTCCATCGAAGGCGAAGCCGATATCGAGGCCCTCCTTCTTTACCAGCTCCTGCAGCGCGCCGATATGCGTCGAGCCGCAGTCCACGTTGATATTTATGCCGTCGGGCCTGTTGCCGATGACATAGGTATCCGCCCCGAGCGCGTCGAACACGCTCTTGGCTATCATCCAGGTGCTGCCGTTTGCGCAGTCAAGGCCGACCTTCATGTTCTTGTACGAGTGGGTCGAGAGGCTGATGAGGTAGCCGATATACCTGTTCCTGCCCGCGGCGTAGTCCACCGTCCTGCCTATGTCTGAGCCGGTTGCGTGGGGCGGCTCGGGCAGCTCGCCGTCGAGGTACTTTTCTATCTCGTCGAGGACGGACTCCTCCATCTTCTCTCCCTGGGCGTTGAGCAGCTTTATGCCGTTATCGACGTAGGGGTTGTGGCTCGCGCTTATCATGACGCCGCAGTCGAAGTCGTCTACCCTCGCGATATACGACACGCTCGGCGTCGTCGTGACGTGCAGCAGGTAGGCGTCCGCGCCCGAGGATGTGAGCCCCGCCGACAATGCGCACTCGAACATATAGCTCGAGCGCCGTGTGTCCTTGCCTATGACTATCTTGGCCTTATGATCTCTGCCGTAGTACCAGCCGATGAAGCGGCCGATCTTGAATGCGTGTTCCGCGGTGAGGTCCACGTTGGCCTCGCCACGGAAGCCGTCTGTTCCGAAATATTTGCCCATTGTTTCCTCCACATGATGAGCCGCGGGAGCGTGTATTATCCCGCGGCTCTGATTTGCCGTTATTTACGAGAGCTTGCTTGCGGCCGCCTCGTCCAGGTATATCTCCACGTCCTCATGCAGCTGCAGCAGCGACGCCGGCACTGCGATCTCCGGCCGGCCTTCCACCGTCTTCTTGATGATCTCCGCCTTGCCCTCGCCGAAAGCCATGAGGATGATGCTCCGCGCCTGCATAACCGTATGTATGCCCATCGTAACGGCGTGCGTCGGCACGTCGTCAATGGACGCGAAGAAGCGCTTGTTCGCCTCTCTCGTCGAGTCCGTCAGCTTTACTATATGGGTCATGGAGGTGAACGGCGTCAGCGGCTCGTTGAAGCCGATGTGCCCGTTGTTGCCGATGCCCAGCAGCTGCAGGTCTATCCCGCCGGCAGCCTTTATCTGCGCGTCGTACTGCTCGGCCTCCTCGTCGCTCTTGACAGCGCCCGAGGGAACATGCGTGGCCTCCATGCGGACGTCGACCCGCTCGAACAGGTTCTTGTTCATGAAATAGCGGTAGCTCTGGTCATGCGTACCGTCCAGCCCGATATACTCATCCAGGTTGAAGGTCGTGCACTTTGCGAACGATACCTCGCCTGCCGCATACAGTCTCGCCAGCTCGCCGTACAGTCCAAGCGGAGTCGAGCCGGTCGCGAG
The DNA here is from genome assembly GCA_900546615.1 of uncultured Eubacteriales bacterium. GTDB lineage: Bacteria > Bacillota > Clostridia > Oscillospirales > Oscillospiraceae > Scatomorpha > Scatomorpha pullistercoris. The sequence continues at coordinate 64,281 of URDJ01000007.1, read as the reverse complement.
ACCCAGCACGGCCTCCGGCTTCTCGCCCAGCAGCTTCACGTACCTCTGCGCGGCTTTCTTTACTACTTCTTCCTGAGTTCCTACTATGACTTTCAATGCAGTTTCCTCCCGTCTTATATGATAGCCTTTATCCTCCTTACGGCCTCCGCCGTGTTCTCGGCGTCGCCGAAGGCTGTGAGACGTATGAAACCCGCGCCCGAGGGTCCGAAGCCCTCGCCCGGCGTTGTCACCACGTTGGCCTCTGTCAGAAGCCTGTCAAAAAACTCCCAGGAGCCCATGCCGCCCGGCGCACGGAACCAGATATACGGCGAATCCGTCCCGCCGTACACCTCCAGCCCCGCCTCCTCGAGACCTGCGCGTATGACCTTCGCGTTATTCATGTAATATCCTATCATCTCGGCTATCTGAGCCTTGCCCTCGTCGCTGTAGGTGGCTTCCGCCGCGCGCTGAATGACATAGGCCGTGCCGTTGAACTTCGTGCTCTGCCTACGCATCCACAGGTCGTACAGGCTCTGTCCGCTCCGCACCAGCGGCCTCGGTATCACCGTCCAGCCGCACCTTGTTCCGGTGAAGCCTGCGGTCTTGGAGAAGCTGCAAAACTCAATGGCGCAGGTCTCCGCTCCCGACACCTCGTATATCGTCCGCGGCAGCTCGGGGTCGGACATGTACGCACGGTACGCCGCATCGTAGAGAATGATGCTGCCGTGCTCGTTGGCGTAGTCCACCCAGGGCCTCAGCTGCTCCTTCGTCGCGGCCATGCCCGTCGGGTTGTTCGGAAAACACAGATATATCATGTCCGGCACGGTCTCGGGCAGCTCGGGGATGAAGCCGTTCTCCGGTGTGCAGGGCATGTAGACTATCTTCTCCCAGCGCTCGCCCAGCCACTCGCCCGCGCGGCCGCTCATGGCGTTCGCGTCTATGTATACCGGGTAAACCGGGTCGCACACCGCGACAACGTTGTCCTCCGAGAAAATGTCGCCTATATTCCCGCAGTCAGACTTCGCGCCGTCGGACACGAAGATCTCGTCAGCGCCTATCTTCACGCCCCGCGTCTCGTAGTCGTTCTTCGCTATTGCCTCGCGCAGGAATTCGTAGCCCTCGTAGGGACCGTAGCCCATGAACGTGGCCTTCTCAGCCATCTCGTCCGCGGCCTTTTTCATCGCCTCAGTGCACGCTCCGGGCAGGGGCAGGGTCACGTCGCCTATACCCAGCTTTATGAGCTTTTTCCCGGGGTTATTCTCCGTATATGCCGCAGTCCTTCTCGCTATCTCGGCAAAGAGGTAGCTGCCGGGCAGCTTCATGTAGTTATCGTTAAGTTTTATCACTTCAGAGGCACCTCACAGCAGAAGTTCGCCGTCAAAGACAGTGACGGCCGGGCCGGTCATGTAGATGAGGTCCACATCCCTGTCCCAATCGATGTTCAGCTCGCCGCCGCGCAGCTGCATCTTTACGGAAGGCTCGCACCTGCCGTTCACGACCGCTGCCGCGAGCGCTGCCGTGGAGCCGGTGCCGCAGGCCAGCGTCTCGCCGCTGCCGCGCTCCCATACGCGCATCTTGAGCGTGTTCCTGTCGATGACCTGTACGAACTCGGTGTTTATCCTCTCCGGGAACAGCGGGTGGTTCTCAAAGAGAGGGCCTATCGTGGGCAGGTCGAGCCAGTCGACGTTATCAACAAACACTACCGCGTGAGGGTTGCCGACGGAGACGGCTGTCACGCTCCACTGCATGCCGCCGACCTCGAGGGGCTGGTTTATGAAAACCTCGGACTCGGTCAGCACCGGCACCTTTGCGGCGGTGAACTCCGGCTTGCCCATGCAGACACGGACGCTCTCGACCACCCCGTTCTCGATATTCATCCAGAGAGTCTTGACGCCGGCGCCGGTCTCGACATCTATTACACTCTTTTTGGTCATGCCGCGCTCGTAGACGTACTTTGCCACGCAGCGGATGCCGTTGCCGCACATCTGGCCCTGCGAGCCGTCCGCGTTATACATATCCATTGCAAAATCGGCCTTATCGGACGGGCAGATACATATAAGCCCGTCTCCGCCGACGCCGAAGTGTCTGTCAGACACGAGCCTCGCCAGTGCCGGGCGGTCATCTACCGTCTCCTCAAAGCAGTTGACATACACATAGTCGTTGCCGCAGCCGTGCATCTTGGTAAACTTCATAATTCGTCACTCCCAAACTATGGACTTATACGCCTATTATATACGACTTTCGCCCTCCTTGCAACGTTTCTTTTACACCCGAGAACAGCAAAAAACGCGTCCTTCGCCTCAGATACCCCCAAGGAACGCTAACCTTCCTCTCCAGAATGCAAACGCATGCCGACGATGCCAACTACAACTACAACTACAACTACAACAACAACTACAACAACAACTACAACTTCATCTTCAACAGCAAGGAAAGGACGGCTGCTACTGCTGCCTGCGCGAGTTTTGAACGTTGAAATGTTGATAAAACTGTTGAAAACTCGCAAGCGCTCCTGTCCTGGCTGATGTTGCTGAGACAGTTATTTTGTATTTTTTGAACTTTTGATGAAGAATGTGGCCGAGAGCTTTGTGTTTTATCTGCGTATGCTAAAGTAAAGGAGAAAAATGCGAAGCTAGGAGGTCGCAGATTTGAGCAAGGTCTACGGTTATATCAGGGTGTCCAGCGCCGACCAGAATGAGGACAGACAGGTGCTTGCCCTGAGCGGGCTTGAAATCCCCGTTCAAAACCTGTTCGTCGACAAACAGTCGGGCAAGGATTTCGACAGGCCGGAGTACCGGCGCCTGATCCGCAGGCTCAAACGTGACGACCTCCTGTACATCAAGAGCATTGACCGCCTGGGCCGCAACTATGGCGAGATACTTGAACAGTGGCGGCTGCTCACCAAGGACAAGGGCATCGACATCGTCGTGCTGGACATGCCTCTGCTCGACACGCGCAACGGCAAAGACCTAATGGGCACCTTTATAGCCGACCTCGTCCTCCAGATCCTTTCCTTCGTCGCCCAGAGCGAGCGTGAGAGCATCCGCCAGCGCCAGGCCGAAGGAATTGCAGCAGCTAAAGCACGGGGCGTGTCCTTCGGCAGGCCCGCCGTGCCCGAGCCGGACAACTTCCGCCACGTCGTCTCGCTCTGGAGAGAGCACAAAATCGACTTTACCTCCGCCCTGGAACGCACCGGCCTGTGTTCCTCCACCTTTTACCGCATGCTGCGCGAACAAAACAGCTGCCAATAAACCGCCTCCACCAGACCGCCCGGCTCGTCTGGTGGAGGCTATTATATCGCGCAGGCCCTCAGACAGCACAAAACCGGCGCCTCATTTACCGGCGCCGGTCCTGCTCCCCTCAGTTCTTCATGCCCTCGGGTGGGCCTTGTTGTATACGTCCTTCAGCTGCTTGTTTACCAGGTGCGAGTACATCTGCGTCGACGATATGTCCGCGTGTCCCAGCATCTCCTGTATCGACTTCAGATCCGCCCCGTTTTCAAGCAGGTGCGCCGCAAAACTGTGCCTGAGCGTGTGCGGCGTTATCGTCTTCTCAATATGGGCCTTCTGCTGATAGGTCTTGATGAGCTTCCAGAACCCCTGACGGCTCATCCTCTCCCCGCTTATGTTCACAAACAGAGACAGCTCGTCCGGCGAGGCTATCATCTGCGGCCTTATGAACTCCACATACTCCTGCAGCGCCTTGACCGCCTTGGGGTAAAGCGGTATTATACGCTCCTTCTCCTTGCTCCGGCACCGTATGAAGCCCGCCGGTATGTTCACGTCCGTGATGTCCAGCGATATCAGCTCGCTGACCCTTATCCCCGTCGCGTACAGCAGCTCGAGCATCGCCCTGTCGCGGTAGCCCTTCATGTCAGAGCACTCAGGCTGCTCCAAAAGCAGCTCCACTTCCTTGCTCGTGAGTATCTGCGGCAGCTTCTGCACCGACTTCTCCGGCACCAGCCCGGAGGCCGGATTGTGCTCCACAACGCCAAGATCCAGCATGTGCCCGTAAAAGCACTTTAGCGAGGCTATACTCCGCGACACCGTCGCCGGCGACTTGCCGTTGTGCCGCAGCCACGTGATATAGCCCTCAAGCTCCTCGTCATCCGCCTCGGCAAGCTCCGACAGATCGTGCGACCTCAGATAGTCGTCCAGCTGCCTCACGTCCCTCAAATATGAGGCCAGGGTGTTCGCCGACGCCTTCTTCACGTTCGTCAGATATTTATTGAATTCTTCAAGACAAACGGAAGACTCCAAGCCGACACTCCCCTTTACCCGCAAATTTCAAATCAGCAGCCCCACCAGCTGCGGTACAACAAACCTCTCCATCGCCGCAGCCAGAACGAGCATCACGCCTACCGCCGCAAGCCGGTTCTCACCGCGGGAATACCTGGCCGCCACAGGCCGCCTCAAATGCTCCGCCAGCAGCCTCGACGAAAAACACGCCCCGTCAAAGGCCACCACAAACAACCCCGGCACAGTCAGCAGCGACGGCAGCCCCAGCACTACCAGCGTCAGGGCCACGCCCTGCTCAGGATACGCAGACGCTATATACGCCGCCGTACACGCCAGCACAAAGCCCCTGAACGCCAGCGCTGCCGGTATCAGCAGCACGCCGACTATCGAGGTCGAAAACAGCAATACCATCAAATGGTACTTCGCGCAGGAAAACAGCAGGCCCGCAAAGCTGTCGTACCCATAGACCGCGCCGTCCCCGCCGAGGACGTTTTCAGCCCCGCTGAACTCGCCCGAGCTGAGCGCAGTACCCGCTGCAGCGCCTCCCAAAAAAGCCGCACACAGCAAAAACAAAACCAGCAGCTCCCCGCTCTGGCGAACGAGACGCGCTATATCTACACGTGCCAGACCCTGCGCCGCCTTCATCACGGCCCTGCCTTTTCAGTGCAGACAGTCCTGCAATTTACATAATCCGAGTATGCACAATATAATACAAATTCCATCACTATTCAAGCCCTTTGTCAAATAAACCGTATTTTTGTGAATTATGACCAAGTATTATGTTAACAGTATTATGTTAACCCGCATTACTGCTGTTTCGGAGGAGACCCCGCAATGCTCCTGAAATCACAGTATTTTGTGACGCCGGTTTTCTGCGGCAACTACATCTTGGTTATCACGCTTCAATTATGTCTACCATGTGCAATGATTACTCCCGGTATTATCTTCTCCCGCGCCGCAGTTTTCGGCGTTTTGACTTACCCCGGTCCAGGCACAGCGCGCCGCCGAAGGCGCCTCCTGCCGTCAGTGCTATCGCTGCCCTCACGCAGCCGGCGGCAGCTGGGCCGTCGCCGGGCATGGCCAGCGACACCACGACCACCAGCGCTGCCGGCACCGCCCCGCATATGAGGCCCGTTTCAATAGCCGCCCCGCCCCTTCGTTTGGCACCGGCAGCTCCGCCCGCCGCCGCGCCCACAAACAGGCTCGCTATCGTCAGCGGCTCCATCGTGCTGGCAGGAAGTACCTCCCGCTCCAGCAGCGCCGCGCAGACATAGCAGACCGTGACCGCAGCGACGATGCCTGTGAGCGGCCCGAACAGGTACCATCTGAGTCTCTGCCTCCCCTTCCCTTTTCTCTCGACCGTTCCAGCCGTCATGCTCTCGCCTCCAAATAAAAATTCCCCGGAGCTTAGGATACTGGTACATCCTATTGCTCCGGGGAAATTTTAATGACAGGCTTTTACTCGCTCTTGCCCTCGTCTATGCTGTTCTCCTCGCCCGCGGTCTTGGCGGCGTTCTTCTTGCCCTTCGACTTCGCAGCGGCGGCCTGCTGGGCAGCCCTCTGCTTCTCCTCGCGCACGTTCGTCGAGATGGCCCACTTCGTCACCTGCATGCGGACCCTGTCCTCACCGGTCTCAAAGGTGATGGTGTCCTCGGTGACCTGGACTACCTTGCCCATTATGCCGCCGATGGTCACGATCTCGTCGCCTATCGTGATGTTGTTGCGCATCTCGGTGAGCTTTTTCTTCCGCTTGTTCTCGGGACGGATAAGGAAAAAGTAGAAAACCACAAAGATGATGACGAGGAACAGTATCGACGACATTCCGCCGAGTCCGCCCGTCGCGGCCGCGTCTCCAGACAGCAGATTAAAAAACATTTTTATTGACCCTCCAACCTGGAAAAAATACAGTGTGTCAATTATAACCTCATTTTCACCCAAATGCAAGCAATTTATATCCGCTTATCCAAAATATTCGCATACCTCTCTCGGAAGGCGGCGAAGCTGCCCTCGTCGAGGGCCTGCCTGATCCTGCGCATGAGCTCGTTATAGAACCACAGGTTATGCGTCACGGCGAAGCGCATGGCGAGCATTTCCTCCGCCTTGAACAGATGCCGCACGTAGGCCCTTGAATATCTCCTGCACACGGGGCAATCGCATCCCGGCGATATCGGCCCCTCGTCGCGCTCGTATTTGGCGTTTTTGATGTTGATTATCCCGTCCCAGGTGAACAGGTGCCCGTGCCGTCCGTTTCGCGCGGGCATGACGCAGTCGAAGAAGTCCACGCCTCGCCACACGCTCTCGATGATATTCCCCGGCGTGCCGACGCCCATGAGATACCTCGGTCTGTCCTTGGGCATGTGCTCCTCTACTGCCTCGATGGTGTCGTACATCTCCTCGGCGGTCTCCCCCACCGCGAGGCCGCCGATAGCGTAACCGGGCAGGTCCAGCTCCGCTATGCGCTTCATGTGCTCGATCCTTATATCGTGGAACACCGCGCCCTGATTTATGCCGAACAGCACCTGTCCGGGGTTCACGGCGTCCGGCTCCGAATTGTACTCCGCCAGCGCCCTCTTGCAGCGCTCGAGCCAGCGCACCGTCCGGTCGCAGCTCTGGCGCACGTACTCGTAGGGCGAGGGTATTTTGATGCACTCGTCGAAGGCCATGGCTATGTCGGAGCCGAGGTTCGACTGTATCCTCATGCTCTCCTCCGGGCCCATGAAGATGTGCCGGCCGTCCACGTGGCAGTTGAAGCGCACGCCGTCCTCGCCTATCTTCCTCAGCCGGGCGAGAGAGAAGATCTGGAACCCGCCGCTGTCCGTGAGTATCGGCCCGTCCCATGTCATGAACCTGTGCAGCCCGCCGAGCGATTTAATAAGCTCATCCCCTGGCCGGACGTGCAGGTGATAGGTGTTGGAAAGCTCCACCTGGCAGCCAATATCCGCGAGGTCGCGCGCGGAGAGCGCCCCCTTTATCGCGCCCTGCGTGCCGACGTTCATGAACACCGGCGTCTGCACCGTACCGTGCGGGCAGGTGAATTCGCCGCGCCGCGCGCGGCCTTCGGTCTTTATCAGTCTGAACATGCATTACCTCCCGCTCTACAGCAACTTAATGAATCTTATCCCCGCCGGGCGCAATTGTCAACCGCGTTTTCGTACTTGCGGAATGGTGCGATGCTGTGTTAATATAAAGGATAAATAAAAAGGATAAGCTGAGGTGCCGATAAGTTGAAGATACAGGAATCTGCGGAAAACTATCTCGAGGCCATACTCGTGCTGCAAAAGCGCAAGGGCGTCGTGAGGTCCATCGACATAGCCAACGAGCTGTCTTTCTCGAAGCCGAGCGTGAGCGTGGCAATGAAAAACCTGAGGACGAACGGCTACATCGAGGTGGACGGCGACGGCTACATCTCCCTTCTGGACAAGGGCCGCGAGATAGCTGAAAAGATATACGAGCGGCACACGCTCATCTCAAGCTGGCTCGTCCGCATGGGCGTAAGCCCCGAGACGGCCTCGGAGGACGCCTGCCGCATCGAGCACGTCATCAGCGCCGAGACCTTTGAAAAGCTCAAGGAGCACGTCGCGGGCGCGAACGAGTGAATGAAACGGCAAGACCGCCGCAGCCAACTAAGGCTGCGGCGGTCTTTTCATGCAGCGCGCGGTTTTATGCCAGCGCCCGGCCGAGGGCTTCGCAGGCAGAGACAGCCGCGGCGTCCGGGGCATCGGCGCAGATGACGCTCTCCGTCACCAAAACTGCGCCATATCCCTTCGCCGTGGTCTCCCAGCTGCGCATCCACTCCCCGTCGCCCCAGCCGTATGAGCCGAAAAGGGCTATGCGCTTGCCTTTGAGCGCCGCCTTGCAGGATGTGAACATAGGCTCGAACTCGTCTTCCTCGAGCTGTTCAGCGCCCATGGCCGGGCAGCCGAAGGCTATGGCGTCGCAGGCCGCTGCCCTCTCCGGGCCAAACTCCGCGGCCGTCAGCAGTTCCGCCTCGGCGCCCGCCGCCTGCGCCCCGGACAGTACGGCGTTCGCCATTGCCTCTGTGTTGCCTGTGCCGCTCCAGTATACTACCGCTGTTTTACTCATTTTTTGTACCTCTTTCCCTGTTTTATTGTCAGGCGCAGACAGTCAGCTGCCGCACCGTTTTACCCTCTCTCCAGAGCCGCGCGTACAGGTCGCGGCATTTGCGGAAGCGCGCAAACTGCCTCGCCGCCTCCTCCGCGTCGCCGTAGACCTGCCAGCAGCCGGTCAGCTTGCTGTTCCTGCCGCGGTTTGTGATATAGCCCAGCACGTCGCAGAGTGGATAGCCGAGGAAAACGCCTATCTCGTGCGGAAAGCCTTCGGACGTGTGAAGGCGCTCCTTCAGGTGCTCGAGCGCGCGTTCAGGCTCCATGGACGTATAGCCGAAGCCGCGAAGGAAGCTCGCCGTATCGTTCGCCGCGAGGTCGCGCGCGAGCTGCGAGCGTCGGTACATGTACACCAGCGCCCGGAGGCCGCGCTGCCTTAGAAGCGTCAACGAGACCCCCCTGTCCCCCAGACCCGAGTTCCAGAGCGCGATCTGCCGCAGCAGCTCCGCCGTCTCTGCAATGTCTACACAGAAAAGCGTTCCGGTCTTGAGGCAGGCCAGCGTCGGCGCACAGTGCTCCACGATGTAGTTTTCCAGCGGGGCCATTACGCGCAGTGCTCCGAAAGCGCGGCCCGGAGCGCCGAGCCGCTGCTGGTCATGAGCCTCGCCACCGGCACGCGGTTCTTCTTCGCCTCCTGTATCACGCTCAGGGCCATCTTGTGCGAGACCGTGCTCACAAACAGTATTAGCAGGTCCGGCGTGCCGACCTTCTTCTTCATGGAGCCGCTCTCCTTGGTAAAAACCTTGGCCCTGTACCCGTGCTCGCGACAGATGCTCTCGTACTGCCCCGCCATGCACTCGTTGCCGCCCACTATGACTACGCTCATTTTCATCACCTTTCCAATTAGTTAGTATATACTAACCTGCGTACAAACAAAAAGGTTAGTTGAGACTAATCTGTGTTGGATTATAGCATACTCAGTACTGCGCGTCAAGGGGGAGTTCCCGCCGCTGTCGAAGGCCGGAGTGGTTGAATTTATTGGAGGCATGCCCTTATCCGAGTACATCCGCAGGCGGAAAATGTCCCTGGCTGCCGTCGATCTGCAAGGCGGCGGCGCAAAGATCGTCGATGTTGCGCTCAAATATGGCTATTCCTCGCCTACAGCGATGTGGGCGATCTTCCCCGGCTCGGGCACGGGCCGGTCCATTCAGGAGCTTGAAAGGCGCATCGTTACTGAGTGGCTCCCGACCTCCGGCTACGAGTTCACTGAAGGTCCGGACATCGAGGTTTACTTTGAGCCTGACCCGCAAAACACGTCCTACGAGGTATGGATACCGGTCAGAAAAAGCCGGACGGAAGATCAATGATCTTCCGCCCGGAAGTTCTTTCTGCTTATTTCTTCGAGAACGGCTTCGACAGGCTCTTTATCGCTATAGTGCCGTAGCGCTTTGCCACGTGCGGCGCGAGGCTCGGGACCAGCTTGTCGTAATCCAGGCCCTCGACGTCCCTCACGCGCTCCAGCTTTATCGCGTCAAACTTGCACTTCGTCGTGCAGATGCCGCAGCCGATGCACATGTACTCGTCAAGCACCACAGCACCGCAGCCCAGGCAGCGCTCCGTCTCCTTCTTCAGCTGCTCCTCCGTGAAGGTACCGCGCAGGTCGCGGAAGGTCTTCTTCGCCTCCTCGGGCGCTCCGTCCGCCGCCTTCTGCCTCGGCGCGGGCTTCAGGCTCTTTATCGGCACGACCACGTTGTCCTTATCCAGCGACAGGTACTCCTTAACGGCCCTGCCCAGTACAAGGCTCTGGCCCTCGTGTACGAACCTGTGTATCGAGATGGAGCCTTCCTTGCCCGCCGCGATAGCGTCTATCGCGAACCTCGGGCCGGTCACCACGTCGCCGCCCGCGAAGATGTCCGGCTCGCCGGTCTGCAGCGTCACCGGGTCCACCACGACCGTGCCGTTCTTGCCGCGCACAACCTTGGTGCCCTCGAGCATATTCCCGAGGTCCACCTTCTGGCCCGTCGCCGCTATGACGCAGTCCACCGCCAGCTCCTCGAACACGCCCTTGCGCTCCACAGGCTGCCTTCTGCCGGAGGCGTCCTCCACAGCAGACAGCTCCAGGCACTGCAGCTTCACGCCCGTGACCGCCTCGTCGCCCAGGATCTCCGCCGGGGTCACGAGGTACTTGAACTGCACGCCCTCGGCCTCGGCCTCAGCGACCTCGTCCGCCGCCGCCGGCATCTCGTCCGCCGTGCGCCTGTAGACTATATACACGTTCTCCGCACCCAGCCTTATCGCCGTGCGCGCCACGTCCATGGCGGTATTGCCGCCGCCGATGACCGCGACGTTCTTGCCGATCTTGACCTCCTCGCCCGCGTTCACGGCCTTCAGGAACTCGATGCCGCCCCAGACTCCGGCCTTGTCCTCGCCCTCGACGCCCAGCTTCGCGCTCTTCCACGCGCCCGCCGCAAGGTAGAACGCCTCGTAGCCCTGCTCGCGCAGCTGGCTTATCGTCACGTCCTTGCCCACGTCCACGCCGCAGCGGAACTCGACGCCAAGCTCGCGCAGGACCTCGATCTCGGCCTCAACGACGTCCTTCTCCAGCCTGAACGACGGGAGTATCCTCGTCAGCATGCCGCCGACCCTGTCGCCCTTCTCGAACACCGTGACGGGATAGCCCTTGACGGCGAGGTAGTAGGCGCAGCTAAGACCGCTCGGGCCGCCGCCGATGACGGCGATCTTGTTCGTGAACGGCTTGCCGGTCTGGTTGAGCATCTTCGGCACGAACCTCGTCTCGGCAGACAGCTCCTTATCCGCGATGAACTTCTTGATATCGTCGATTGCGATAGGATCGTCGATGTCGCCGCGGGTGCAGGCGTCCTCGCAGGCCCTGTTGCAGATGCGGCCGCAGACCGCCGGGAAGGGGTTCTCGTTCTTTATAAGCTCGAGCGCCTCGAGGTATCTGCCTTGGGCGGCCAGCTTGATATAGCCCTGTACCGGGATGTGCGCCGGGCACTCCATCTTACATGGAGCCGTGCCCTCGTCAGCGACCTTGGTGCGGTTAGTGCGGTAATCGACGTTGTACTTGTCCTTGCCCCAGATGGCGTCCATCGGGGTGAGGCGCTCCTCGGGCTTCTCCTCCACCTTGGCGCAGAGCTTGGTGCCGAGCTTGAGCGCGCCCATCTGGCAGTTGTCAACGCACAGGCCGCAGGCAACGCACTTGTCGCGGTCCACCTTGGCAACGTAGTTTGTCCTGAGCATATCCGGTGCGTTGAAGTACTCGCCCAGGCGCAGCGCCAGGCAGGAGCAGCCGCAGCAGTTGCAGATGGCCGTCGGGCCGTCATAGCCCTCGGCAGCGTTTATCTCGTGCACAAGGCCGTTGTCCTCGGCCCTCTTGAGTATCTCGAGCGCCTCCTCCTTGCTGACCAGCCTGTGGCTGCCCTGCTTGGAGAAGAACTTGGCGTTGTCGTCGATGTACATGCACATGTCGTCCTCGAGGTGGCCGCAGCCCTCGCCCATGAGACGGCGGGTACGGCGACATGAGCAGGGGCCGACGGAGATGGCCCAGGCCCTCTCGATGATGTGCTCGACCTCGTCATATGTCGCGGCATGGCTGTCGTTCCTTATCGCGCTGCCGACCGGCATCGCGCGCATCGGGCCCATGCCCGCGGGGAAGTTCGGAACCAGTATCGGCGTGCGGTAGCGCGTGTAGCGCTCAAAGCACTCTGCAATGACCGGGTACTTCTCCACCTGCTCCTTGACCGACAGCATGCCCTCCATGATGCCGGGCACCCAGATGGGATAGTAATAGGTCTCGACATCGTGCTCGGCGCCGTCGTAGACGCAGCGGACGATGCCGCATTTGACCAACTCGTCTACCATCGCCTGCGCGTGCTCGACGCTCGTGCCGGCTTTCTTGGCTATCTCCTCAATATGTCTCGGCTTGCGCACCTTGACGTGCATGCCCACATCGGCCATCTCGTCCGTGACCACGGGGTCGAGTATCATATACTCGGGGTCGGACGGAGTGACGCCGGTGTAGGTGCCGGACTCGAGGCTGATTTTGGATGCAAGGAGAAGTATCTTTTTTCTGAAGGCCATATATCCCCCTCTTTTCATATAAAAAAACTCGGTTATCCAACATTGGTCGTTCTTTTATCATTATAAACTCACTTCACCTTTCATTCAATTAACGCCTTAGCAAATTTGAACGTCAAAAAACTGGCGATTATCACAATTGGTTTTGGTTAGACCATCATTTCTCCGACTGGTATGGCCACAATTGTTCAAAACCTGCATATACCGTTATGCCGCTTGACCGGCGCGGCTGTTGGGTTTATAATCCCGGTAGAGATATTTATGGTCACGGAGGGCTGGTCAATGCACGAGATAGGCGTAGTCAGGCAGGTGCTCCGCACCGTTGAGGCCTTCGCAAAGGAAAACGAGCTGGACATGATCGACACCATCGTGCTCGAGATCGGCGACCTCTCGCTGGTCATCCCGAAGTACGTCGAGGACATCTACAATGTCATAATAAAGGACACTCCGTTTGAAAACACAAAGCTGAAAATTGAAGTCGTGGAGGCTCAGGGCATCTGCCGCGACTGCAAAAGGGCCTTCCCCATCGTCAAGAACGAGGGCTACTGTCCCCGCTGCGGCAAGCGCAACGCCGATGTGATCAGCGGCAGGGACTTTATCGTCAAGGAAGTCATTGTTCCCTGAATGGCGGACAGTTTGTGCAATATTTCTAAATAACGTCCGTCCTACGTGTGCAGTTTTGAGAGATATATCCACTTGACTTTAGCCATTTCAAGCGTTATTTTAAATTCAGCAAAGCAAATCCCAGCCTGAAAGGAGCATGGCAGTATGAAGAACGTTCTGAACACCGTCAATGTTAATACCGCCGCTTCCCGTCAGGCTCGCTTCGATTTTGCGGGCTTTTATTGCTATGCCTATTTTTACTTTTACGGCATGGACAACAGAGAGCCTGACAGGACGATAGCGGTTTGCTGAGTTAGAAAAAAAGCGGCTTCGGCAGCCCCGTCTGAACAGGCGGGGCTGCTTTTTTGCTGCCCGACAACTTGGAAAAGGAGAAACCGAAATGAAAAAGATCCTCGCTATTCTGCTTGCAGCCGTGATGCTGCTCGCCCTTGCCGCCTGCGGCACGACCAACGACACGACCACCGAACCGCCCGCCGCGACGGACCCCGTCGAGACCGAGCCCGCCGCCACCGAGCCCGCGGATGACGATACCGCCGGCGAGACCTATGTAGTCGGCATCTGCCAGCAGATGACCCACGTAGCGCTCGATGCCGCCACCGAGGGCTTCAAGGCCGCTCTCACCGACATCCTCGGCGAAGGCGCCGTGACCTATGAGGAGGGCAACGCCGGCGGCGACCAGAACAACTGCGTCACCATAGTCGACGGCCTCGTCTCCGAGGGCGTGGATCTCATCCTCGCGAACGCCACCTGGCCTCTGCAGGCCGCCGCCTCCGCGACGGGCGACATCCCCATCCTCGGCACCTCCATCACCGACTACGCCACCGCGCTGAACCTGGACGGCTGGACCGGCACCGTGGGCAACAACATCTCCGGCACCAGCGACCTCGCCCCGCTCGATCAGCAGGCCGAGATGATACAGGAGCTCTTCCCCGACGCCGAGAACATTGGCCTGCTCTACTGCTCCGGCGAGGCGAACAGCGTCTACCAGATTGAGACCATCCGCGGCTATCTTGAGGACATGGGCTACACCTGCGAAGCCTACGCCTTCACCGACGTGAACGACCTCAGCTCCGTCACCCAGACCGCCTGCGACAACTCCGACGTCATCTACATCCCGACCGACAACACCGCCGCGGGCAACACTGAGACCATTGCCAACATCGTCCTGGCCGCGGGCGTGCCCGTGGTCGCCGGCGAGAGCGGCATCTGCTCCGGCTGCGGCGTCGCGACGCTCTCCATCGACTACTACGAGCTCGGCTACACCACCGGCGAGATGGCCGCGAAGATACTCACCGGCGAGGCCGACGTGACCACCATGGCCGTCGAGTACGCCCCGAACGTCACCAAGATGTACAACGCCGCCAACTGCGAGGCGCTGGGGCTGACGATGCCCGAAGATTACGTGGCAATCGAAGGCTGAGACGCAAAATGAAAGCGGGGCGGGCTCGCCGCCCGTCCCGCCCGACCACCGCGCATGGAGGATAATGTAATGGATTTCTTGCAATCACTGCTGAACGGCCTGCCCGGCTCCGTGGGCCAGGGCCTCATGTGGGGCATCATGGCCATCGGCGTGTACATCACCTACAGGGTGCTCGATATTGCCGACCTGACGGTCGACGGCTCGCTCGCTACGGGCGGAGCCGTCTGTGTGCTGCTCACCGTGAGCGGCGTGAATGTCTGGGTCGCGACCATCATAGCGATGCTCGTGGGTATGCTCGCGGGCCTCGTTACCGGGCTGTTCCACACGAAGTGCGGCATACCCGCGATACTCGCCGGCATACTGACCCAGCTCGCGCTCTACTCGATAAACCTGCGCATCATGGGCTGGGGCACCACGGCGGGCACGCAGTCGACGCTCGCCGTCAGCGTGGATAAGTTCGACCTGCTGGTCTCCTCGCGTTTCGTGCGCGAGCTTTCCATGGGCAACCCGATCCTGCTGCTGGCCGTCATAGCGGCGGTCGTCGTGGCGCTGCTCTACTGGTTCTTCGGCACAGAGATCGGCTGCGGCATCCGCGCCACCGGCGCAAACCGGAACATGGCCCGCGCCCAGGGTATCAACACCGAGAAAAACGCCGTCATCGGGCTCATGCTCTCGAACGGCATCGTGGCCCTCGCCGGAGCGCTCATCGCCCAGTACCAGGGCAGCTCTACCGTGGACATGGGCCGCGGCGCCATCGTCATCGGCCTTGCGGCGGTCATCATCGGCGAGGTCATACTCGGCAACCGCGCGCACAACTTCGCCGCCAAGCTCGCCAGCTGCATTCTCGGCGCGATTATCTATTACGTTGTCATCCAGGTCGTGCTCAGGCTCGGCCTCAACACGAACGACCTGAAGCTCCTGACCGCGCTCATCGTCGCGCTCTTCCTCGCCATCCCCCACTGGCGCGGGAAGCTGCTCAGCGGCAGGGCCGGCAGACGCAGCACTGAAAAGGAGGAAGCCAGCAATGCTTGAACTCAAACACATCAGCAAGACCTTCTACCCCGGCACCGTCAACGCCAAGACAGCGCTGTTTGATTTGAACCTCACGCTCAACGACGGCGATTTCGTTACGGTCATCGGCGGCAACGGCGCTGGCAAGAGTACGATGCTCAACGCCATTGCGGGCGCCTTTTCGGTCGATTCCGGCAGCATCACGATAGACGGCCGGAACATCACGAAGCTTCCCGAGTACAAGCGCGCCGCATTCATAGGCCGCGTGTTCCAGGACCCGATGATGGGTACGGCCCCGACTATGGGCATCGAGGAGAATCTTGCCCTCGCGGCACGCCGCGGCAAGCGCCGCACGCTCCGCTGGGGTATAAAAAAGGTCGAGCGCGAGGACTACCGCGAGCTGCTCAAGACCCTCGACCTCGGGCTCGAGGACCGGCTGAACGCCAAGGCGGGCCTGCTCTCCGGCGGCCAGCGTCAGGCCCTGACCCTGCTCATGGCGGCGCTGGTGCAGCCGAAACTCCTGCTGCTCGACGAGCACACCGCCGCCCTTGACCCCAAGACCGCCGCCAAGGTGCTCGAGCTATCCGAGCAGATAGTCACCGAGAACCACCTGACGACGCTCATGGTCACGCACAACATGCGCGACGCCATCACCCACGGCAACCGCCTCATCATGATGAGCGAGGGCCGCATAGTCCTCGACATCAGCGGCGAGGAGAAAAAGCGTCTCACGGTCGAAGACCTGCTCGAGCGCTTCTCCGCCGTCTCCGGCAAGGAATTCGCGAACGACCGCGTCCTGCTCGGAGCCTGACGCGACAACAAACAATAAGCCATTGCCGGACGGCTGCGACACCGTCCGGCAATGGCTCTTTTTTATTTGAACTCGGCGAAATACTTCTCTATCGTCTGCCTGTCCGAGCGCGAGCTGCCCTGTATCATCTCGTCCGAGCCGCCGCCGCGGCCGTCTATGGCTGCATTTATCTCCCTTGCCAGCGCCCGGAGCGGCCTTGTGCGGCTGCCTACTATATATTTATAGTCCCCGTCTCGCCCCGTGAAGCCCGCGCAGGCTGTCTGCGAAAGCTCCGCGCCCGCGTTTACCAGCTCGCGGAGCGTTATCATGTCCATGTCGTCCTCGAAGATGCAGATGCAGCCCTCGCTCGGCCTGAGTGCCGCCGTCTTGAGCTGCAGTATCTCGCGCTTGAGACGTGTCAGCTCCGCCTTGCGCTCTTCCTGCTCGGAGACGTACCTCTCAATTGCGCGGCCCGTCTCGAGCCGCCGGGCCGAGAGCGCCACCGAAACCTTTGCGTTGTTTTCGTGCAGGCTCCGGTAGTCCTCGATCGCCTGCTCGCCGCAGATGAGCGTCAGGCGCGTGCCGCCCCGGTGCCTCATGCTGTCGATGACCTTTATGCAGCCCACCTCGCCGGTATACGCCACATGCGGCGCGCAGCAGGCACAGCGGTCAACGCCCTCGATCTCCACTATCCGCACCTGACCCGTCAGCTCCTTCTTGCTGCGGTACTCCATGTGCGCAAGCGTTTCCGCGTCCGGCAGCAGCGTGCGCACGGGCACGTTCCGCCACACGGCGCGGTTGGCCTCCAGTTCGGCCCGGCTCAGGTCCTCCCGGCTCAGCTCAGTCGAAAAGTCGATCGTCATGCCGTCCTCGCCCATGTGAAAGCCCACATTGTCGCAGCCGAACAGCCGGTGCACCGTGCCGGACATGATGTGTTCGCCCGAGTGCCCCTGCATCCGCCGGAACCGGAGCTGCCAGTCCAGCTCGCCCGTCACGGCCTCGCCGGGCGCGAGAGGTTCTTCAACAACGTGTATGATATCCTCGCCCTCCTCGCGCAGGGAGAGCAGCTTCTGTCCCGCGAGGGTCCCCTTGTCGGCCTCCTGTCCCCCGCCGCCGGGGAAAAACGCGGTCCTGTCGAGCCGCACGGCATAGCCGTCTCCCTCACGCTCGCAGGAGCATACGAGGGCCTCAAAGCGGCTCAGGTGCCCGTCGGTATAGTACAGCTTTTCCGTCATTTCTACCACCTCATTCTCCAAGATGATACCACATCGGCCCTCCCTCCGCAAGCGTCGCGCGGGTTGACGAGGCTGGAAGAATATTATATAATGAGTGGAATTTAGTTTTGGAGGGATAATGACGAGGATACTCTTTCTCATAAACTACGCCGGGAACGGAGGCTCGGAGAAATACGTCGATGACCTGGTGCGGATATTCACCGCCCGGGGCGAGGACTGCCGGCTCTGCTACAACGTGCCGGGGGCGCTCTCCGAGAGGCTCGAGGCGAGCGGCGTGCCCACGTTCAGGCTTAAAATAAGCCGCGGCTCGGCGCTATCATCGGCGCGGAAACTTGCGGAATACTGCCGCGAGAACGCCATCGACGTCATCCACGCCCAGTATCCGGCCGAAAACGTCGTGGCCCTGCTCTCTCTGCGGCACTATCCCGCGCCGAAGGTAGTCTTCACGAACCACCTCACGCTCCGTGCGGGGCGGCTCTGGCGCATGATTAACCGGGCGCTGACGCCGCGTGACCACTGCGCCATCGCGGTCTGCAAGGAGGGGCGCGAGGTTCTCATGCAAAACGGCTTTGCGCCGGAGAAGGTCGTCGTCATCCCGAACGGCGTTGAGCCGGGGCCGGAGCCGGTGAAGGACCTCTCCGTCAGGGCCGAGCTGGGCGTCGGCGAGGGCGAGTTCATGATAACGACGCTCGCGCGCTGCGTGCCCGAGAAGGGCCTTGGCTTCCTGATCGACGCCATGGCCAAACTGCACGACATGACGGACAGGCCCTTCCGCTGCGTCATCTGCGGCGACGGTCCGCTCCTGCCGGAGCTGAAGGAGAAGGCCGCACAGCCGGGCATTGAGGACCGCGTCCTGTTCGCGGGATACCGCAGCGACGGCGGGCGGGTACTCAGCGCGGCGGACCTGTACGTGAACTCAAGTTCGAGCGAGGCCATGAGCTTCGGCCTGCTCGAGGCCATGCGCGCCGCCCTGCCCCTCGTCGTGACGGCGCTGGACACGAACCGCGAGCTGGCAGAGGACGCGCCCGTATGCGGAATCGCTGTCCCATACGGCGATGCGGAGGGCTTTGCACGGGCCGTCCTGCGGCTCATGGAGGACGAGGCGCTCTACTGTGGATACTCGGCGAACGCCCGGCGGAAGGTGCTGGAGGTCTATGACCTCTCAAAGCTCGCCGGGGACGTTTTCCGCGCATATCAATAATTTTCTGGAGGAAAATCAAATCATGTTGGACAACAAGGGCAGACTGTTCGGCAAGGTCAACATCGTGGACCTGCTCATTGTAATAATCATTATCGCCGCGGGCATCTTCCTCGGCAGGCTGCTGTTCGGGCCGGAGAGTACCATTGCCCAGACCGAGAAGGTGCGCATCACCCTCTACTGCGAGGAGACGCCGGACTACGTCGCCGAGCAGCTCACGGCGGGCGACGAGGCCTGGGATTCCGAGAACAACGTCACCCTGGGCACGCTGGTCGACTGGCGCACGGGCGAGTCCAAGAGCGCCGTCACCGACATCACCGGGCAGGTCGTCGAGATCTCCCGCGAGGACTACTGCTCCGTCACGCTCACCGTCGAAGGCGACGGCGTCATCGGCGACCACGGCGTCACGATAAACGGTACCCTCTACGCCGCCGGGCACTCCATGAGCGTCTATTTCGGGGACTGCAAGCTGTTCCTCAAGGTGCGCAGCATCGAGGCCGCCTGAAAGTGAGCTATCCTTTTGAAAGCGGGGTGACTCCTTTTGCTCGCTGACAGCGTACTCGGCAGGCTCTACGGCTACTGGCTGCACAGCCTCATCTTCCGTTTTCTCCGGGCCATTTACCGGCCCTTCAAAAACGCGTTTCCCCACAGCGTCATCATTCGCTTCCTCGGCAGGCCGTCGAGGGTCGAAAAATACTACGCCGCGAGCGCCGTTGGCCGTTTTATCGACTGGCTCTGGAAGTGGCTTTTGCGCATACTCGGCGCAATCGTCCGCTTCTTCGCGCGGCTCGCGGAGACGAGCGTCATCGTGCGCCTTGTCAGAGGCTCGTACATCTGCCGCTTCGACTTCCTGCTGCCGGCCTTCATCTTCGTCATGTTCTGCGCGCCGCACAATGTGTGGTCCAACTCCTACGCCGTGCTCGCGGTGTTCGGTCTGTTCGGCATCTATCTGCTGCTCGCGGCGGTCGGGAAACGCGAGGCTCCGAGTCCCCGGACTTTGGGGCTGCCCTTCCTGCTGTTCGTGATGGCCTGCTTTATAAGCCTCATATTCACAACAGACATGGCGGACAGCATCCGCATACTCATGTTCTTCATCGCGGCCTTCATGCTGCTTTACATGGTCTCGGCCGAGCTTTCGACTGTCGGACGGCTGCGCTCGCTCATGCGCTGGCTCTATGCCGCAGTGATGGTCACGGCGGCATATGCGGTCGTGCAGCGCATCATGGGCGTCGAGGTGAACGCCTCGCTCACCGACCTCGCGCTCAACGAGGGCGTGCCGGGCAGGGTGTATTCGACGCTCGACAACTCCAACAACTACGCGGAGTTCCTCGTGCTGTTCACGCCGCTGTGCGCGGCCTGGGCGATAAACCTGAAGGACGTGCGGGCGAGGTTCGTCTTCTCCTGCGCGCTCGCGCTGCCCATGCTGGCGCTCATCATGACCTATTCCCGCTCCGGCTGGCTATCCTTTATGCTCGCCGTGCTGGTCTTCGTCTACTACACGGACAAGCGGCTCATACCCGTGGGTTTCGTGGCCTGCCTGCTGCTCATCCCGTTTTTGCCGGACAGCATCGTTACGCGCTTCCTCACCATCTTCAACAGTGCGGATTCCTCGGCCAGCTATCGCATCATCGTCTGGCGGGGCGTACTGCTGCTCCTGCGCGACTACGGTCTCACCGGCATCGGCCTCGGGCCATACGCCTTTGACAACATCTATCCCGCCTACGCTCTCACCGAGAAAGCCGCGCTCGTCGCGCACTCGCAGATGCTCTACCTCGACCTGCTCATTGAGCTGGGCACGCTGGGCTTCGTGGCTTTCATGTGGTATATGTTCAGGACGATGAAGGACAGCGCCTTCGCGATCTGCCGCTGCCGGAACAGAGCGCCGGAGGTCAGAGGCGCAGTCCTCGCCGGGCTTGCGTCCTGCTGCGGGCTGGCGATTTTCTCTTTCTTCGAGTATATCTGGTTCTACCCGAGGATACTTTTCGGGTCATTCATCCTGCTGGGCATAATGCTGGGCGCTATGAGGCTCAGCCGCGAGGGTACGGAGGCGATCACTCTTGAAAGGCAATAAGAAACTCATATACGCGGCGCTGTTTGCGGCGCTGTGCTGCGTCATAACCATGTACCCCAAATTCCCGACCCTGTTCGGATATATCCACGCGGGCGACGCGCTGGTGCTGCTCGCGGCCTACGTGCTGGGGCCGCTCTGGGGTGCGCTCGCCGCGGCGCTCGGCTCAAGCCTTGCCGACCTCATGGCCGGATATGTGCAGTATTTCCCGGGAACCTTTGTCATCAAGGCCGTCATGGCGCTTATAGCCGGCGGGCTGCTCGTCCGCTTTGGCGAGAAAAAGCCCATCCTCACTACCGTACTCGCGGGACTTGCGGCCGAGGTCGTAATGGTGCTCGGCTACTTCGGCTACGAGGGAGCGCTGCTCGGCTACGGCTGGGCCGCCGCCGGCAGCATACCGACCAACATCGTTCAGGGTGTCTTTGGGGCCGCGGCCTCCTCCGCCCTGTTCGCCGCACTCCTGAAAACGCCGTATGCCCGGCGCGAGCTGGGCCTGCGTATGCCCCACGACCCGGACAAGCGCTGAACTTACAGATAAGTCACGGAAAGAGGTGAACGCCCTTGCCGAGTAAGACGATACTCAGGGAAAAGATAAACGAATCCATCTCCTCGGTGCTGCCTATAGCGGTCATCGTCGCACTCATGTGCCTCAGTTTTGTGCCGGTAACTACCGACCTCATGCTGGCCTTCCTGCTGGGTACCATCATGCTCATCGTCGGCATGGGCCTCTTTACGCTCGGCGCCGAGGCGTCCATGACGCAGATCGGCAACCACATCGGCGCCAAGATGACAAAGTCGCGCAGGCTCTGGCTCATACTCGTTTTGAGCTTCATGCTGGGCATAGCCATCACCGTGGCCGAGCCCGACCTGCAGGTGCTGGCCTCGAACGTGCCGCACATCAACACCACCGTACTCATCATCACCGTCTCCGTCGGCGTTGGGCTGTTCCTCGTCATCTGCATGCTGCGTATCCTTCTGGGCATACAGCTCCGCTGGGTGCTGCTCGGCTGCTACGTGATAGTCTTCGCGCTCGCCGCCTTTTCCGACGCGGGTTTCCTTAGCGTCGCCTTCGACTCCGGCGGCGTAACGACCGGGCCGATGACCGTGCCCTTCATCATGGCGCTGGGCGTCGGCGTGGCCTCAATACGAAGCGACAAAAACGCCGAGGCCGACAGCTTCGGCCTCGTTGCGCTCTGCTCCATCGGGCCCATCCTCGCCGTCATGATCCTCGGCTTCTTCTACGAGATGGAGGATGGTACCGTCGCCGCCTCAGTCATCCAGAGCTACGCCGATACGGTCGCGCTCGGCGGCGGCTATGTCAAGGCGATCCCGCACTACATGTACGAGGTCGCCACAGCGCTTGCGCCCATCGTGGTATTTTTCCTGCTGTTTCAGGTCTTCTCGCTGAAGCTCAGGAAGCTGCCCTTTCTCAAGATCGTCATCGGCCTCGTCTATACATACGTCGGGCTGGTGCTGTTCCTCGTGGGCGTGAACGTCGGCTTCTCGTCGCTGGGCACAGTGCTCGGCGCGAGCCTCGCCGACAAGGCCGCGTGGCTGCTGGTGCCCGTGGCAATGCTCATGGGCTGGTTCATCATCTCCGCCGAGCCCGCAGTGCATGTGCTGAACAAACAGGTCGAGGAGATAAGCGCCGGGGCAGTATCCGAAAAGGCCATGGGCCTGAGCCTCTCCATAGCCATAGCGCTCGCGACGGGCCTTGCCATGGTGCGGGTGCTGACCGGCATCTCCATCCTCTGGTTCGTCGTGCCGGGCTATGTAATAGCGCTGGCAATGAGCTTTTTTGTGCCGCCCATCTTCACCGCCATTGCCTTTGACTCCGGCGGCGTGGCCTCGGGACCGATGACCGCCACCTTCATGCTGCCCTTCGCCATGGGCGCGTGCGAGGCCGTGGGCGGGAACGTCATCACGGACGCTTTCGGGCTGGTGTCGCTCGTCGCCGTGATGCCGCTCATAACTGTGCAGGTCATGGGCGCGGTATACCTCGTGCGCTCGAAGCGGACGCAGGAGGTCTTTGACGTGACGCAGCTGGCGGACGACGAGATAATCGAGCTGTGGGAGGTGGCGTCGTGATAATGGACTTTGTCATCGCCATCGTCGACAGGGCGAAGGCGGAGGACATGATAGAGCTGTACAGATCTCACAGCCTGCCCATCGTACTCACGATGCTGGGCAATGGCACAGCCACGAGCGAGCACCTGAGCCTCTACGGGCTGGAGGCAACGGAAAAAGCGCTGGTCGCCTCGGTTGCCTGCGGAGACATGACAAAACAGCTCATAAAGAGCGCAAAGAGGAAGCTGTTCATTGATATCCCCGGCAATGGCATCATGCTGGCCGTGCCGGTAAAAAGCGTGGGAGGAGGGCGAACCTTGGCATTTCTGACCGGAAACAACCCGCCGGACGGCGCGGTGCCTGAGATGAAGTTCGACCACGAGCTGATAATGGCGATAATAAACGAGGGCCACACAGATACGGTGATGGACGCCGCGCGCTCCGCAGGAGCCGCCGGCGGTACGGTGCTGCACGCCAAAGGCACCGGCGCAAAACAGGCCGAGAAGTTCCTCGGCGTTTCAATAGCTCAGGAAAAAGAGCTTATCATCATCGTCTCAAAGGCTTCGGAGAAGGCAAAGATAATGAAAGCCATAGCTGAAAGCTGCGGCCCCGGCACGCCCTCGGGCGCGATATCCTTCTCCCTGCCCATCTCCGCCGTCGCGGGCCTGCGCGTGCTCGAGGACGACTGAGCCTCAGAGCCGCACAGCAGAACATACAGGCGCTCCCCCGCCGTTTTACCGGCCGGGGGAGCGCCTTTTTTCGCGTCACAATATTATGCAGATGAGACCGCCGCTGCCTTCGTTCACTATGCGCTGCATGGTGCTGCGGAGCTTCCTCTGCACGGAGGGCGGCATGCGCTTTATCTTCGCCTCCAGCCCCTCCTCGGCAATGTCGTAGAGTGACTTGCCGAAGATGTTCGACTCCCAGATGCGGCTCACATCGCCGTCAAAGCCCTGCAGGAGGAAGCCCATGATCTCCTCCGACGCCTTCTCGCCGCCGAGAGCGGGCGTGACCTCCGTCTCGATGTTCGTCATCATCATGTGGATGGACGGCGCCGATGCCTTGAGCCGCACGCTGTAGCGTCCGCCGCTGCGCACGATCTGCGGCTCCTCAAGCCTCAGCTCGCCCGGCAGGGGCATCACCACGCCGTAACCCTTCTCGCGCACGTCTCGCAGAGCCTGACTCACATGGTCGTAGTCCGCCTTGATGTCTCGCACATGCGTCAGCAGCGTCATCAGATCGCCGTCGTCGCGTATCTCAAAGCCCGACTGGGCGCTGATCGTCTCGTAGTACAGGCTGCGCGGCAGTTCCAGCTCGGCAGCGACCCTGCCGGTGCCCATGTCCACGCTCCTGATGCCCGACGCGCTCACGTCCTCGCGCGCTCCAAGGGCGTCCATGATCCCGAAAGCGTCGCGCACACGGCTCATGTCCTGCACCGCCTCGGCTATGCCCTCGAGTATGCTCGCCTTCAGCTCCGTGTCGGCCGGCAGCGCGTCAAGCCAGGACGGCAGATAGATTCCAAGCTCCGCTATCGGGAACTCGTAAAGCGCGAATTTCAGTATCTCGTCTATGTCCTCCGCGGTCAGCTCAAGGCAGTTCACGCACACACAGGTCACGCCGTATTTCTCGGCAAGCTCCGAGCGCAGCGCCTGCGCCGCGTCCGAGCCGGGTTCTGCGCTGTTCAAAACCAGCACGAAGGGCTTCCCTATCGCCTTGAGCTCGGAGACCACCCGCTCCTCGGCGGGAACGTAGCCCTCGCGCGGGATGCCGCAGATGCTGCCGTCCGTGGTCATGACGATGCCGATGGTCGAGTGCTCCGCTATGACGCGGCGCGTGCCCTCCTCGGCGGCGCGGCTCATGCTGACTTCCTCGTCGAACCACGGGGTCGCGACCATGCGCTCCGCCCCGTCCTCAAACTGACCCGACGCGCCGTCCACCATGTAGCCCACGCAGTCCACCATTCGTACTGAGAACGACACTCCGCCCTCGAGCGTGACGTTCACCGCGTCCTCGGGCACGAACTTGGGCTCGGCGGTCATGATGGTCCGCCCCGAGCCGGACTGCGGCAGCTCATCCTTCGCGCGCTCCTTCGCGTAGACGTCCTCTATATTCGGTATCACCAGCGTCTCCATGAACCTGCGGATGAACGTGGACTTCCCCGTCCGCACCGGCCCGACCAGCCCGAGATATATGTCCCCGCCGGTGCGCTGGGCTATGTCCTGATAAATGGAAGTGTTTGTCATGTTCCGCCCTCTTTTCCCGTGAACTCATGTTAGAGGATATGAGGACGGGTACAGGAATATGACCGGACAGGTAAAACCCATCCGGTCATAACTATTATATCACGCAAGCGGCAGCCTTATCTCCGCCTTGAACAGGTCTCCGTCCGTGCTTATCGAGAACTCGCCGTGCTGCAATTCCGTCAGGCTCCTGGCGATGTTCAGGCCCAGGCCGCTGCCCTCCGTATGCCTCGAAGCGTCGCCGCGCACAAAGCGCTCCATCAGCTCCTCCGCGCTCACGTTCAGCGCCGCGCGGGAGATGTTCTTCATGGATATCACCGCCGCCGCGCCCTCTGTCCGCACGTCCACGTACACCCGAGTGTCCGGCAGCGCGTACTTCACCACGTTGTTGAACAGGTTGTCGATTACCCGCCAGAGCAGCCGCCCGTCCGCCATCACCGCCGGGGCCGGCTCGGGGATGTTTATCACCGTGTTCAGCCGCCCGGCCTCGAGTTTCGAGCTGTACTCGCCGTAAGACTGGTTTATTATCTCCTGCGTGTTCGTCGGCGCGAGATTCACCGACATGTTGCCCGTGGACGCCTTCGAGGCCTCGACGAGGTCCTCCGTCAGCTTTTTGAGCCGCTGGGACTGGCGCTCGAGCACCGCGAGGTATTCCGCGCGCTCCTCCTCCGTCTTCGCCTTCTGCAGCAGGTCGGCGTAGTTGATGATGGACGTCAGCGGAGTCTTGATGTCGTGCGAGACGTTCGTTATAAGCTCGGTCTTGAGCCGCTCGGACTTCATGCGCTGGGCGACCTCCTTCGAGAGGCCCTCGCCGATGCTGTTGAGGTTCTCTGCGTGGGATTTGAACTCCCAGTACATGTGCGCAGTGTCGATCTTCTCGTTGTAGTTGCCCTCGGCGAGCTGCTGCCCGGCCTTTTTGATGGCCTTCATCTGCCACGCGCCGAAGATGGCCGCGGCGTAGATGAGCGCAAGGAGGACTATGAGCACGAATATCCAGAACGGACCGAAGCCGAATATGAAAAGCACCGATGAAAGCACTACCATATACAGCCCCAGCATGATCAGCGCCGTGCGCCAGACGATGGGTATCATGCGCCCGAAGCGCCCGATGCCGTGCCAGACGGCCTTGATAACGCGCCAGATAAGGCGCAGGACGCGGTAGATGACGGTGTTCCGCCACCACTTGCCGCACTTGACGCGCGTTGCAAAGCTCAGCAGCAGCGCGAGGATGAGGCCGAAGGCGACGCACAGGACGAACACGCCGAGGAAGACGTACTGCATGATGGCGGTGTATCCGCTCGGCATAATGTTGACCATACTTTCACCGACGACGAATATCAGGAAAAAGTCTGCCAAGGCGACGGCTGCGGCGTATAAATCAAGAGGTATGCGGTCAATAAGATTCAGACGCGGCTCGGTCTCGCCCCTTCGGTGCCCGGCTGCGCAGAACAGGAAGATCGTGCAGGCCAGCATCAGCAGCAGAAACACCACGCCAACGTAGACGCTCGCGCCGCAGAAGCCGGACACATTCCACACTATGCGGGCGACGGTCATCGCGCCCGGCTGGGTATAGTCGAGGCGGTCGATCACATTCTCCTGGACATATTCGGCGTTGCCGAAGCCTTCGACATTTGCAATGTAGCAGGCGGCGCAGATAAGCACGCAGATAAGCGACACATACAGCAGCACGATGGCGCCGGTCTTGGCCCAGGTGCTGTGCGTGAGCTTCACGCGCTCCTTCGGCGGTTTTTCGGTATCAACAGGTATCACTTCGTCGTCCATCACTTTTTGCCCTCCATCTTGTAGCCCTGGCCCCAGACGACCTTGATATAGCGCGGGTCGCTGGGGTTTATTTCGATTTTCTCCCTGAGGTGGCGGATATGGACTGCGACGGCGCTCTCGGAGCCGTAGGCGTTCTCATTCCAGACGAGCTCGTATATCTGGGTGGACGAGAACACCCGGTTCGGGTTGCGCATGAGCAGCTTGAGAATGTTGTACTCGATGGGCGTGAGCTGCACCGGCTCGCCGTCTACGGTGACGGACTTCTCCGCGTCATTGAGCTCGACGCCGCCGATGGTGATGGTATCCTTCGGCTGCTCGCGCTTCACCTGCCCGCCGAGGCGCGTATAGCGCCTGAGCTGGCTGCGGACTCTCGCCTGCACCTCGATGGGGTCGAAGGGCTTGGTCACGTAGTCGTCCGCGCCGACGTTCAGGCCCAGCACCTTGTCCGAGCTCTCGCTCTTGGCCGTGAGCAGTATGACCGGGATATTATACTCCTCCCGCAGCTTGGCCGTGGCGGCGATACCGTCCATCTCAGGCATCATGACGTCCATGAGCACGAGGTCAATATCGTTCTTCTTCACGCAGTCGAGAGCCTGCCTGCCCGTGAACGCGGTGTATATCTTATAATCCTCGTTCGACAGGTAGATCTTCAGCGCCGATACGATATCGATGTCGTCGTCGCAAATCAGAATGTTAGCCATATCCTCACCTCACGGGTACATTGTAACTCAAAGGGCGTTTAAGATAAAAGGGGGCGATTATTTAAGATGTGGTTAAGAATGCGCCCAGCGGTGACGTTCTCGCGCCGGTCCTTACGTCCCCGCCGACTGTAGGGGCGGGGTTCCATCCCCGCCCGGCGTTACGGTTTGTGCGCGCCCATCGTAGGGCGCACCGACCCCGGTGCGCCGCCGTCACGTCCACCGCCGGCGTTACGGCGTCGCGGGCGTGTACGGTTTTTGCCGTCCCGTGACCGCGTGCGTGTCCGCGGCGAAGGGTCGTCGAGGACGCCGACCCCTACGGGTAGGTTGTCGTTTTGCCGTGTGCGTTGCCGTGATCGCATGCAGGCGGCGCATCGGGGTCGATGCGCCCTACGGGTGACGTTTTCGCGCTGGGTTTTGCGCCCACGCCGACCGTAGGGGCGGGGTTCAACCCCCCGCCCGGGCGTTATGGGTTTGCGCGCGCCGTCACGGCGTCGCGAATGGGTACGTCTTTTGCCATCCCGTAGGGGTCGGCGTCCCCGACGACCCGTCCGCGCGCCGCCTGGCGCGCGGGTTTGGCGTCGTCCGAAACCGCCGCGTCCGGGCGGGGATGGAACCCCACCCCTACAGGGGTTGGGTGCGTTGACGGGGCCGTGTGCGCTGTCGTGGCCCTGCGCGGGTCACATATAGAAGCGTTCGGGCTGGGCGTGGGACGACACCATTACCTCCAGCCCCGGGAAGTCCGTCTCGAGCCACGTCTTCAGCACCGGCACGACCACGTTTTCCGTCGGGTAGTGCCCGGCGTCTATGAGGTTTATGCCCGTCTCGTTTGCCGCTATGAACTGGTGGTGCTTTACGTCTGCGGTCAGGTACGTGTCGCATCCCGCGGCTATGGCCAGCTCGAGATCTCCCGCACCAGCACCGCCGCAGAGCCCGAACCGCTTTACGGGCTTCTCCGGGCCGGCATACCTCAGCCCGTTAGCTCCCAGCCGAGTCTTGACCAGCGCAAGGAAAGCGCCGAACTCCATCGTCTCCGGCAGCTCGCACAGGCGGCTCACGTTCTCCTCCTTATTGAGCTTTTCCAGCACCCTCGCATCCAGTGCGGCCGCGAGAGCGTCGTTTACCCCGCCCTCGGCGGCGTCCAGATTCGTATGCATACAGATGGCCGACATGCCTGCCTCGACGATGGCGAGGAACTTCCGCTCCGTCGCTCCTGCGTCCGTCACGCTCTTTATCCCCTCGAAGGTCAGCGGGTGGTGCGAGACTATGAGCTGCGCGCCCGCTGCCTTCGCCTCCTCGATCACCGCGTCCGTGATATCCAGCGTCACAAGCACGCGGCTCACTTCCCTGTCCGCTCTGCCCGCGAGGTGGCCCACGTTGTCGAAGCCCATCTTAAGCTCCACCGGCGCGCGGGAGTTCAGCCTCTCGAAAACATAGTTTACCCTGACCATTTACAGCTCCTTTCTCAGCGCCGTCAGCCTTGACAGCGTGCGGCGCAGTTCAAACGTGTCGCGTCTTTTCACGGCGCTCTCCATGCCCTCGAGCGCCCTTTGCGCCCTGGCTATCCTCTCGTCCAGCCAGCGCCCCAGCAGCGGGTCCTCCGCCGCCTTCAGCGCGTCCTCGGCAAACAGCTGCTCAGACCAGCCGCCGCGCGCCGCCATGGCGACATACAGCCGCTCGCCCTCCGCCGCGAGCCGGGCTCCCTCTATGCCGTAGCCCGATATCCTCAGCCACAGGCACAGCTCGTCCAGCTTCGACTGCGGCTGCAGCACCAGCCTCGCGCCATCCTTAGTCCACGGCGCGCGTCTGAGTATTCCCTCAATGGTCTCGCCGCCCATGCCCGCCGCGTACACCGTATCCGCCTCGTCAGCTCCCTCAAAATCCAGGCCGTTGCACAGCTCCAGCCGTATCCTGCCGCCCAGCCCGCAGCGCTCCACCGCGGCCCGCGCGCTCGAGAGCGGCCCGGGACGTATGTCCGTTGCCGTCACACGCTCCGCACGGCCGTTCTGCACCAGCCACACCGCAAGATAGCCGTGGTCAGTCCCCACGTCTACCGCAAACCGGCTCTTGCCGCCCAGCTGCGCCACCGCCTGCATCCTCTCTGTCAGTTTTATCTTCTCCATTGCAATAAATATCGCCGCACCCGGCCCGCCCGTTGCCAGGCGTCGGTGCGGCGATGGTCTTATCCTTTTACCCGCTGCTCAGTCAGCACATTGCCAGATACGCCTTGAGGTCCGCCAGGAACTGGTCCGGGTCTACCTCGTGCGCATAGCACGCCTGCTCCAGCGTCTCGCCGCTGGCCAGCGCACAGCCCAGGCAGTGCATGCCGATGCTCTGGAACGCCGGCATGGCCTGCGGCGCGTTCTCGAGTATATCGGATATCATTGTCTCCTTTGTGATCTCAAACATTGCTGTTCCTCCGTAGTTTCATTATAAACTAAAACGAATGGGACGTACTCGCCGTCCCATTCGTCTTGCTGCCTTTATACTCAGGCGTTGCTCTGCTGCTCGCGGATCTTCGCGAAGCACTCGCTGCAGTACACGGGACGGTCAGACTTAGGCTCAAAGGGGACCTTCGCCTCGCCGCCGCACATCGCGCAGACAGCCGTGAAAAACTCACGAGGACCACGGGCCGCGTTCTTGCGGGCATCGCGGCAGGGCTTGCAGCGCTGCGGCTCGTTCTGGAAACCGCGCTCGGCGTAGAACTCCTGCTCACCGGCGGAGAACACGAACTCCTGGCCGCACTCTTTGCACACTAGGACTTTGTCTTCAAACATTTTGTACCCTCTCTTTTGATGATTCTTGCCTCTCGGCTTTTATTGCGTTCAGCTCCTGCTGATGTCGCCTGGGATGGGTCATCTCGCCAGCTTGCGGCGGATCCGCTGCACGGCATTGTCTACCGACTTCTCACTGCTCCCGAGCGCCTCGGCTATCTGCCGGTACGACTCGCCCTCGAGATACCTGAAAAGTACGCTCGTCTCAAAAACGGACAAACACCGCGAAAACGTGGAATAGAACTCTCTTTCGCTCTCTCTGGCAAGGACCTGTTCCTCAGGTGCACGCCTGAATATCTCCTGCCGCGCCGCAGGGCCGAGTCGGGATTCTTCGGAGAGGATGATGTATTCCAGTGACACTCCGTCATTGAGCGGTTCGTGCTTCTTCCGGGAAGCAGCCTTGACTGCCTCCAGCACGCGGTTGCGTATACATATTTCTGCATATGTCCTGAACGACGCCCCGCCTGCCTCGTCATAGCTCCTTATCGCCGACAGCAGCCCGAGCATGCCTTCCTGCGTAAGGTCCTCGCTGTCCCCACCCGCCAAAAAGTAGGGCCGCGCGCACACCCGCACGAGCTTCGTATATCTCTCTATCAGCTCCTCCTCAGCCGCCGTATCCCCGGCGACCGCGAGCCGTCTCAGTTCAGGATCAGTATATTTATTATAATCTATCATATCGCAACCTGATTACAGATTATATTACAAACTTTTGGAAAGTCAAGACAATTTATCGATTTTCTATACAATTCCCGATATTTTTTTCAACTTTGCCTCTAAAGCTCCATCTGCTCCTGCACATTCCCCGGCAGCTCAAGACCAAGGTGCTCATATGCTCGTCTCGTCACGCATCTGCCCCGCGGCGTCCGCGTCAGGTAGCCCTGCTGCAACAGGTACGGCTCGTACACGTCCTCAAGCGTCACGGCCTCCTCGTTTATTGTCGCCGCCAGCGTCTCCAGTCCCACCGGCCCGCCGCCGTAATACTCGATTATGCTCCACAGCATCCTCCTGTCAAGCGCGTCCAGGCCCTCCCTGTCCACCTCCAGCCTCAAAAGCGCGTCGTCTGCTACTTCCTTCGTTATCACACCGCCCGCGTTCACCTGAGCAAAATCTCGCACTCTCCTCAGCATACGGTTCGCTATCCTCGGCGTGCCTCTCGACCTCGACGCGATCTCCCGCGCACCCGCCGGCTCTATCTCTATATTCAATATCCCGGCGCTGCGCGTCACGATCTGCGTCAGCTCCTCCGCCGTATACAGCTCCAGCCTCAGCGACACGCCGAACCGGTCCCTCAAAGGCGCCGTCAGCTGGCCCGAGCGTGTCGTCGCCCCGATGAGCGTGAACCTCGGCAGCTCCAGCCTGATCGAGTTCGCCGACGGCCCCTTGCCGATGATGATGTCGATGGCGTAGTCCTCCATCGCCGGGTACAATATCTCCTCCACCATCCTGTCCAGCCTGTGTATCTCGTCCACGAACAGGATATCGTTCTCCTGCAGATTCGTCAGAAGCGCCGCGAGGTCGCCCGCCTTGCCTATGGACGGGCCGGAGGTCATGCGCATGTTCACGCCCATCTCGTTGGCTATGACCGCCGCGAGCGTGGTCTTGCCCAGTCCCGGAGGACCGTGCAGCAGTACGTGGTCGAGCGGCTCCCCGCGCATCTTCGCCGCCTTTATGAACACCGAGAGGTTCTCCTTCACCTTCGACTGGCCTATATATTCTCCCAGCGTCCTCGGCCTGAGCGAACCCTCGGCCGCGTCCTCCGGCAGCAGCGTCGTCGAGGTTATCACCCTCTCCTCCGCTTCACCGGAAAAACTGATGCTCATCTGCGCTCACCTCACTTCTTCATCATGTTCTTAAGCGCCGCCTTGATTATCTCCTCCGTCGTCAGCGCGGCCGTGTCCACGCCCTTGAGCGCCAGATTTATCTCCGCCGGGCCGTAGCCCAGCACGCCCAGCGCCGCCGCCGCGTCCGCGAGCTTCCCGTCGCCCGCCGCAGAGGCCGGGACACCCGCCTTCACAGGCAGCTCGAAGTCCACGCTCTCACTCGCGAGCTTGTCCTTCAGCTCCAGTATCACCCTCTGCGCTATCTTCTTCCCTATGCCCGGCGCGACGGTCAGCGCTTTCTCATCGCCAGCCAGTATCGCCATGGTCAGCGCCTCCGGCGTATGCGCCGACAGTATCGACAGTGCCGCCTTCGGACCCACGCCCGACACCGCAATGAGCAGGTCGAAGCTCCGCTTCTCACTCCTGGTCGCGAAGCCGAACAGCTCAAAAGCGTCCTCCCTGACGCTCTCTGATATATACAGCTTGGCCCGCTCGCCCGTCTTCAGACGCGACTGTGTGTTCAGGCTTGTATTCACAAGGTAACCGACCCCGTTGCAGTCCACCACCGCGGCGCCCTGCATCAGCTCCGCGATCCTGCCCTCTAAATGGTAGAACATACGCTGCCTCCCGTCTTTCCCGCTATCAGCGAGGTATGGCTCCGCGCGTGGCAGAGCGCTATCGCCACGGCGTCCGCCGCGTCGTCCGGCTTGGGAACGGCCTTCAGGTTCAATATCCGCTTCACCATGTCGATGACCTGGTTCTTTTCCGCTCTGCCGTAGCCCACTACCGCCTGTTTGACCTGCAGCGGCGTGTACTCGAACACCGGCAGCCCCGCGCGATAGCAGGCCAGCAGGATGACTCCCCTGCCCTGCGCGACGGAGATGCCGGTAGTGATATTCGTATTAAAGAACAGCTCCTCGATGGCCGCCGCGTCAGGATTGAAGGTGCGTATCACCTCGTCCATGTCGGAGTATATCCTGTCCAGTCTGCTGGACAGGCTGGTGCCCGCAGGCGTCGTTATGACGCCGCAGCGCACAAAGCTCTGCTTTCCCCGCTCGGAATCGACCACGCCGAAACCGACTATGGCGATGCCGGGGTCGATACCAAGTATACGCATATGCCGCCCCGCTTTCAACAGGATATTGTAACACGGCCCGTCTTTTTATTCAAGACCGCGCAGGATATCTCCCAGCTCCGCCCAGGACGTTACCAGCGTATGCTCGCATCTCGGCGGGTGCGGGGCCTCGGGCTTATAGGTGCATTTCACCGGGTATCTGAACCACACGGGCCAGAGTCCCGACCTCGCCGCGCCCTCTACGTCGCACTCAACGTCGTCTCCAATGAACCAGCAGTCCGCCGCGTCCAGCCCGGCGAGACCGAGAGCTCTTTTAAAGATGTGCTCCGAGGGCTTTCTGTACACGCACTCGCTCGAGGCCACGATGAACTCGAAGCGGTGGAAGGGCAGGCACTCGTTTATCCTTCTGACGAGCGTCCCGCCGGAGAACGAAAGGTTGCTTATGACCCCGGTCCTTATACCCAGCTGCGCGCACAGGCCCAGGAAGTCCTCTATGCCCTCCATGGGATAGATCGGCTCCGTGGCGCACCAGCGCAGGTATTCCAGCTCCTGCATGGGCAGGTCGAACCTGAGACCGAGCTGGTCGTATATGCACTCGTCGAGCTTCAGCCCATCCGTCTCCAGCTCCAGCGGGCGCAGCTGCCGGAACAGCCCCGCGTAGACCTCGCGGCTGTACTCGTACAGCGCCTCGGCCGTTATGCCGCGCGGGTTCGCGACGGCGTGCTCCATGGCCGCCTGCCAGCCCCTCAGGTAGTCCTGCACCGGCTCGTAGCAGAGCGTATGGCCGTAGTCGAACAGTATCATCTCAGGCTTTCTCATTCTCCGACCCCCTCTCGACCAGCATTTTATCATGTCCTTCCCATTTAAGCAACGGCGCGCCGCGGTATTTTTGCTTGACAAGCGGCGGCGCGTGTTATATAATTCCACAAGGCTCCGCAGGGCGGGGCCTGACTTGAAAGGAGAGTTACCGGCCTCATGGAGGACAGCGACAGTAGCGATTGTCATTTGCGTCTATATAGTCTGAGCTGCGCATATCTGTGCTGATTTTAGTACAGGTGCGCTTTTTTGCGCCCATTTTTACATTCTCACTTGAATTTCTGGAGGTCTTACATAGACTATGGAGTATCTCACAAGCATACTGATAATGGTCGTCCTCGTGACGTTTTCCGCATATTTTTCCGCCACGGAGACCGCGTTCTCGTCCCTGAACCGCGCGAGGCTAAAGGCAGACGCAGAGCGCGGCGACAAGCGAGCGGCGGAGGTCCTCAAGCTTGCCTCGGATTTCGACAGGCTGCTCTCTACCCTGCTCATAGGCAACAACATCGTGAACATCGCCACGTCCTCCATCGGAACAGTCATGTTCATCCAACTGCTCAACGACCCCGACAAGGGCGCGTCGATCTCCACCATCGTCGTGACCATCGTAGTGCTCATCTTTGGCGAGATCACGCCCAAGAGCGTGGCCAAGGAAGCGCCGGAGGGCTTTGCGAGGTTCTCGGCCCCGCTGCTCAAGCTCTTTATGTGGATACTCCTGCCCCTGAGCTGGATCTTCGGTCTGTGGAAAAAGCTCATTTCCAAGCTGTTCCGCGTTAAGGACGACCGCAGCATGACTCAGGAGGAGCTTTCAGTCATAGTCGATGAGGCCGGCGAGGGCGGCGGCATAGACAGCGACGAGGTCGAGCTGCTGCGCAGCGCGCTCGAGTTCACGGAGCAGGAGGCCGGTGACATACTCACCCCGCGCGTCGATCTCGAGGCTGTGCCCCTCGATGCCGACGCCGAGACCGTCGCGTCGGCTTTCCGCAGTTCCCGCTTCTCCCGCCTGCCTGTCTACGAGGGCAGCATCGACAACATCGTCGGCGTAGTGCATCAGAAGGATTTCTACGACTGCGGCATCGGCGAGGGCGGGCTTGCATCCATCATGTCTCAGCCCGTATACGTCCCCCCCAGCATCAGAATAAGCGCCCTGCTCAAAACGCTCCAAAAGGCCAAGGCACACATGGCCGTCGTGACGGACGAATACGGCGGCACGCTCGGCATCGTCACGATGGAAGATATCCTCGAGGAACTGGTCGGCGACATCTGGGACGAGCACGATGAGGTCGTGGAGGAGCTGCACCAGACGGGTGAGGACAGCTACAGGGTCAGCGGCTCCGCCGAGCTGGACGAGATATTTGAGCGCTTCGACCTCGCCTGCGAGAGCGAGAGCGTCACGCTCAGCGGCTGGATTATGGAACAGCTCGGCCGCATACCCAAGCCCGGCGACAACTTCATCTTCGACGGCCTGCGCTTCACCGTCCTCTCCGTGGACAGCCGCAGGGTCACGGAGGCCGAGATAAAAAAACTGCCCCCGCTCGACAACGGGGACGAGAAATAATATCATCAAAGACAAAAAGGCTTACAGCTCATTTCCGGGCTGTAAGCCTTATTTTTATCTGTAGCAGTCCAGTATCAGGTGCCTGAACAGCTGCTCGTGCACCGTCAGCTTCCTGCCCTTCTTGACTATAAGATTGAAGGGCATGCGGAGGGCCTCATCCTCGAGTCTCAGAGGCTTCACCCTCTCGCGGTCTGTCTCTGTGACGTCGGACAGCATGGTCCTGGCCACGAGGCTTGGGTTATTGGCAACTATGTCTATCGCCTGTCTCGGCCAGCTGTACTCATAGGCTACGTTCAGCCTCGCATTGTGCTTGCGGAACAGCTCCGCTATCGCTATGCTCGGCCTCGTGAGCGTATCCGGCACCAGCAGAGGCACGCCGTCCAGCTCCTTTATAGTAATTGTATCCCGCGCGGCAAAGCGGCTGTCGCGGTTCACGACAAAGACGTATTCCGCCGTATCCGGCTGTGCTCCCGCTTCCTCAAGCGGCGTCATGTCGAACTTCTCAGCGCTGTAGTCGCCGTAGACCAGTCCGAACAGCGCGCCGCCCTCGTACACCATGTCAGCACAGATGTTGGAATACTCGTTCACGATACCCACCTTGTACTCACTCGGCGGAACCAGCAGAAGCTGCTGGAGGCTCACAGGCTGCTTTGGCAGCTGGTGCCTCGTTATGGCCACCGTTATCTCCACCTTGCCGTCGCCCTCGTAGGTCTTGCACAGCTCGTAGAGCTTGTTTACGTGCGTGATGATTATCTCCGCCTCGTCCCGAAAGGCCATGCCGAACTGGGTGAGCACCACGCCCCTTGACTTGTGGTAGAACAGGCTCCTGCCCATCTCCGCCTCGAGCCGCCTGAGCGCTATACTTATCCCCTGCTGCGTGATATGCAGGCTCTTGGCCGCCTCCGCCATGCTTCCGCATTTGCATACGGCCAGAAAATATCTGAGCTGATTTATGACCATTTTTGCTCCGTTTTATCTCCGATTTTGGCTTACTTTTCTGCACTTATTCTTTGAGTTTAAAACACAACTGAACGTCTGTCAACAAACAGTATTATCCTATGCTCCACTATTTTGTTTATTCCACAATTATTTGTTGTTTTTTCTACGTTCCGCTGTTTGTGCTACGGCTTATGTAATGCACAAAAAAACAGTGTTTCTTGTGCATGAAAATGAATCGTGGTATTAAAAATGTGATTAGTTTTCAATGGGGGATATCTGCATGGCGGAGCTTTTGATGGTGGTCGGATATATCGTGCTGACGACGGCTGTGGGCTGGTATCTGAGCAGCCGGGCCAGGGCCAGGAACGATATCAGTTCCTTTTTTGTCGGCCGTAAGGAGATGGGCACAGTCCTCATCTGTTTTACAATGTTCGGCGAGATGATCGCCGGCTCAAGTACCGTCGGCAGTGCTCAGACCGCCTACAGCATAGGCATCTCCTCGGCCTGGACGAACTGGGGCCAGGCGGTGGGCGTATTCATCTTCATATTCACCGTGAGCAAACTGTATCGCGCCGCCGGATATCACGGGGCATACTCCGTTTCAGAGGCCTTTGAATTCCGCTTCGACTGCCGGCGCTGCCGCACCGTCGTCATGGTCATCGTGCTTGTGGTATACGGCATCATCTTCGCCATGCAGCCGAAGGCGGCTGCCAACATCCTCGCTCCCATGATAGGCGCGGACGTGACCGTCATGACCTGGGTCATGGGCGCGGTATTTGTCATACAGGCGCTCGTTGGGCTGAAGGGCATTGCCGCAATGAATGTGGTGCACTCGAGCTTCCTCTACATCGGCTGTCTAGTCGTCGGCATACTTGCATGGCACCGCGCCGACGGGCTGGATACTGTCCGCGAGGTGCTTGGCTCGAGTTATCTGAGCGTTGCCCAGCCCAGCCTGGGCACCGTCGTCGGGAACGCCGCGGGCAGCATGTTTGCGTTTATACTGTCGTCCACTCTTGTCGCCAACATTTACAGTGCAAAGAGCAAGCGCGCGGCAAACCTCGGCGTCTCGCTCGCAGCCGTACTGGTCATCATCTTTGCCTGTTTCCCCGCGCTCATCGGCGTTTTCGGGCGGCTGCTGTACCCCGAGGCGGAGCCGGGCACCATCTTCTATACCGTGGCCGACGGCTTCGGCCCCTTCATCGGCGCTCTGGGATGCATGGCGATAATCGCCGCCGTGTTCTCCACCGCTCCGGCGCTGCTGCTCACGCTCTCCACCACGCTCACGCGCGACTTTTACCTCACCTTCCTGCGCAAAAACGCCACAGACAGGCAGCAGCTCCGCTTTTCGAAGCGGGCGATCGCCGGCATCGGCGCCGTCGCTACATTCCTCGGCATCTACGCCACCTCCATACTCGACCAGATGAACGGAGCCTTCCAGATACGCGCCGTGGCGGGCATGGTGCTGGTAATCTCGGTCTACTGGCACAAGGTGGACAAGCGTTCCGCTTTCTGGTCCATGCTGGTCGGCGGGCTGGTCGCCGCTGTCTGGCATTTCTCCGGCCAACCCTTCGGCGTAGTCCCCTTCTGGCCCGGCTGCGGGACAGGTCTCGTCGTGCTCGTGGTCATGACCGCTTTCAATGGGCAAAAGGTATCCGACGATTACAGAAGATGCAGGGCTCTCATGGATGAGGCGCTCGCTTCCGGCATCTGAATATCGGACGTACTCCCGGCTTCATTGTGATTGACATACTCAAAAAAGACGATATAATCGTATTATTATAAGTTTTTGTTGAGTGTCGGGTGGTACGAGTTGAGTTTAGAGCTTACTTTGCTCTCTGAGCATGAATATGACAAACTGAGCTCCGGCGATATGACTCCTGCAATGGCCGCTGAATACTTAAAAGCAGGGGATTTCAGGCTCCGCAGCTTCGACGAGGTGCTGAGAAGCATATATCCGGGCGACGACCTGCAGCCCAGGCTCGTCGCCTCCTTTCTCGAGGCCGAGCCCGGCTCGAACCCGGACAGCGTCAGCCGCAACATCAGAAACTGGATGAACGGTCACTCCAAGCCCACCAGACGCGAGGATATTTTCCACATTGCCTTCGCGCTTGGACTATCTGAGTCACAGGCGAGCCGTCTGCTCGGCATCTGCACCGACTACGGCGTTCATTACCGTGAGGGGCACGACGTGGTATATGCCTGGTTCCTGCGCACGGGCGGAAGCTATATGCAGGCGCGCAGCTTCTATAACAGCCTCCCGCCCATGCCGGGCCTCGACGCTTTGCCCGCCGGATACACCGCTCGCCTTACGCAGCAGCTGCAGAGCGCGTTCCTTCAGGTCCATTCGGAGGATGAACTGCGCGAGTGCTACATGGCGAACCTGGGCTCCTTTGGGGCACTGCATCTCCGGGCATACGAGTATTTCAGCCGCTACCTCGAGAAGCTGATCCACCCGGTACCCGCCTGGACGGGTCTTGAGGAACCGGACTACTCCATGGACGCCATAATGAAGCTCTATTTCTCCATGAGCATGCCATCGAACCGCAGCAGATACGGCTACAGCGTCGTGCAGAGGCTCATTAAGAACAACTGGCCTAACACCACCGCCCTCAAAAACATCCGTAACCGCAAGGCCGACGTGCCGCGCAAGCTGCTCCTGCTGCTCTACGTGATAACAGAAAACGTCGTGGACGGCGAGTATAGCGAGACCGACGAGGACTATCTGACACCTCGTGAACTGCTCGACGACCACTGGTTCGCCATAAACGCCATACTCACCGACTGCGGCATGCCGCCGCTGGACCCGCGCAACGCCACAGACTGGCTGGTGCTCTACGCCGTCACAGCGACGGAGGAGTCCATGAGCGAGCGCATGGAAAAGGTCATTGAGCACATTTTCGCCGGACAATAAGGGAAAGGCCCCGGAACAAAAAACGTTCCGGGGCCTTTTGCATATTTTTCTGTGTCAGCCTTCCGGCCAGGGCTCAATGTTGTCGATTCCCTCGACAACCGCGCCGTCGGATATGGAGAAGCTGCCCTCCGCCGGTACTATGGAGGAATAGATCCTGCCCTTGTTTGTGAAGGTGCCGGAGATTTCCATGGGCAGGGTGAGGAACATGCTGCTTCTGTTTTCCAGGCTGCCGTTCACTGCCGGCCGACATGCGTCGCTGAAACCGAGGGCGGAAAAGCTGCCGCCGTTGCGGAGCATGGAGCCGGGCTCAAGGACGAGGCGGCCGCCGAAGGAGACGTAGCGCGCCCCGCTCTGGATGTTCACAGAGCCGCCGTCGAGCAGCTGGAGCTGACCGCTCTGCGAGTACAGGGACGTCCTGCTCAGAACGACGGAGGACGTGCCGCCGAGTTCCGCGCTGCAGAGCTGTATAAGTGTCGAATCGCTTATCTCCGCGTTCAGGCTGTCTGAGGCGAGCGTCTCTCCGCGCAGCACCAGAAAGCTGCCGCCGCTGAGCTCTATATCACGGAGAATGGTCATTTCGGCGCTGGCGTAGACGGCCATGGAGTTTTCGCTTAGCGTCAGCTCGGAGACGGACATGGCGCACATGCGGGAGTATGCCCAGGAGCCGCCGGTGAGCTTGAGCGCGGCACCGTCGCCGTGGGCCTTCCACTCGCCGATTACCTCGAGCATGCCGCCGTTTGCCACGTCTATCGCGTCGCAGGTGAGTCGGCCGTTGACAACGAAGATACTGCCGTCAACTGTAACGGCCTCGCCCTCGGGGATGACGATCGAGCTGTCGTAGATGATGTATACAGGCTTCGTGACCGTCAGCGGCTGAGTGAGAGTGAGCTCGCCGTTTATCACAATGGAGCGTATGCTGTCGTCTGCCAGCGCGTCGAGGAGCTCGGCCTCGGTGCTGACGGAATGCATGGGCACACCGTCTATGAGTTCAAAGCTGACCTCCCACACCCGGCCGTCTATCTCGCCGCTGATCTGGCTGCAGTTGCTGCGGTAGAGCAGCACACCTTCCAACGTATTCAGCCGCGCTCCCTCGTTGACGGTCAGGGTGCTGACGTCGTACATGTCGATGAGCCCGCGGTTTTCCACGCTGCCGCCGGATAGCAGCTCGATGCTGCCAAACACGCTGCTGACGGCGCCGTAGTTTTCAAAAGCGCCGCCTATCGTCAGCTCACCGTGATTGTCTATGAAGCCGCCGGACACGAGGACGCAGTTTTCACCGACGCTTACGCTGCCGTAATTCGAGAAATCGCCGCTGCCGAAGCCCAGGGTGCCGGGCTCATCCGCGCTCCCGGAGGCGGTGATGCTGCCGAAGTTCAGGAGGCGGCACCATATGGCGTTATAGGCACTCAACTCGGCGCTGCCGAGATTTATAAATACGCTGTTGCTGCTGTCGAGCCTTTCAATCCAGATACCGTCAGCAGGGGACAGCTTGCCGCGATTGAGCAGCACAGGGTATTCGCCCCCGAACCAGAGGCTGCACTCCACCGTGCCGTCATTGACAAGCGGCGCACCGTTCACGCAGAACTCCAGTCCGTCGGCCTGGGGTGCGAGGCGCGCGCCCTCGGTCACCAGGACCGGAACGCTTGACGTAATGCTTTCGGATATCGCGATGTCGCCCTCTATGCGTATGGCGCTGACCCCGCTCTTTTCACAGGCGGACCGCAGGTCATCCTCGCTGCTGACGCTCACGGCGCCGGCAAAGAGCTCCTCAATGGGGAGCGCATATATGTCCTCGCTGACGGAGCCGCCCTGCTGTACCAGTCCGCTGCTGAGCAGAACGAGCGAGCCATACACCTCACCGCCCTCGTCGGCGACGAGCGTGCCGCCGTTGACGACAACACTGCCGTCCACACGGCCGCTTGCCCAGATCACACCGCCCTCAGCGAGCTCCACAGCGCAGGTGAAAACAGCCGAGGTTTCCTCAGGCACGAGCAGAGGCTTGTTTATGGTATAGGGCCGTCCGGCGTGGAAATCGCCGCTCAGGCTCACCGCCTCCACACTGTCATCGGCGAGCAGCGCGGCAAGGGTCTCCTCATCCGCGGCGTTCCGGGCGTTTGCAAAAAGCTCGTCGCGTTCAGGACCGGCCCACTCCTCGGATATGTCGGCCGTGATGCTGCCCGCGCCGGATGTGACCGGCTTTTCCTCGCCGCCCCTCGGCAGGAAAATGAGGCCCAATATGCCGGCGACGGCAATGAGCGACATCACGACGCCAAGTACCGTCCTCCGTCTGACGCCCGCCCTCTGAGACGCATCCGTGCCTGCTCTTTCCGGTATTTCGGTCGGAGTATCACTGTTGTCCTTCGTCCGCCCGCCGCGCGCGGGCTGCTCCGGGACGTCCACGCCCTCATAGAGCGCCGCGTGCAGCTCCTCCACCGTCCTGAACCTGTGGTGCTGCTTGATGCCCATGCCCCTGAGCAGCGCCCGTTCCTGCTTCTCGGTCAGGTCCACGCCCAGACGGCGCGGCAGGATGATCTCGTCATCCATCAGCCGGTCGAGCGCCTGCGGCGGAGTCTTTCCCGTTAAACAATAATAGATGGTAGCGCTCAAACCGTAGACGTCCGTCCACGCGCCCTGTCCCTTGTGCTGGTACTGCTCAATGGGTGCATAGCCGTGCTTGAGCGTTATCGTCATGGTCTCGCTGCCCTCAGTCGATTCCCGCGCGCAGCCGAAATCCAGCAGCCGCACCGAGCCGTGCTCGAGCATAAGATTGTCCGGGCTTATATCCCTGTGGATCAGCCCCGCAGCGTGAACCGCGCTCAGCGCAGAGAACAGCGGCTCTATCATGGGCAGCAGCTCTCCCGCAGGTATCCTGCCCCCGCGCTGCGCCACCAGCTCCTTGAAGGTCGTGCCGTCCACGTATTCCATGACGATATACACGGTGCCGTTTGCCTCGAAGAAGTCCCTGACACTGACGATCTCCGGCTGCTTATCCATCTTCGCCATCGTCCGCGCCTCGTACAGAAAGCGGCTCTTGCCCTTTTCATAGCTGCTTCCCGCCCCCGCATAGCAGTTGACTGAAAGCGAGGTCTCAGAGTGGCGCGACACCCAGTTCGTCGGGAAATATTCCTTTATCGCGACCTTCAGCTCCAGCCTCAGGTCGCAGCCTATATACGTTATCCCGAAACCGCCCTCACCCAGCACACGGCCGACAAGGTATCTGTCCATCAGCACTGTCCCGGGCGGGATGTGGTGCGGCAACGGGGTATAATTGCCGGAGGTCAGACCGCAGACCGGGCATGCCCCGTCCCCGGGCACAGGCGTCATGCAATATGGACAATAGCTCGTTTCCACGGACCGTCACCCCCCCGCCGGCTCTGAATCAACATTCATTATATCTTCCCTCACCCGCATTTTCAACCGCTCTATCATTCAATCACACCTATAGCGCACATATATAACGAACTGACGGAGCTTGCCGGATAATTCATTGACAGTGCGACCGCCGTATAAAGCTCCTCAAATTCATCGTCAAAATCATAGAACAGCTCCACGCAGTCATCGTCTATGTAGCCCTCAAGCTCCTCTACGCTGGTCAACTTGTTTATCGTCTCCTGTGCGTAGCTGTAATCCACGCCGAAGTCGTCGAGCACCGTGTACCACTCTGAGCCGTCCGGCCTGTCGTGGCCGTAGGCCTGCATCAGCTCCGCGTTGCGCTCCATCGTTGCCCGCAGCAGCGCCATGTCCGGCTGGATGTAGGCCATGTCCGTGCTGCTCAGGTTCTTGTAGCGCATCTCGTTTATCCGCTCGCACAGGTAGCAGCTCATGTACCAGTTGAAATTGAAGCTGCCGGGGCCGGTCTCATCCTTGAACTGCCAGTCGAAGTCGTTGCGCAGCTCGTAGGGAAAGCCCATGTCTATGCCCATGTATATCTGCGTCGAGCTGTCCAGCCCCTCCGCCGCGTCCTCGCGCAGCCAAACTACCGGGTAATCGCTCAGGCTGTCCTCGATCTCAATGCTGGACACGCCTCTGGGCAGATCCAGCACGACCGCGGTGTCATCCGTCGTGACGCCGTAGACGACCCCGTCGTTCGTGACGTAAGTCATCTTCAGGCTGCCGGCGCCGGTGTCCTCCCCGCTCGTGAACTCGCGCACATTGGCCGAGAAGCCCCACTTGGAGAGGTCGGTCTCAAAATCCGAGGTCTTGAACAGCACCCGCAGCTCGTCGCAGCCTTCAAACGCCCCGCCGCCTATATCCATGTCGCTGCCCGCGAACACCATGGTCATCGACGTGCAGCCCGCAAA
Source organism: uncultured Eubacteriales bacterium (assembly GCA_900546615.1). Classification (GTDB taxonomy): domain Bacteria; phylum Bacillota; class Clostridia; order Oscillospirales; family Oscillospiraceae; genus Scatomorpha; species Scatomorpha pullistercoris. The sequence goes on along the minus strand of URDJ01000007.1, from coordinate 20,575 downwards.
AGCCAGCTCGCCTATGCTCTCCACCGTATCGGGTATTATTATCGTTCCAAGATAGCTCTGGCCACGGAACGCCTCGTCGCCTACTGCGGTCACGGGCGTACCATCTATCTCCTCGGGAATGGACAGGGCACTCTCCGCTACACCGGAGTAACCCGAGATCGCTATGCTGTCGCCGTAGCTCAGGTATTCAAAGCTCTCGTACTCGCCCGCGACCGGCTCGGGAGTCGGCGTAGGCTCAACTGTCGGCTCCGACGTTTCCTCCGGCGCCTGGGTCAGCAGCGTGCCCCCAGAGTCAGGAGCCCAGGCCGGCACGGTGTCATCTCCTCCGCCTGCGATTATGGCGATCAGCGCTATTATCAGCACAAGGGCAGCCGAGGCTATGCCGACATATTTCATGGGCAGCTTCGGCGGGCTTTTGTGCTTTTTTATCTTATCTTCCCTGTGCGGCTTATAGTCCGCGTAGAGCTGCTGGCTGAGCAGCTCTATATACTGCGGGCGCTTGGTCGGCTGGACCTCGAGGCCCCACAGCAGCGCCGCCTCCTGCTTTTCCGTAAGCTCGGCTCCCAGCTGTGCAGGCGGCTTGAGCATTTCTCCCTCAAGCCGTTCCACAGCCTGTGTGGGCATCACGCCCGTTATGCAGTAATACAGCGTCGCACAGAGCGAATATATGTCCGTCCACGGCCCCTGGCCCCTCGTCTGGTACTGCTCCACCGGCGCAAAGCCGTGCTTGAGCTGCACGCTCATGGACTTGCCGTCCTCCATCGACCTTGCGCAGCCGAAATCAAGGAGCTTGAGGCTGTCGTCCGGCATCCACATGATGTTGTCCGGGCTGATGTCCCTGTGGATAATGCCCGAAGCGTGCAGTCGGCCGATGTCGGCCATCAGCGGCTCCAGCATGCCAAGCAGCTTCTGTGCAGGCAGCTTGCCTTCCCGCATCACCTTGTCGTGCAGCGTCACGCCGTCCAGGTATTCCATCACAAGATACGCCGTGCCGTTCGTGCTGAAAAAGTCCAGCACCTGCACTACCGACTTGAGTTCATTCTGCTTCGCCAGCAGCCGAGCCTCGTCGAGGAAGCTGTTGAGCGCGCCCTGCAGCTGCTCCGTCATTCCGGGCTTCGCCTCAACGCTCACGCCGTCCCTGCCGCGCGCGACGCACTGCACGGGGAAGCACTCCTTGACAGCGACCCTCCTGCCGCTGTCCGGTTCCACCGCGATATAGGTTATGCCAAACCCGCCCTGGCCTATGGCCGCGCCGGTCAGATAGCGGTGCAGCCCGCTTCCGTCCAGCACCGTGCCCGCCGGGAGCTGCCCCTCCCAGGGCGTCCACGCCAGCGGCTTGCCGCAGCTCTTGCAAACTGTGCCCGACGCCGGGCGCATACAATACGGACAATACTCCATTTCAGACTACCCCTCCCCTGTGCGTCACCATGAAGCTCTCGCGCTCTGAGCCGAGGCTGAACCTGTCTCCGACCTTCAGAGGCACCGTCTCGTTCGCCGCGAGCCTCGCCCCGCCGTTCACAAAGGTGCCGTAGGTCGAGCCAAGGTCCTTTATGTAGAGCTGGCCCGCTGTGATATCGAATATCAGCATGCAATGCGCCCCGCTCACGCCCTGTGTATTCTGCGGGAACACCAGATCGTTCCTGTCCGGGTCGCGGCCCATCCTCAGCTGCTGCATCAGGCCGAACCTCTTGCCCGCAAAGGTGCCGGAAAGGCACTGTATACGCAGGTCTTCCATTGACTGTGCGGGGGACCCCGCGGTTTTCTGCGCAGGAGCTTTTTTCTTCAGCCGCACCGCCGCGACGGCCGGCAGGCTTATGACGCCCTTCTTCTGCAGCACCACCACCGCAGCCGCCGCCAGCACGACGATCACCACGCCGACGAGCAGGTATATCCAGGCCCCGGCGCCGTCTCCGGCTGTCTCATAATCTATGTCCAGCTCGTCGAGCTTCTCTCGGACGTAGCTGATATCGACCGCGTAGTAGCTGTTCACGTCGCCGGTGCTCGCGTCGCCGCCGATGCCGTAGGTGTTTATGCCTATGACCCTGCCGTCTGCGTCGATGAGCGGACCGCCGGAGTTGCCGTGGTTTATCTGCGCGTCGTGCTGTATGAGCTTCGTGTTGCCGAAGTTCTGGCTTTGCGTAAAGCGCGACACGACGCCGCTGGTCACGGTCACGTCGTCCACATCCGCCACCAGATTCTGGCCATATGCGCCGTACTCGGTCTCGTCGGAACTGCCCGGATAGCCGAGCGCATAGACGCTGTCGCCTACCTCGGGGGCCGGGGCGTCCTCGTCCAGCAGGGGCAGGGCCACGCGGCCCGAGGGCGCCTCGCCCGCGCGGATGATCGCGTAGTCCGGGTACATGCCCGATGAGGAATAGAGCACCGTGCAGGGTATGGCCTGGCTGGTATCCAGTCCTGTCACGGGGTTCCAGGCCAGATCGTTCTTGAGTATCCAAACGCTCACGGCTGGGATGTCGTAGACAATGCCGCCGTCGTACACGCTGTCCTGCACAACGTGCGTGTTCGTCACGAAAACGTCAGTCTCCTCCCCGACTTTGCCGACGCCAAAGGCAGTGCCGGTGGCATAGAACACCTCTCCGGTCTCGTAATCCGGTATCAGCGACAGTATCCTCACGACGCCATCGCGCGAGTTAGCGGCTGTCTTGCCGCCGCTGCTCTGTCCGCAGCCCGCCAGAGGCAGAGCCAGCATCGCTGCCATGAGCAGCGCCAACAATACGCTCAGGACCCTCTTTTTCATCGTTTACCCCCCCTCTTTTTTCAGGCCATGTCGACCCATACGGCCGCCGCCGTGTTGTTGTCGTTATTTGAAGGGACGCGTCCCGCCAGCCTCGCGCGCATTCTCCCGAGCCAGTCCTCCGGGTCGGCGGCGGAGCCGAGGTCGCTCTCCATCTCGCTCTCGAGCACGTACTCCCAGAACCCGTCGGTGCAGAGCAGGAAGGCATGCTTTCCGGGCCTGAGCGCCTCGAAATGCGTATCCACCTTCATATCCCCGTCCTGGCCCAGCGCGCGGTAGACGCGGTTTCTGTCCTCGTGGAAGCGTATCTCGTCCTCGCTGATATTCCCCAGCATCACCGCTATCTGTGAGGCGCTGTGGTCCCTCGTCTGCGACACCAGGCGCCCCGCCGCAAAGTGGTATATCCGCGAATCCCCGCAGTGTGCCCAGGCCGCTTTCATGCCGTTCATCGCCAGCAGCGTCACCGTAGTCTTCATCTGGCAGGTGACGGTTTGCAGCTCCCGCACTCTCCTGTGAGCCGCCTGCACCAGCTCTGCCACGTAGTCCTCGCTCACGCCGCCGTCCCAGTTGCCGCATATAAGCTCCGCCGCGGCTGCCGAGGCGCGCTCTCCGCCTCCGTGCCCACCGAGACCGTCCGCCACCACGGCGCACAGGCCGTTCCCGTCTGTCCGTATCTGTACGCAGTCCTCATTTTTGGGCCTGCCGCCCTTGTCTGTATAACTTGCCGTCCGTATCATCACTACCCTCGCTCTCCAACTGCTGCGGCCTCTATGATGACAGCGGTATAATTGTCCTGGCCCTTGTAGCCCTTCTCCGCTATCCGGCGGCCTATCTCATCCGCGGCATCCTGCGCCGGTGCCGCCAGCGCCGACCTCAGCTCCCTGTCACCGAGCGCGTTGTACACCCCATCGCTCATGAGCACAAACCTGTCGCCCGGCCGGATGTTAACAGCCCTCGCCGGCATATCCACGTACCTGAGCCTGCCCATGCCGAGGTAACTCGTAAGCCCCGAAGCCCGGGGGTTCGTGAGCGCGGACTCGAAGCTCTCAAGCCCGTTCGCCGCGTCCACCAGCAGCTCGTTTCTGTAGACGTGCTCGCGGTTTAGCTGACAAAGCTCGCCGTCCCTCAGCATCGAGATGCGGCTGTCGCCCACCGTGAGCCAGCTCAGCCTCCCTCCGCGTGCCAGCGCCGCGACCAGCGTGGAGCCTCCCTTCTTGCCGCCGTCAGCTTCCAGCATGCCGTTCACGGCATCGTTCGCCCTGCGCAGCAGCTCCAGCAGCACCAGCTGCGGCTCGCCGCCGACGCTGCAGAAACCGTCCAGCATCGCGCTCACCGCCGTCCGGCTCACCTTCGCTCCGTCCGTCAGTCCTCCCATGCCGTCCGCTACGACCGCCAGCAGTCCGTGCTCCTTCTCAAGCTCCTCCGGCGATACCGCAAAGCAGTCCTGCTGGTCCTCTCTCATGCCCTGCTCGTGCAGCTTGCCGACCTTGAGGACCGTGGCCTCAGCTGCCGTCGGCAGCTGCTCCGTGACCGGCCTGACAGCGCTGCAACTCCTGCGGCGCCCCAGGCGTCTCGATACCACCGCCAGTGCCGCCGCCAGCGCCAGCGCCGCAGCCAGCGACACCCCGGCTATTATCCACGGCAGCATCTCCGTCGCCCCGCCGCCGGTCGAGGGCGCGGCTGTGGGCGTGACGGTCAGGGCATCCGCCGTCAGGAGCAGGCACCGTTCAAGCATACAGGCCATTTCTGTCGTTCCAGTCGAAGCCCTCGCCGCAGAGAGCCACGAACATGAGCTTCGTGCCGCCTATGGTGATTATGTCATAGCTCTTAAGCTCCGCCGCGGTGATGACCGTTTTGCCGTTCACCTTTATGAGCTCCCGGCCACCGGCGGGCCCGATGTAGAACACTCGCTCGCTGCCGTCGTAGGCTATCAGCGCGTGATCCTTCCGCGAGATCTCCATGTCGCCCTGTATGCGGATATCGCCCGTGTAGCTGCCGATGTAGTTGTAGCCCGAGTGGAGCCTGTAATCTGTGCCCCTTGCCGGGCCTTCGATGCACACGATCCAGCCCACGGCCGGGTCCGCTCCGTTGGGCGGCGCCACGCAGTCCTGAATGTGGTCGTCAGAGTGCCCCGACGCATCCTCACTCAGGGTGCTGACGTTGACCGTCTCCTGAAAAGTCCCGGACCCGCCGCCGTTCAGCGGCTCGGTCTTCGGAAACTTATCCTTACCTCCCATGCTCACATCCGCCACCGGCTCTGTATGTCCCAGACCGGAACCGCCGCACTCGGGGCATTTTGAGTGCAGGGCCGCGTTATAATAATGACCGTTGGGGCACTGTACCATCTTGATCTCCACGTCGAATACCTCCCGCAAAGCTTTTTCATCGAACTGAGCACACTATAACAGACCCGTTTCCCGTATAGTCCAGCTTCTTTCCGCCGCGCGTGCTGGCATAAGAACCTCCTGCGCGTTCATATAATAAGCCACGACCTTTCGGGAGTGGTGAAAATGAGTACTGACATCGAGGAGCGGGCCGTAAGGCTCGCGGAGTACATAACCGAAAATCATTCCACCGTCCGCGGCGCGGCAAAAGCCTTCGGCGTATCCAAATCCACCGTACACAAAGATATTACGGAGCGCCTCGAGCATGTGGACCCGGAGCTTTTTTCCGAGGTGCGCGACCTGCTCAACTTCAACAAATCCGAACGGCACATCCGCGGCGGCATGGCTACTCGCAGAAAATACAAGGGGATATGAAAAAGGCGGGACCGGTCATTACCAGTCCCGCCTTTTAACGCCTCATATTCAGTATTTCCTCACGCTCAGTCTCAGGCGGCCCTTTCGCGTCTCACCAAGCGTCCCCTCGAACCGGAAACGCCCGTGTCCGCGCACCGACACCATCATGCCCGGCTCAAGCCTGGCGGACGCCGACCTGGCCGTCAGGCCGTTTATCTGCACCCGCTCCGCCTCAAACAGTCTCTGGCTCTCCGCCCTGGACAGGTCGAACACCGCCGAGACCACCGCGTCCAGCCGCTCAGAGGCCGCGTTCACCGTCGTCGGCTCCGGTGGCTTCGACACTTCCTCCGGCAGCGACGACGCCTCCGTGACCCTCACCTGCGTCCGGCGCACCTGCGTCAGTCCGTCGATTATATGCCGCCTCACACTCTCGAGGCAAAACACATAGGCCCTGTCCCCGCAGAGCACCACGTCTCCAAGCACGCTCCTGCGCAGGCCCAGACCCATGAGCGAGCCCAGGTAGTCCCTGTGCGTCAGCGGCTCCGCGAATTTCCGCGACACCGGCGATATCTCAAGGCAGCACAGCGGCGCCCTGTCGCCGCCGAACACCGCTGCCCTGCGCTCGGCCTCCGCCCAGCCGCCATCAAGGGTGTACTCGGCGTCCAGCCGCAGCCTGGACAGCTCAGTCTGCTCGCCGAGGCTCAGGAACTCCGAATGCGTACATATCCCGCGCTCCGCCGCCCGCTTCGACAGCTCGGCGAGGCGCTTTTTCAAAAGTTCAAGCTCATTATCCATGTCATATACGATACACCCCGCGCCCCTTCGCGTCAAGTCATGCCGGCCCGTCCCCCGGCGTACACTATCCTATGGAGGCGAGGAGATTGCGGGATATCATAAGCTGGCTCTGGGGGCTTCCCATGGCCCTGCTTCTCGTCGGCGTCGGGGCATATCTCAGCCTGCGCTGCGGTTTTGTGCAGCTGCGGCATTTCCCCGAGGCGATGAGGCGCACCATTGGCGGTATGTTCGGCGGTGAAAAGGCTGCGGATGGATCGGTGACGCCGTTTCAGGCGGTTTGCGCCGCGCTCGCAGGCACGGTCGGCACCGGCAACATAGCAGGCGTCGCCCTCGCCATATCCCTCGGCGGCCCGGGCGCGCTCCTCTGGCTATGGCTGACCGCCATACTCGGCATGGCGACAAAGTATGCCGAGGTCACACTTGCCGTGCGCTACCGCGAACGCGGGGAAAACTCCGAGTGGCGAGGCGGTCCGATGTACACCATTAAAAACGGCCTCGGCCGCAGGTTCAGGCCGCTCGCGTACTGCTTTTCAGCCGCCGGTGTGCTTGCAGCCTTCGCCATGGGCAGCGCCGTCCAGGGCAGCGAAATAAGCGGCGCGGCCAGGACGCTCTCGATGGAGCTGCTGCCCGGCCTCGCCGCCGAAAGTCCGATATTCTCGCTCACAGTAGGCCTGCTTGTCGCCCTGTGCGGCTATTCCGTGCTCCGCGGCGGGATGTCCCGGCTCGGCCGCGTGTGCGAGAGGCTCGTGCCGCTCATGGGTATCGTCTACGTCGGCTGCTGTCTTGCTGTCATACTCACAAACGCCGGGAGGCTGCCCGCAGTTTTCCGCGACATATTCGTGTGTGCCTTCAGGCCGCAGTCGGTCTGCGCCGGCATAAGCGTCCGCGCCTGCCTGAGCTGGGGCCTGCGCCGGGGCGTATTTTCAAACGAGGCGGGGCTTGGCTCCGCGCCGATCGCCCACGCCTCGACCTCCGAGCGCGACCCGGTAAAGCAGGGCTTCTTCGGCATTTTCGAGGTTTTTGCCGACACCATCGTGGTCTGCACTCTAACCGGTCTGGCCATTCTCTGCTCCGGCGCCGCAATCCCCTATGGCTCTGCCGCGACGCTGTCCCTGCCTGTCTCAGCCTTTGCCGGGGTCTTCGGCGGGGGCTGGGCGGCGGTCGTCCTTGCGCTCTGTCTCATGCTGTTTTCCGTCTCGTCCCTGTTCAGCTGGGGCATATACGGCCTTCGCTGCTGCGAATTCCTGCTCGGTCGGCGCCCGGCACGGGCATGTCTGCTGTTGTTCTCGCTCTTTGCCATCCCCGGCGCCCTCTGCCAACGGAGCCTCATCTGGGAGCTGGCTGACCTCGCCAACGCACTCATGGCGCTGCCGAACCTGCTGTCCCTGCTGCTGCTGTCAGGCGAGGCGGCGCGGCTGACGCGCGCGTATTTTTCTCAGAGACAGAGAGAGTAGATCTCCCGCACCTCGTCGAGGCCGAGGTCGATCACGCTCGGGAAGCTCTTTTTTCCGTCATCCGTGCATCGGCGGCTCATGTACTCGGCATCCTCCGCCGTAAGGCCGAAGTCCGAGAGGCGTTCCGGCATGCCGAGGCTGCGGAAATATGCCCGCGTAGCCTCGAGGCCACCCTCTATGGTATCCGCGCCCCAGATGTTTCCGGCATAGCGCTCCAGCCGCCCGGTGAACAGCCCGCGCCGGGCGAAGAACTCAAGGTACGCTGGCCAGACGACGGCCAGCCCTGCCCCGTGGGCTATGCGCGGGTCAAGTGCGCTCATCTCATGCTCCAGCTTGTGCGCCCAGAGGCCGCAGCGCCTCCCGGCCCCTGTCAGCCCGTTGTGCGAGAGGCTGCCTGCCAGCATCAGCGTTGAGCGCGCCTCGTAGTCGTCGGGTTTTTCCATCACCACCCTGCCCGCGTCTATGACCGAGGTCATCAGGCCCTCCGACATGCGGTCGATAAGCTCATTGTCCGGGTTCGTGCACATATAGCGCTCCATCGTGTGCATGAGGATATCCACTGTCCCGCAGGCGGTCTGATAAGGCGGCAGGGTAAAGGTCAGCTCAGGGTCCATTATGGCAAATAGCGGTCGGTTCTTATCGCAGCTGAGGCCGCGCTTCTCTCCGGTCGCGGTGTTTGTGAGCACCGCGCTGTCGCTGGTCTCGCTGCCCGTGGCGGCTATTGTCAGTATCACGCCCACCGGCAGGCTGTCGGTCGGGCTTACGACTTTTTCGGTGTATTCCCAGGGGCTGCGCCCGGTTTTTACGCAGTGCGCGGCCATTTTTGCGTTGTCGATGACGCTCCCGCCGCCGACGGCGAGCAGCATGTCACAGCCGTTTTCGCGGGCATATTCCACGGTTTTGACGCAGAAGTCCACGGTGGGGTTGGCCTGCACCCCGCCCAGGAGCGCGTAGTCCACCCCGGCCTGTCTGAGCGAGCGCTCGACCCGCTCGAGCAGGCCCGACTTCACCACGCTCCCGCCGCCATAGCAGACCAAAGGCTTCGCGGCCCCGTAACCCGCGATCACCCTGCCGACCTCATCGCAGCGTCCCCGGCCGAAGATCATCCTAGTCGGCACATAAAGTTCAAAATCCAGCATCGTATCACCTCGAATGGATTATACCCCTTTTCAGCGCCGGCCGGAAGACCCTATTTTTCTGCCAGCCTCTGCATGGCATCCCACAGGGTATCGAGCGCATTTATCGTCTTCACGTACAGCTTATATTTGTCGCTGTAATCCCCGACTGATCCCGGGTCCGGCATGACTGGTGCGCTCAGGCTGGTCATGGACTGCATCGCACTGCGCAGGTCTGGATAATCTCCGACCGCCGCAGCAGCGGCTATCGCGCTGCCCAGCGCCCCGGTCTCGTTCGCCGTCGAGGTCTCGACAGGCAGCGCAAGGGTGTCGGCAAACATCTGCGTCCATACTCTTGACCTCGCCGCCCCGCCGACCAGTCTGACGCTGACGGGGTCCTTATCCATGCACGCGCGCAGCTTGTCATAGTGCCACTTGTGTGAAAAGGTTATGCCCTCGTATATGCTCCGTGTCAGGTGCGCGCGAGTGTGATAGGCCGTCATGCCTGTCATGGACGCACGGGCGTTCGGGTGCGCGTTGCTGGCCATGATGAAAGGCAGGAACACAGGGCAAAACTCCTTTGAGGATATCGAAGCCACCATTGCGTTCGTCTCATCGTATATCGAACTGCCCGTCTCCCTGCATTTTTGCGCGAGCTCGGGCAGGAACTGCTCTATATACCAGGCCAGATTCGCTGCGCTCGTCGGGCTGGATTCCTCTACGAGGTAGTATCCGGGCAGGCAGAACATGGAGTTCATCAGCACCTTGCCGTTCAGTACCGGCTTGCGCATCAAAAACTCGTTTATACTCCAGGTTCCGGCGACCATACAGACGTGCCCGGTGTCGGCCACACCCGCGGACAGGGCGCAGGCATCGATATCGAACATCCCGCCCGCGACGGGCGTTCCCTCCTTCAGGCCGCATCGCTGCGCGGCCTCGCGCGTCACGTATCCGCACACCTCAGCCGACTGTCTGACCGGCGGCAGCGCTCCGGCGATTTCCGTCAGACCCAGCGCCTTGAGTATCCTGTCGTCATAGGCCCCTGTGTTCAGGTCAATGAGACCGTTGCCGGACAGGTCGGTCACTTCTGCCGCGGCCTCTCCCGTGAGCCGAAAGCGCACGTAATCCTTGCAGGAGAAGACATATTTGATATTTCCCCAGGTCCCCGGCTCATTGTCTCTGAGCCAGGCAAGCAGCGAGACCGGCTGGCTTGCAAGAATATGCTGGCATGTTACAGGGAACAGCTCGTCCTCGACCCCTTCGCGCCGCCAGCGCATCGGGTAGGCATAGGCCCGGTTATCGGTAGAGACGATGCCGTTTCTCGCCGGTCTTCCGTCCTTTCCCCACAGGTAAAGCCCCTTCCCATGTCCGCATATCCCCGCGGCCCTGATGTCCGCCGGGTCCGCGCCCGTGCGCTCAAGCAGCCCGCGGATCACCCGGCAGTTCGCGTCCCACATCTCCTCCATGTCGCGCTCGACAAAGTCGGGCCGTGGGATGATCACGTCTGTCGAGACCGAGTATGAGCCAAGTTCATTGCCGCGTTCATCGTACAACGCGGCCTTTGTGGTCGTGCCTCCGTTGTCGAGGCCAAGGTAAAAGCGCGGCATATCATTCACCTCCCTGCGCATCTGCCGCCCTGTCGTAGCAGGCGCGCACAAAGTCTCTGGCGGCTGCAATGGCGCTGCGGTCATTCTGCTCACGGTTGTGCCACATTTCGATTAGGTATGGCCCGCGATACTCCTGCGCTTCCAGCGTTGAAAAGCATTTGACGAAATCCACGCAGCCCTCGCCGAACGGCACGTTTTTGAACTGCGCTCCGCCCTTGCCGTGCACCGGGCGTGTGTCCTTCACATGCACCTGTACGATGCTGCCCCGTCCCAGCCGCAGCTCCCGGCTCACGTCCAGCTCCCAGGCACTGAGGTTGCCCATATCGGGATACACCTTGAACCACGGGCTTTCCAGCAGTCTCTGGTACTCGAGATGCCTGCTTACAGAGTTGACAAATTCGGTGTCCATCGTTTCGTTCGCGAGCATGACGCAGTGGCTTTCGGCAAATTTTACTGCCTCTGCGAGCATTTCGATGTATCTTTTGCGGCTCTCATCGGTGGAAGGCTCATAGTAGACGTCGTATGCGGCGAGCTGTATCAGACGTATGCCTGTCTCAGCGGCAAACTCCACCGCCCGCTTCAGGATGTCCATGCTTCTGGCCCGAAGCCCTTCGTCCGCGCTGCCGAACGGGTACCTTCGATGCGCGCTCAGGCACATCGACATGAGCGGCGTTCCTCTGTCCGAGCAGATGCCGGCCAGTTCTCTTTTTCTGATTGTGGGCCAGTACAGCCTCTCTATCCTGCTGTCCTGCTCGTCAATGCTCAGCTCTATAAAATCAAACCCCAGCTCTCCGGCGGTCTGCGCCCTGTACGCCCAGCTGGCGTCAGGGTCAAACGCCTTCTCATAAATGCCCAGCAAATGTTCACCAAGCATGATCTGCACCTCCTTATAATGCAAAAGGCGGCGTTTATCCGCCGCCTTTTGCCTGCTTGCCGCTCATCACTTCGCGGCTTCCAATTCGGCTTTGTACTGCTTCAACATCTTCCCGAGAGCCGTAAGTTCGGAGCCAATGTTGACTATCCGGCCGCCGCGCTCGATAACTTCCCTGACGGCATGAGGATCGGGAGCATAATATCCGAGCCAGGAGTTGCCGTTTGGATCGCCATGAGAAGCTATCTTTTTGTGTGCCTCATCCAGCACCTTCTGCACAGCCGGAGCAGAGCTGTCCCCGCAGTATCCCATCGAGGATGCAAGGTCCATCGGGCCGATGTGTATGCCGTCTATCCCCTCCAAAGCAGCAATCTTATCGAGCTGCGAGACAGCGTTCTCATCCTCCAGCGTGAAAAACAGAAGTGTATTGTCATTGGCAAAGCTCATATATTCAGCAGTGGTCATACCGCTGAAGCCATAATGGGCAGCCCTGCCGTCGGTACTCAGGCCGCGGCGTCCTAGAGGCGGATACTTGACTCCGTCACGGACCTCCTTCGCCTTTTCATAATCAGTGGTCATGGTTGCAATAATCCCGCTGATGCCGCAATCCATGAAACGCCCTATCTGGCACCTGTCGCCGACAGTCGTTCTGAGCAGGCAGGCACCTCCCAAGCTGGTGACAGCGCGCGCTATGTTCGTTATCTGAGTTCCATCCATCAGTACATGCTCATTGTCGATAACGACGATGTCTACGCCACTCATGACCATTATCTCAGCCACCGCCGGGTCAGAACTGCACATGAAGCACATTATCAGAGGTTCGCCCGCGTATAGCTTCTTCTTCACAGTGTTTTCCCTTATCATCCTTTTTCTCCTTTGCTTTAAGTCAAAATGCCCGGCAGCCATAGCGTTATAAACTCTACATACGTAACAATCAGCACCAATACGAAGAATGCAATATAATATGGCACCATTTCCTTGACCAGTGATACAACAGGCTCATCTGTCATCTTTCCGATAAGATTCAGCACGATGCCCACAGGAGGCGTCAATAGACCTATCATCTGGTTGAGGACAAACATGACTCCAAATTGTACAAGGCTGTAATCAAAGGTCTTTATTATCGGCAGCAAAACCGGGATGGTCACCAGCATCATTGCAGTGCCTTCCATGAAGCAGCCAAGCACGAGGCAGATTATGTTTATAAGCAGAAGAATGATAAACTTGTTCTCCGTAATGGACAGCACCGCATTTTGAAGCATCTGCGGTATCTGCTCTCTGGACATGACATGGCTGAATGCGGCGGCGCAGGCAACAATAGACATTATCGGAGCTACCCGTATAATGGTGTCTCTCAGTATTACCAGCACCTGCTTGAATGTGAGCGATTTGTATACGAGCGTTGTAATAATGACCGAATAAACCAGTGCAATTGCCGCGCCCTCTGTCGGGGAAGCTATGCCGGTGAAAATGCTGACCAGAATGATTATGGGCATTATCAGAGAAAGGATAGCGCTTTTGAAAGCCTCCCACTTCTCCTTCCAGCTCGTCCTTGCATGCTTCGGGAAATTGCGCTTTTTGGCACGCAAAGCTACCATTATGACCAGAGTTATCGCCATCAGGACTCCCGGGACGACGCCTGCCATGAAAAGCTTCGATACAGAGACGCCTGCAAGAGCGCCATAGATTATAAACGCTCCGCTCGGAGGGATTATTGGCCCCATAGTACCCGCCGCTCCAATTAGAGCTCCGCTAAATGCCCTGGGATATCCGTCCTTTTCCATAGCTGGCAGCAATATTGCGCCGCTTGCCGCAACGTCGGCGGCTGCGGCGCCCGACATGCCGGCCAGTATCATGTTCACAAAGATCGCAACATACGCAAGCCCGCCGCGAATCCAGCCTATCAGCGAATTGCAGAACCGCACCAGCCGCTCCGTCAGGTTGCCCTGACACATGACTTCGCCGGCCATCATGAAAAACGGGACCGCAAGCATTGTAAAGGTCGATACGCTGGACACCATTTTGGGCCCGAGCGGTATTGCCGAAACGCTGGAAGTCAAAAGGCTCATTCCCAGAGCAGGCAGACCCATAGCCGTCATGAGCGGCATACCCAGAAGAATGATTGCCAGGAACAACAAAAACATTATTGTGAACGTCATACCTGCTGTTCCCCCGCTTTCTTACGGTTTGTAAATGTCTCCACAAGATTTATTACCAGGTATACAATAGACAGCGCAAGGCCGGCAGGCAGCGAATAATAAACGTATTTGTAAGATAAAAACGGTATGGTCGCCCAGTTCGTAGTCGCAATAGTCTCGACGCCCTGTATTGAAACATAGAGCATGAGCACACAGAATACCAGCGATGTTATCCATCCCAGAACGAGTATTGTCTGCTTCTTCTTCCCTTGCAGCTTATAGGTAAGCACATCCACTATCAAATGCTCCGAATGCCCAAAGCAATATGCCATGCCCAAAAACACTGTCCATGGCAAAAGGTATCTTGCGGTCTCTTCGGTCCAGATAAGGTATCCATCGAAAATATACCTGTACAGGATCTGCAGCACAACGCACAAGATTATTCCCAATACCAGAACGAGCTCCAGTGCTTTTATTATGGAGTCGAGCCCGTTTTTGATCCTTTTCATAGACTACCCCCTCATGCGCAGTGTAAAATTTTTAACTCCGGAGAGGGTCGTTGGCCCTCTCCGGTACACATGCGCTACACTTTATTACTCTACTGCCATTACCGCTTCGTTGAACTCAATGCTCCAGCCCATTTCTTCAGACACGCTGGGAATAAGCTCTTCGAGGTTCATAGCCTCCACCCACTTAGCAGTATCGACTTCCAACACAGTCAGACCCGCATCCTCCAGGAATTTGACCTGATCCGCTTCGCTGCTCTGGATCTCTTCGTCATTCATCAGCCCGCACTCAACGATCGCGTCATATATCAGGGTCTGATCTTCCTCAGAAAGCGTATTCCACCAGGTGTTGTTCACGCAGATGTATCTCATATTGGGGACATGGTTAGTGAGCATAACATAATCCTGTGCCTCATAAAGGCTCTGCGAAATGATTACGTCAAGAGGATTCTCCTGAGCATCACAGGTATTCTGCTCAAGCGCCGTATAAAGGTCGCCCATGCCGATAGTCATAACGTTCGCGCCAAGATTCTTCCACGCAAGCACAAAGGTAGAGTTCTCGGGCACCCTCAGCTTGACGCCAACAATGTCCTCAGGAGTGAGTATCTCCCTGTTCGCAGTGAGATGACGCGTGCCCTGCATCCATACGTCGATTATGTGAGCATCCTTGGCCTCTATCATGGAAGCATCGAGCATGGAGTAAACCGTCTCGTCCATGATGGCCCTCTCCTTCTGCGCGGCATCCTCAAAAAGATAGGGAAGCGACAGAATGCCGTACTGAGGCAGGAACGAGGTCTCGGAGCCGACGCCTGTGGCCATGATCTGTATATCGCCTATCTGAAGCTGACCAAAAACTTCGAGCTCAGAGCCGAGCAGACCGTCCAAAAACAGCTCTACCTGTATGCGGCCCTCCGACCTTTCCTCGACCAGCTTCTCAAACTCGACAATGGCTCTGCCGCTGGCACTGTCGGTGGCGGCAGCATCGCCAAAATTGATGACTATGGATTCACCGGATGCCTGATCCGGGGTATCAGTCTCAACTACATCATCGGTGACATCGGGCGAGTCATCAACCGTCGGCTCCTCTCCGCAGCCAACCAGCGATAAAACAAGCATGAACGCCAACAGGAATACAAGCAGTTTCTTCATTTACAGTTCCTCCGTTCTGATTATTCCGTATTGTGTAACGTCATTACTATTCTATGATTATCGTACATTATCGAGCTAATGCTGTCAACACTGAGTTCATAAATCTCCTTATCCGACAAAATTATCACTAGTTATTTGACGCAAAGATAGAATTACAGCGTGCCGTAGGTAATTTTCGGCACGCTGTAATTATGTATAGTGGAATGTTAAATTGTTTGTTAGCAAAAATGTGCTGCTATTTTACTTGCCGCATCCTTCAAGTCTGCAAGAATATCATTTATCTTATACTCAAATACCATCGCAGTCGGCCCCGACAGACTAATTGACGCTATCAGATTGCCCTGAGTATCCAATATTGGCACCGCTATGCAGGTGGTCCCAACTTCCTCCTCCTCCGACTCCATCGCGTATCCGTTATAACGTATCCGCCGCAGTTCTTCCTCCATAACAGGCCATTCAGTGATCGTCTTATGGGTCAGCGGCGGCAGCGGGTGTTTCTTGTACTCCTCCAAAAGCTTATCGGAATAATATGCCATCATGCATTTCCCTGTGGCCGCTCCGTGACTGAAGCTTATCGAGCCGATCTCCGGAGAGTTCTTAAGTATATACGGGCTATAGCTCACCTTCGATACAATAACCTGCTGTGGCAATGTCGCCTGATAATACGGTATTGCTGTATATATTGTCTCCCTGTACTTCTTAGCTATCGCATCGGCGTACGGCTCCACGATCTCTGCCAGCGGCATGTTGTCCTTCACCGCATTTCCCAGACCATAAAACTTGCTGCCCAGCCAATATTTAGAATTTTTATCGTTCTGATGGATATATCCCCTCAGCTTAAGCGTGGAAAGTATCCGGTGAATGGTACTGCCAAACAGCCCGGTTGCAGCGCTTATCTCTCGTATGCTGGCTTCTTCTCCATTGTGATACAAAAACTCAATTATATCCAACGCGCGCTCTATAGAATGTATCGTCTGAGGCTTATCTTTCGCCGACGGCCCCTCATAAACCGCTCCCGCGCTATCTTTTTCTTTCAACTCGGTCATATCCATCTACCCCTTTTGAAATCGTCATAGCAGATATTGTAATACCTTTACATCATTACGTCAAGCGTAATAGAGCACAAACCACAATAAGCCTATCTGTGCAACTTGAATACATACAATTTCCCCTTCTTCGTTTTTAAATCCGCCTTTGCTCCCTTCATTCGGCCAAATTTACAGAAAGGTATTGACAACACCGAATTGCAATTCTATACTATTATGCGTAACGTCATTACATTATGCGGGATGTTCTTCCCACGCAAACTTAATACAACAGGAGGCAGTCATGGGAATCTGTGATAACTACGAAGCTGCCAGGGAGATCTATGCCGCGGTCGGCGTTGATACGGATGCGGCCATCGAGATGATGGACAAAGTTCCGGTATCAGTCAACTGCTGGCAGATCGACGATCTGTCCGGCTTTGAAGCTCCTGAGCGAGGACTTTCCGGCGGTATTGCTGCCTTCGGCGACGCCCCGGGCAAGCCCACAACGAAGGAGGAGTACATCCAGGACCTTGAAATGGCGTTATCTCTCATCCCGGGCGCAAAAAAGCTCGCGCTGCATGCCATTTATCTTGACAACGGCGGCAAGCACGTTGAGCGCAACGAGATTGAGCCTGAACACTTTTCGTCCTGGGTCGATTTTGCCAGGTCGCACGATATCGGTCTTGATTTTAACCCCACATATTTCAGCCATCCTATGGCCGACAGCGGCTTTACCCTTTCCAGCAGCGACGAGAGCGTCCGCAGCTTCTGGATAGAGCACGGTATCAGGTGCAGAAGGATAGGGCAGTATTTCGGCCGCGAGCTGGGCATACCCTGCGTCACGAATCACTGGATACCCGACGGCTACAAGGACACCACTGTGGACAAGCTGGGGCCGCGGCTGAGACTTCGCGATTCGCTGGACAGGATCTTTGCCGAACCCATGGACCGCAGCGAGAACATCGATTCCGTCGAAAGCAAGCTGTTCGGTCTGGGCAGCGAGAGCTATGTCACCGGCTCGCACGAGTTTTACACGCTCTATTCCGCTGTGCGCGGCAACTGCATACCCTGCATGGACACGGGGCATTTCCATCCCACCGAGGTGGTGTCATCCAAGCTCTCGGCTTACCTCGCCATGGGTCAGGAGGTTATGCTCCACATCAGCCGTCCCGTCCGCTGGGACAGCGACCATGTCGTCATCTTCGACGACGAGTGCGTTGCGCTCATGCAGGAGATAGTTCGCAACCGGGCTTTCAACAGCATCCACATAGGGCTTGACTACTTCGATGCAAGCATTAACCGAGTCGCCGCCACCGTGCTCGGGGCGCGTTCGGTGAAATCCGCGTTGCTCTATGCCCTTCTCGAGCCGGTACAGGAGCTGGCGGATGCAGAGCACTCCGGCAATTTCACAAAAAGGATTGCGCTGCTCGAGCGACAGAAAGCCCTTCCGTTCGGTCTGGTCTGGGAGAGGTACTGCCAGACCCATGGCATGCCGGGACTCGACTGGTACAACTACATAAGGCTCAGAGGCTGAAAGGACTTACAATGGCAATAGATAAGATCAATATCCCAGGGACAGAGCTTTCTCTGTTCCCGATGGGTTACGGCACTGTAGACATCGGTCTTAAGAAAAAAGACCCCGCCGACATCTATCCCGTGCTCGAGGCATATCTGGACATGGGCGGCAATGTGATAGACACCGCCAGGATATATTCCGACTGGGTGCCTCCCGAGATCGGGCGCAGCGAGCGCATCCTCGGTGAATGGATACGCAGCCGCGGCAGGCACGACGATTTCATACTTATAACCAAGGGCGGGCATCCCCGGCTCGGCGATATGCACACGCCGAGGATGAGCCCCAAGGACATGCAGGGCGACATCGAGCTGAGTCTCAAGGCTCTGGGTGTTGACTGCATAGACATCTATTTTTATCACAGGGACGACATCTCCGTACCTGTCGGCGCCCATCTCGAGTTTATGGAGGAACAGCGCAGGAAGGGCAACATAAGGTACTACGGCTGCTCCAACTGGACTTCGGAGCGCATGGATGAGGCGGAAGAATACGCCGCAGAACACGGGCTTCGAGGCTTTGTGGCGAACCAGATGCTGTTCAACATTGGCCAGCAGCACATGCGTCCACCCGACGACGACACGATGGTGGCGATGGATGAGCATATGCTAAAGATACACAGGCGCGGGAACAACCTTGCCATGCCCTATTTCGGCCTGTGCAGCGGATTCTTCCACAAGCTCGACGCTCTCGGCCCCGACGCCGTAGCGGACAGCCCGTACTGCACCCCCGGCAACCTCCTGCTCAAGAAGAGGATCGACGCCATCCGCAGGGAGACCGGCGCCAGCCTGACGCAGGTATTGCTCGGTTTCTTCTACGCTCAGGACTTTCCGGTCGTTCCGCTCGTATTCTCCTCGAACATCGACCATCTCAAGGACGCCATGGCAGCTCCCGGGCTGAAGCTGGACCCGTCTCTCTATCAGGCAGGAGGCGGCGCGGCATGAATCACGGAAAACGCAGCTGGCTCATCCCGGACATGTTCTGGCCTGCCAGCTCCGCAGATGGCTCCTGCGTCAGCCACGAGGCCATCTGTCTGCTCAATCTCTCCGACGAGGACTGCAGGATCGAAATCACGCTCTATTACGAGGACATGGAACCGGTCGCCCTTCCCCCGTATGTCTGCCCGTCTAAAAGAACACTGCATATAAGGATGGACAAAGCCCTTGACGCTGGCGGCTCGCATATCCCCAGAGGCGTCGGTTACGCGGCGGCTGTGGACTGCTCGGTTCCCGCCGTCGTGCAGTACACCAGAGTTGATGCTACGCAGGCCGCCAACAGTCTGATGACTACCATGGCTTACCCCCTGGACTGAGCCTGCATAAAAGTCGGACGCCGCCAGCCGGCGTCCGACTTTGACTTTGTCTTCGATTCGCCCTTGCCTTTATCGCCCGAAAGTGTTTTAATTAGTGTGTATTTGATAATTCTGTTATTACGGAGGATGAGATATGGATTTTATCAGCGAGTATAAGGCTAAACTCGGGACACCTGAGGATGCGGCGAAGCTCGTCAAGAGCGGCGACTGGGTCGAGTACGGAAACGGCACCACTTTCGCAGTCGAGTGCGACAAGGCGCTCGCAAAGCGGCGCGATGAGCTGTTCGACGTCAAGTTCCGCGGCCAGATCATGTATGGTCCCATCGAGGTCGTCGAGTGCGACCCCACCGGCGAGCATTTCTGCTACAACGCATGGCACTGCTCCGGTTACGAGCGCAAGCTGCTCGATCAGGGCAAGGCATATTTCTCCCCCATGATCTTCCGCAACCTCGCCTGGTATCACAGGGAGTTCCTTCACGTGAACGTCGCCTATGTCTGCGCGACGCCCATGGACAAGCACGGCTATTTCAACCTCTCCCTCTCCGCCGGTACCGCGCTCGACATGATCGGCCGCGCCGACGCCATCGTCATTGAGGTCAACGACAAGCTGCCCAAGATCTACGGCGCGTACAACGAGTCGATACACATTTCCGACGTCACCATGGTGGTCGAGTGCGAGCACGGTCCCGTGCCCACCGTCCCGGCCAAAAAGCCCTCGGCTGAGGACATCCGGATAGCACAGAATATCATTCCCTTCCTCGTGGACGGGGCTACGCTCCAGCTCGGCATCGGCGGCACGCCGGACGCGCTCGGCTCCATCATCGCCCAGAGCGACCTCAAGGACCTCGGCATGCACACTGAGCTGTGCACCGACGGCTTCCTCGATCTCTACAACGCCGGCAAGCTCACGAACAAGCGCAAAAACATATTCCCCGGCAAGGGCGTGCTTGGCCTCGCGACCGGCTCTCAGGCGCTCTACGACTGGCTGGACGAAAACCCCGGCGTTATAGCGCTGCCCATCGCCTATGTCAACGACCCCGCGGTCATCGCGTCGATGGACAACTTCATCTCGCTCAACAGCTGCGTCTCAGTCGACCTCTACGGCCAGATTAACTCTGAGAGCGCCGGCCTGCGGCACATCTCCGGTACCGGCGGGCAGGTGGACTTCCTCACCGGCGCAGCCATGTCCAAGGGCGGCAAAAGCTTCATCTGCGTCGCCTCCTCGCGCGTCGGCAAGGACGGGGTGCGCACCTCGAACATCGTCCCGCACTTCAACGGAGAGATCATAACGTCCCCCCGCAGCCAGGCGTACTATATCGCCACCGAGCAGGGCGTATTCAACCTCGCCGGACGCAGCACCTGGGAGCGCGCAGAGGGCCTCGTATCCCTGGCTCACCCAGACTTCCGCGACGAGCTGATAAAGGCCGCCGAGCAGCAGCGCATCTGGCGCAGGTCCAACAAGAGATAAGCATGCCTCAGCAAATGGGTCCGTTGCAAAACAAGCCCATAAAAAATAAGCGAGGTTTGGAGCCCGAAA
>URDJ01000006.1 GCA_900546615.1 uncultured Eubacteriales bacterium | reverse complement strand
CATGATGCTGCTCATCTACCAGAATATCAACAATCCTGCGGGCTATTGCCTTGGAGCCACGGCTACTAGTATCGGCGTTGGACGCCACACCGGCTGTAGTCAAAGTTAACGTATTTGATTCAAATAACTGCTTGTGAAAGCGGAATCTCGCATTTGCTATCAGCGCATCCATATTCAAGACACTCCTTAATTTGTTCTCCTACCGCTTTGGCAACTGGTGGGGGGAAAGCGTTACCAATCATTCGGCAAGCAGCCGTTTTCCGTTTTCCAAAAGTCCATGTATCCGGAAACCCCTGAATTCTTGCCATCATGCGGCTGGTTAATCGGGGCATTCCATCAAATCCAGCAGGCGGCGCCTCGTCGGCAATCCCGCGGCCATCTATGCCAAGTTCGGCCCACGCATTTCTGGCCCTTGTTGGGCCAAGGTCAGGCCCTCCATGTTTTTTTGAACCACCAACTAAAGTAGGTGCAATCCTGTCAGCACGAGCTGCCCATTCCTTGGCTTTTTCCCACCCGTTTTCAGCCATTAAATCATATAATACTGTTCCTACTGTTGGAGCACTGCCAGGTTTTTCTTCCGGATAAGCAAATGCTCCAAGTTGGTCTTTACGAATTCCAATAATGACAACTCTTGGTCTAAGTTGTGGAACTCCAAAATTGGATGCGTTTAGCAGTTTGATATGAGTAGCATAGCCCAATTTCTTGATTTTTGAAAAAATGTGTTTCCTATATTCATCGAATCCTGGGTCTAAAAAGCCTCGCACATTTTCCAGCATAACGGCTCTAGGTTTAATTTCGCCGATAAGCCGGATTGCCTCCGGGAACAAGTCGCGCTCATCATCTTTTCCGAGTTGTTTACCCGCAACAGAAAAGGGCGGGCAAGGAACACCGCCAGCAAGTAAATCTACGCCTCTATATGGATGCCCATCAAAATCGTGGACATCGGCACAAATGACGTTCCATTCCGGGCGGTTTTCTTTCAAAACTTTGCAATAGTCAGCTTCATATTCCACAAGGGCGACGTGGACGAAGCCCGCCATAGCAAGGCCCAGAGCCTGTCCACCCGCTCCAGCACAAATTTCAACACAAGTCAACGGTTGCTGCATTAAGTAATCTCTCCTGATGCTCTGAAAACGTGGAAACTTTCGTGATGTTTTATTCACTGTTGTCAGCAAACTGCACAATTTCGCCAATATCACAATACAGTGTCTTGCAAATCTTATGTAAGCTCTCCATTGAAACATACTCGTTGCGTCCCATTTTCGCCAAAACATTAAAGCTTATGCCAGCAGCATCTTTCAACTCTGTTTTGTTGATTTTCTTATCAATCAACAATTTCCACAACTTATCATAGCTAACTGACATAACGAAATCCCCATTGCTGTCGAATGTGCTTACATTATATCAGTATGAGCGCATACATTCAAGATAATCTCACAGAAACATGAGGGATCTTTGTTACTTTCCTTTCTTACATTCTGTCTGAGTAATCCTTGCCCAAAAGTCGCGTTTTGCGATTTTCATCCTCTCTCGCGCTCAGCGCGCGGTCGATGCAGTACTTCACATCCAGCAGCTTCGTCAGCTCGTTGCGGAGATGCTTATACTTGGCGAAAGCAGCATCACTCTCGCGCTTGAGCGTTGCAAGCTCGCGCTGCCAGTCGGCGGTGTGTATACCGCCGGGGAGCTTGCGCCGCGCCATGTAGAACTGCCGCAGCTCGCTCTCGTGCTCGGCCTTGAACTGCTCGCGTTTGGATTTCCACTTTATCGCACTGAGTTGGTCATGTAAGGGCTTGAAACGCTTGTACGTCTCGGCGTATCTCAGCCAGTCGCGCAGCTCTTTAGACCGCTTTTTGTTGGCATCCAGCGTGGTTTTCACCTCGTCGAGCGACGAATGTAGCGAATCGAGACGTGCTTCGAGGTCGTCAAGGGTATGTAACCCGTTCTCATTCAAATAGGCAATAGCGCTTGTAAGACGTTTCAGGTTGCCGACCTTGGCCTTGTTGCTCCATGCACCGGCGTTGCGAGCGTCATAGTAGTCTGCGAGGAGCCTACCGAGGGAGGGTGAGTGAGGTCTGTCCAGCTTCACGCGCGAGTCGCTGAGCCAGTCCACAAGCGCCTTAATTCGATCTCCCAGCGTCCGCAGCATCGCGCTCGCCGAACGAATCCACCGGTTGTGCTCTCCCTTGTCGGTCACGATGCCCCTGGCCTCCATCTGACGCACGGCGACGCCCTCGTGAACGGTCGGCACTTGCTCTATGCCCTGCCGTTCGTATGAGCGATAATCGATGCGGCACGTCATGCCCTTTTCCTCGAACTTCGCGTTGCACAGCGCCGCCCATGCCTCGCGCCACGCTTCAAGCGTCTCAGGCTTGCCCCAGTCCGTGGTCGGCACAGCGTCGAACTTGCCATTGGCCCGGTAGACGCGCCGCTGCTTCGCACCCCATGTGCCGTCGGGGTTGAGCGGGCGAATTGGACACATGACGTGGAAGTGTGGGTTAGCGATTCCACCGTCTTTATCTGGCTGATGGACGGCAAAGTCCGCAATCATGCCGCGCGAGACGAAGTTGTCCAGCAGGAATTGTCGAGCGAGCTGCATATTCTCGTCGAGCGAAAACTCGTTTTGCAGCGCGATGTCGAAGCTGTAGGCGAGCTGAGCGTTCTTGTTACGCTCGACTTCCTCGACCGCGTTCCAGAGCGTTTGCCTGTCGGCGTACTCGCGTGGCGCGTGGGGCGGGAGCAAAATTTCAGCGAACATTACGCCGCCCTTGCGTGTGTAGTCGCTGGTTAGGCCGTAGTATTCGCTGTACAGCTTCTCGCCAGCACGATAGGCGGCGCACTCGACCGCCGACCGCCCCGCGCTGCGCTTAATCTGCCCGGCGTGGAAGTGGTAGAGCGCCAATCACTCACCAGCCTTTGGCAATATGGCTTTCACTTCGGGCAGGTCGAAGATGCGCTGCACAAGCTCATAAAACTCGCGCTCACCCATGTCTTTTAAGGATGGCGCGACGCTCTCAATTACCGCACCCTTAATGATTAGCCGGTGCGCACGTTTCTTGCGCTCGCCGTCTTTGAGATACTTAATTTGTTGCTCAATACGTTGATAGCGGTGCTTGGTTTGGCGTAATTTCCGTTCAAAATCTGCGCTTTGTTTAAGTAGCTGTTCACGGGTTTTATCTATGGTTATTACCTCCTTGAAATTGGGTTAGCCGCACAGCGGCGCAAGGGCATAGCCCTTGACCAGAGCGCAGCGACGCAAAATAGCCCGGACGCTCGAGCATCCGGGCTGCTTCACGCACATACATGACCATGTATAGAAGTGCGCCATTGCCGGAATCCATCTAAAAGGCTACGCCGTTTCAGCGTAACCTTTGCCGCAGAGGTGTCGCGTTTCGCTACACCTTTGCCAAGCTTGACGGGGTGTACTGAAATGGTACATCCCCATGAGGAGAGTCGTGAAGCACGACTCCCCGGTGTGTGACGAGAGGGCAACGGCTACTGCGTTTCGCCGTACCCCCTCGCGTTTCGCGAGCCCCCCGGTGACGATGGGTGATGATGGTGACGATGTTTTAACACCCCTTATTTCATCGTCACCACCGTCACCACCGTCACCATCGTCACCTTTGCAGCGTCAACGTTATTCGGCTGCCGGTTTTGGTGTGCGCGTTGGTGTAGCGAATCTGGTAGTCGCAGAGCAGTTTGGAGGCGTTCACGTTGAGTCGCTTAGTCAATGCGTTGGGTTGGATTTCGCAGCCCGTAGCCGTAATCAGCTCCGTCGCACTGCCCTGCCACGTCGGGCAATCCTCCGTTATAAGTGCCGCCACGCGCTCCAGCAACGGGTCGGGCGGCTCCCTGTACGGCTCCGTGTCCGCGTGGTCGAAATTCCATTGCAGCGTCTCCTCATCACGCACGAGATGTATGCACTGGTCTGGCTGGTCACGGCCCGAAATACTCAGCGTCGCAGCAGAGTCCGTGCGCTTCTCCTTGCTCAGCACGAATGCGCCGTCGGCGCAGCCGTGGATGCCAGTCGTGCCAGAGATGCGGTCAAACTCATCGTTCGCGGGAGACTTGCGCGTGTGGTGGACAACGAGCATACACAGTTTAAACTTGTCCGCGAACTGTTTTAGCTGCCCGATAATCTGGTAATCGTCGCGGTAGCTGTACGCATCGCCGCTCAGCTCGCGCACCTTTTGCAGCGTGTCAATGATGATTAGCCGCGTATCCGGGTGCTCGCGCACAAACTTTTCCAGCTGGGCGTCCAGACCATTGCCGAGCTGTTTGGCGTTGATGGCGAAGTGCAGATTCCCCACATCCTCCACGCCGAACATCCGGTACATCCGCTTTTGCAGACGTTCGTGGTCATCCTCAAGCGCGAGATATAACACCGTTCCCTGATGCACCTCGTAGCCCCACAGCGGCTTGCCCGTCGCAACGTGGTACGCGAGCTGCGCCATCAGGAACGACTTGCCGACCTTGGGCGCGCCTGCGAATATGTACGTTCCGTTTTGGAACAGACCGTCAATTACGGGCGGCCTGCTCTCATAGACCGTGTCGTACAGCTCTGTCATTGTCACCGTGGGCAGATACGCCGGGTCTTGCATACGCCGCAGTTTCTTTTTCAGCTCGTCAAAGTTTTCGTTGCTTTCCGAGGCCAAATCGGTTATACTTTCAGTAGATTGTTTTGGATTAGGCTGCCTCACATCTGCGCCAACAGGTGTGTTTCGGGCAGTCTTTTCTTTTGTATCAGGATTCAATCGGCGCTCTCTCCTTTCAGGCCATTCAGGATTTTGGCAATAAGATTTATGGTTTCGAGCAGCCCGTCATTGACCGGCTGCACATCGTCAATTCTTTTCAGCTCGTCAAGCACTTCGGAGAGCTTGCCCCGCAGAGCTTTATAGACGCGCGGGCTGGGCTGCACGATTACTTCCCGGTCAAGCAGCTTTTTCGTGATGTAATCCTGCTTTGTAAGCCCCGAGAGCCGCACTGCGGTGTCGAGCTGCGCGGCCTCCTCCGGCGACATCCTGAATGCTATGGTCTTGTTCCTCCAGCGGTTGTGCTCGTCTCGATTCTTTGCAGACACTGTTACGCGCTCCTTTCCATATCAAGCTTGTCTGCCATCTCTGTCTGCTTCGAGGGAAACAGGTGGGCATAGTTGTATGTGATTTCGATACTCTCGTGTCCCACGCGGTCTGCTATGGCTGTGGCCGAGAAGCCCATGTCTATGAGCAGCGATACATGGCTGTGTCTGAGGTCATGCACCCTGATACGCTTCACTCCGGCTTCCCTGGCGCCACGCTCCATTTCCCGGTACAGATAGTTCTTGGTCACCGTAAACATCCGGTCACCGTCTCCAATACCATAGAGCATTTTCAGATAATCCTGAATTTCGTCGCTCAGAAATTTCGGCATTGTAATTATTCGGTTGCTCTTTTCCGTTTTCGGCGACGTGATGATGTCCTGACCATTCAACCTTTGATATGACTTATTGATAGTAACTGTACGCCTCTCAAAATCAAAATCCGCAGGCGTCAGAGCCAACAACTCGCCCTCGCGGATGCCGCACCAGTAAAGCATCTCGAACGCATAGAACGAAAGCGGCTTGTCCATCATGGCCTCGGCAAACTTCAGGTATTCTTCCTTTGTCCAGAACTCCATCTCCCGGTTTTTCTTCTTGCCCATGCTGCCAGCCTTCTTACATGGGTTCTCGCGCAGATTGTAATACTTCACCGCATGATTGAATATTGCGCTTAGTTGGTTGTGGACGGTCTTGAGATAGACCGGTGAATAAGGCTTTCCGTTCTCGTCCTTATGGTTCAGCATCTCATTTTGCCATGAAATAACCTGCTGCGGCGTAATCCGGCACATCTTCAAATTTCCAAAGTACGGGATGAGCTTAGTGCGGATTATGTGCTCCTTAGTCGCCCATGTATTCTCCTTGAGACGGGTTTTAACGTCTTCCGTATAAAGCTCTACAAAGCTCTTGAACTTCATGTCCAAGTCTGCAGTTTTCTTGTTAAGCTGCTCCCGCTCCCAGGCCTGGGCCTCCCGTTTGGTCTTGAAGCCACGCTTCTGGGTCTGCTTGCGCTCACCGTTCCAGTCGGTATAGCGGTAGACCGCCCGCCAGGTGTTGGTCTTTTCCTCCTTATAGACCGCCATCAGGCCTCCCTCCTTTCCGTTTGGCCGTAGCAGAGCTTTTCCGTGAAATACTTCCTGCTCACCCTGCCCGAGATGGTCAGATAACCTTTCTCGCGCAGCTCGGCGTTCAGCCGCTGGATAAGCTTGTAAGCGTAGGACTTGGACACGCCCAGCTCCCGAGCCACATCGTCCACTCTCATAAAGCTGTGTTCGTTCAAATAATCTTCTCCTCCTTTGAATTTGATTTTGGCATAATATCCCCTTATTTCGTGTCGGATACTTTCTTGTCGCCTCCGATTTGCCCGGGCGATTATCTATTATGCCTCGCTAAGCATTATTGCTTAGCTTTGCGCTCATTGTACTACACATATATGTTTAAGTCAAGAGGATAATACTAAACAAATTATTTTAAGTTTTTCTTGACATCCTTAAACATATATGCTATATTAGCTGTGAAGAAACCTTTTGACAGGAGCGATTGACATGGCGATAGGCGAGCGCATACGCTATTTCCGCAATAAGCGCGGCATGACGCAGAAGTACCTCGGCACGGCGGTGGGTTTCCCGGAGAAATCCGCAGACGTGCGGCTCGCGCAGTACGAGTCCGGGACGCGCTCGCCGAAAGCCGAATTGACCAAGGCACTGGCCGAAGTACTCGACGTCTCGCCGCTGGCACTGTCCGTGCCGGACATTGACTCCTATGTCGGCCTGATGCACACTTTGTTCACGCTTGAGGACTTGTACGGTCTGCGGATTTCAAACGACGCCGGCGACATCACGCTTCGCGTAGACCCGCGCGCGGGAAAAGATGCTGACCGTCTGCACGAGATGCTCTGCGCGTGGGCAGAGCAGGCTGAAAAGCTCAAGTCCGGTGAGATAACGCAGGAGCAGTACGATTCATGGCGCGACCACTACCCGCAGCAGGACACGACACAAAAATGGGCTGGCGTCATGTCGCAGGGGCTGAGCGATATGCTATTTGGGGATTTTAAAACAGAACAGAGGGATAAACTCTAATGTCGAAAAATAAAAGGACGAAGTTCATCGTTACTGTTTGTGATAGAATGAATAAGTTTCTTGCCACAGCAACAACAGTGACAACAGAAATTTTCATAATTCTCTTTATACTTTGCTTTACACATGATGTTGGTACAGCGAAACATGGTTTCATTCTTGGTATGTGCGGCATATTTGCTAGCTTAGCATCTGCGTTTTTTATTGCTTGGATTATGCGGGTGTATGATATAAAACGCCAAAAGGATAAAGAAGAAAAAGCTTTAACCATTTTACAGCCGTATTTACAAAAGACATTTTCAACAATTAATCTCTTTTTTCCTCAGCTCAGAAGTTTTGCAACCATTAACGATGATGATACAATCCAATATCCTAATGGAACGGTGTACTATACCGACCCTAGTGAAGGATATACAAATCGATCCTTTATTAATTTGAATGAGGCCTTTAGGGAAGCTTATTCAGATTTAGCACAAGATTTACAAGATTGCCTTAATGCACCGATATTGCTTCAATGCAACGAAGAAATTGCCGTGTTGCTTACGAGACTAAAACTAAATGGATTAACCCAGAATTTATTTGAGATTTATAATGCTTCCGGTGATTCTTTTTTCTGCAACACTGCGTTTGGTTCTTTGCACAAGAATTATAAAGAGTTTATACAACTTTATGAAACATTGGCGATACTTGCGGAGCGTAACCCTGTAGGACAACTTGAGGAGTTACCTGAAGATGAGAAAAAGCAATATATTCTTGAAATTGAAAATATAAAGCAGCAGATACCTTCAACTCACAGAGGACGGATTTATAAAGGCCGAGATCGCATTCAGTAAAACTCAAATTTGCATACAAACAAAAAAGAGCTACCTGACTTTCGCAAATCAGGTAGCTCTTAATCTTCGGAATAATGAAAACTGTTGCCAAATCGTTGCCACGGAGGGCCTTAACCCCTCAAAAACCCAGTCATATCAGGCTTTTCCGGGCTCCCGAAATCATTCCCACTCGATTGTTGCGGGGGGCTTGGGACTCATGTCGTAGAGGACTCGGTTTACGTTGGGTACCTCTGCCAGGATGCGGTCTGTTATTTTTTGCATCAGCGGCCAGTCAGGGGTGGCTACTGTTGCCGTCATGGCATCTACCGTGTTCACGGCACGGATGACCACCGGCCAGGCGTCTACGCGCTTGCCGTCGCGCACACCGGTACTGGTTATCGGCGGCACCACCGTGAAATACTGCCACACGGTCTTGTCGAGGCCCGCATTCGCAAACTCCTCGCGCAGGATAGCGTCGCTCTCGCGGACAGCCTCGAGGCGGTCGCGGGTGATGGCTCCCACGCACCTCACGCCCAGGCCAGGGCCCGGGAAGGGCTGGCGGTACACCATATTGTCAGGCAGGCCCAGCGCCTTGCCGACCACGCGCACCTCGTCCTTGAACAGGAACTTCACCGGCTCTACCAGCTCAAACTGCAGGTCCTCCGGCAGGCCGCCTACGTTGTGGTGGCTCTTTACCGGGCCGGACTCAATGATATCCGGGTATATCGTCCCCTGGGCCAAAAAGCCTATGCCCTCGAGCTTGCGGGCCTCCTCCTCGAACACCCGGATGAACTCCGCGCCGATAACCTTGCGCTTAGTCTCAGGATCGGCAACGCCCGCCAGCTTGTCCAAAAAACGGTCCACCGCGTCCACATACGTCAAATTCGCGCCGAGCTGGTTCCTGAACACCTCGATGACCTGCTCGCTCTCGCCCTTGCGCATCAGTCCGTGGTTCACGTGCACGCACTCGAGCTGCTTGCCCACCGCCTTGATGAGCAGCGCCGCCACCACCGACGAGTCCACTCCGCCAGACAGTGCGAGCAGCACCTTGCCCTCGCCTATCTGCGCGCGCAGTGCCTCTACCTGCTCCGCGATGAACTTTTCCGCCAGCTCAGGCGTCGTGATTCGCTCCATCTCCGGCCTTTTGTTCCCTTCCATACTTATAACAGCCTCCAATACAGGTAAAAATATATGCGGGGAGTGATTGCTTGGCTATAATTATTATCCGAACGCTCGTCGTATATTTCGCACTTGTAATCTCAATGCGCCTCATGGGAAAACGCCAGCTCAGCGAACTGGAACTGCCCGAGCTGGCTATCGCCGTGCTTATCGCGGATCTCGCAGCCCATCCTTTACAGGACATCGGCATACCGCTCATGAACGGGCTATTGCCCATTGTCGTGCTCTCGTGCTGCGAACTCATCATCTCCGGCGCCGCACTTCGTCACGCCGGACTACGGACACTGCTTTTCGGCCGTCCGTGCTTTCTCATCCGCCGCGGCAAAATCGACCAGAGCGAGATGCGCCGCTGCCGCCTTAATCTGGAGGAACTCTATGAGGAACTGCGCGCCCAGAACATAACGGACGCTTCGCAGGTCGAGTACGCCGTGCTCGAGACCGACGGTACACTTTCCGTCATACTCTACCCCGAGTTCCGCCCGGTCACTCTGCGCGACATGGGCCTCACCGCCCGCGACACGGGCTATCCCGTCATAATCATAAACGACGGCAAGCTCATGCGCGAGAACCTCCGCCTCTCCGGCCGTGACGAGGGCTGGCTCCGCCGTGAACTCAAAAAGCGCGGCGCGTCCTCCTTCGCGGACGTGTATCTCCTGCTGCTCGACGACGCCGGCGGCATATACTATCTGCCGAAGGAGGCCGTCAAATGAAACGAGAGATCGCCGCTGTCGCCGTGCTGCTCCTGCTCGCCGTCGGCAGCTGGATAAATCTGAATCACCTCAAAAACTTCACCGCTGAACTGACGGAGTTGCTGGAGCTGTCCCGCGCGTACTGCGAATCCGGGCGCTTCGATCTGGCAGAGGAGGAGCTTGAGAAAGCCTCGGACGCCTGGCTGGCCGCCGATGGCTATACTCACATTTTCATCCGGCACTCGGAGATAGACAGCACGACGGACGCATTCTTTGAGCTTATGAGCGACGTCCGCTCCGAGGATGCGGAGAGCTCCGCCGGCTCCTATGAAAAGCTGTTGGCGCATTTGTCAAGCCTCTACACGATGGAACGCGTCACTCTGGGCAGCATCTTTTAACTCACTCAGTATATCACGCTCCAAGCGCCCTCTGCAACACAAATTCCCGCCCGTTTCGACGCAGTTTCCTATGCAAAGCGGCGAAAAAACTATCTTCTCTGGCCGGCGTAGATAGAGCGGCCGCCGTTTGCCGCGTATGCAAGCGCACATGTTATGAGCGCATAGGGCGCGAAGGGCCAGCCGAAGACCTCGGCGGCGATGAGGGTGGGCGCTATGAGCGTATTCGTCGCAGAACCAAATACCGCAGCGTAACCCAGCCCAGCGCAGAGCGCTGCTGGCAGGCCCAAGAGGCCCGACACCGCTGCGCCGAGGCTTGCACCTATTGAAAACAGCGGTGTGACCTCCCCGCCCTGATATCCTGCCGAGAGCGTCAGCGCCGTCAGTACAAGCTTAAGCGCCCAATCCCATGCATAGACCGTCCCGCCCGCGAGGCTGGCGTTTATGAGATTCGTGCCAAGACCGCAGTACCGGCCTTTCAACAGCGCGAGCAGTACGGCGGAGAGCGCGATACCCATCACAAATATGCGCAGAATGGGGTCTTTGAGCCCCGTCTGCGCCTCTTTTTTGCACCTTTCAAGCAGGAACGTAAAAGCCGCGCCCGCAAGACCGAAGGCGAGGCCGAGCCCCGCGAGCTTTACGAGCAGCGCCGCGTCCCAGCCCGGCAGCTCCATGACAGCGAAGGTAAATTTCTCGAGGCCCAACAGTCCCGAGGTGACGCTTGCACACAGCGCCGCCGTCGCAGCCGGCAGGAGCGCCCGGTGCTCTAGCCTGCCTGCCGTCAGCACCTCCAGGGCAAAGGCGGTGGCCGCGAACGGCGTTCTGAACAGGCCCGCAAAGCCCGCAGCGATGCCCGTTATCAGCATGAGCCTCGGCGCGTCCTCACACCTCAGCAGCCGCCCGACCCTGTGCGAAATCGCCGCGCCGAGCTGCACCGCAACGCCCTCGCGCCCCGCGCTGCCGCCGAACAGGTGCGTAAGCCAGGTCGCGCACATGACGAAGGGCACCAGACGCAGCGGTATCTCCTCCCGCTCGCCATGGCCCGCCTCGAACACCATGCCCATGCCGCTCTCGCAGCCCTTGCCATAGTGCTTATACGCCCAGGCCATGGCCGCGCCTGCGAACGCAAGGAAGGGCACGAGCCGCATGACATGCGCGTCCCTGACCTCGCCTATATACAGCAGCACGCGCCCGAAGACCGCGTCCACGGCCCCGACAGCGATGCCCGTCGGTATGGCAGCAAGTATGAGTATGAGCGTCCTTTTCACGCAAAACACCTCTCCTGAACAAAAAAGCCGATGCTCCCGCGCACGGCGGACGCCGCGCGCAGAAGTCATCAGCTCAAAAAAGCGGTTCCGGCCTCGCAGCCGAGGGGGGACCTCATCCCCTTATCGTCATTTCTTCAAAAATCTGCTGCCGACGTTCATATACACCAGCATGAACACGCACACGCCGAGCGTCAGCGCCATGCCCGCGTACACGGGCCAGAGCAGGTCCAGCACTCCGCCGAGCAAAAAGCCGCCGCCGAAGCAGCCGCCCAGGGCGTACATGCACTTCGACAAAAACCTCAACACGCCCTTCTCATCGTATCTGTCCCTATCGCCCGTCACATTGACCCATTTCCAGCCCTTTCCCCTGCCGAAATACCTTCCCGCCGCGATGCCGACGGCCAGTATGACGGCGCCGAAGATGAGCAGGAAGGCGTTCATCGTGCATCCTCCTTTACGAGCGCGTACATGCACATATCCCGAACCACGCCGTTTTTCACGGCGTTCTTCCGCATGATGCCCTCGAGAGTGAAACCGTTTTTCTCTATCGCCCGTCTCGAAGCGGTGTTCTCCGAGAAGGGCTCGGCAAATATGCGCACGAGGTCGGTCTGCTCAAACGCGAAGCTGCACATAAGCCGCAGCGCCTCGGTGCCTATGCCCCGGCCCCAGCGGCGTCGCACCACATAGTAGCCCAGCTCCGCCGTGCGGCTGTGAATATTTTTCTGCCGGCTCAACTGTATGCTGCCTACCGCAATATCGTCCTCGGTGATGGCGAAAGCGTAAGCGCCCTCGTCCTGCATGGCGGCGATGTACTCGAGCGCGTCGGCCTCGGTATAGGGCTTCGGCAGTCCGTCCCTCAGGTTGTCGGTGACTCCGGGGTCATTCAGCGCTTCCACTATGACGGACGCATCCTCCGGCCGCCACGCCCTGATGCCTACGGCCATCTCAGTTCTCCTTCTGCTTCAGGAGCTTCGTCAGCTCTTCCATAAAGGTATTTATGTCCTTGAACGACCTGTAGACCGAGGCGAACCGCACATACGCGACCTCGTCCACATCCTTGAGTCTTGCCATGACCATCTCACCTATCTCGGTGGTGCTGACCTCGCGCTCGAGCGCGCTCTGCAGCTCCTGCTCTATGTCGTCGGCGATCTGCTCCAGCGAGGAGAGCGCCACCGGGCGCTTCTCGCAGGCCCTGACCATGCCGTTTATAAGCTTCAGCTTGTCGAAGGTCTGCCGGCTGCCGTCGCGCTTCACGACCACCAGCGGCAGGCGCTCGATTATCTCATATGTAGTGAACCGCTTCTGGCAGGCAAGGCACTCGCGCCTTCTCCTGATCGTCGCGCCTTCCTCGGCAGGTCTCGAGTCTATAACGCGGCTCTCCGTATAGCCGCAGAACGGGCATTTCATGGCAGATCCCCCCACAACTTAATTTACATAACACAGTATAACACAGCCCGCGACCCGAGGTAAACAACATTTTTCCCTGAAAAGCCAATAATTTTGCATTGCCCCGGCCTCTGCCCTGAGGCTACAATGTTGTGGGGGTGATGGTCTTGAAGGTCATCAGGCGGATGCTGTCCATGTGCGAGATCTCGTGGGAGCTGCTTATACGCGCCTTACAGCTCTCCTGTGTATTGCTGTTCTGCTCGTTCATGCTGTTCTTAAGCACGGGGCCGCTTACAATTTGGAACTATGATACATATAAGCTCGCGCAGGAGTTCTCCACTCTGCCGCAAGCCATACTGCTCGTGGCGATGATAGCCGGGGCGGTCATTGAAGAACGCAGTCTCTGAGGCTGTCCGCGTCGTACAGGGCATTGAGCACGTCGAGCAGCGCGTTCGCGCCTAGCTTTTCGGGGAGACCCAGCTTTTTTAGAAGCTCGCGGCGTCTTCCGGCGCTGTCGGGCCGGCCGCTCAGGCCCAGCTCGTAGAGCGTCGCCTTGGTGATACCCCCCGACCTGTGTGTCGTGGACTCGCCGTCCATTGTCGCGCCCGCGCGTCTGAGCGCCTCTACGAGCGTATCGCGGCTCATGCCCTCGACGCCCAGCTTGCCCTCCTTCGACCGCTTGTCCTTGCGGCGCTCCTTGCCCTCTATCTCTGGCACATAGGCCATCTTCACGAGTGCGGGGTCGATGGCGCCCTTCAGGAAGTTACGTATAACGAAGCCAGCACCGTCGCTGTCCGTGAGTATCACAAGCCCTCGCGCCTCGGCAAGCCTTCTGAGCAGTGCGAGCTTCTCCCTGTCGTTGAACACGCCAAAGCCCGAGGTCTCGACGATGACGGCATCGAAGACCTGCGAAAGCGTATTCTTGTCATAGCGGCCCTCTACCACTATGACCTCTTTCACGTTTATCATACGGCAGACACCGCCGCAAGCTTTATGAGCAGGTCACACAGCAGCTCCGTATCGTCCGCGGAGCTGCTTTTCATTGCATAATCCGTCTCCGCGCAGAGCCTCACGGCCTCTGCCAGCGCCTCGAGGGTAAAGCCTCTGGCCGAGCGCATTAGCTTGTCGAGGATAAAGCTGTAGTTTATCTTATACAGGTTTTTCACGAAGTCTGGGCCAAGCCTCTCATCTATGGCTAGCCGCGCCGCGTAGAGCCTGCGCATCTGGGTACCAATACCCGCGACCGTAACGATCGGCTCCTCGCCCATGGCGATGAGGTCCGCGAGTATCCTCGCCGCGCCGTCGTAGTCACGCGCCGCCAGACAATCGGTCATGTCGAATATCCTCGCTTCGGGCCTTCTGAGCGCCATTCGCTCCACGTCCTTAGCCGAGACTGTGTCGCCTCTCACGCCCGCCGCCAGCTTCTCTATCTCCGGTATGAGCCCGTTCATCAGCTCTCCGCTCGAGTAGATGAGCGCGATACAGGCGTCCGGCGTAACCGTCTTGCCCAGTGCAGCGAACCTCCTGGCTATCCATTTCACCAGCGGCGCCTGCCCCTGTGAGCTGAAGTTCAGGAGCTTCCCGTACTGCTTGAGCGTCTTTACCGCCTTCTGTCTCTGGTCAGGCTCGTAGCCCGTATCCTGCACGAACACGAGCGTGCAGTACTCCGGTATGTCCGAGACTATACGCTCGAGCGCGTCCGCCTCCGCGTCCCGGCAGCGCGACAGCTCGTAGCCGCGCACCTCGGTCATCGTCCGTTCGGACAGGAAGGGCAGGGCGTTCACCGCCTCCTCCAGCTGCCTCATGTCCATGTCCTTGCCCTCGAGCCGGTGGTAGCTGAAGTCGTCGCCTCCATCGGGCAAACACAACGCCTTCAGCTCGCCCAGAAAGGCCTCGCGCAGATAATCCTCCTGCCCGTAGAGCAGGTACAGTCTCTGAGGGCCGCCGGTCTTCAACTCGCGGCTTATCTCGACGTAGCTCTGCTTCTCCGCCTTGTTCTGTGTCCTCTTGTCATTCTTCTTTGCCATCGTATCCGGTCCTCACTGTGACGGAGCCGTCCTCGTCCGTCCTGTAAATATCAAGCCCACAGATCTCGAGCCTGCGCAGCGTCTCTTCAGTCGGGTGTCCGTAGCTGTTCCAGCCCACGGATATGACCGCTGTCTCGGCCTTTGCCTCCTCCAGCAGCTCAAAGCACGTCGAGTGTTTTGAGCCGTGGTGTCCCACGACCAGCAGCTCCGTATCCGGCAGAATGGAACGCTCCACGAGCCGGCGCTCGACCGACGTATTCACGTCGCCCATGATGAGCGCGTCGAATTCACCCACTCTCGCGAGCACGATCACCCCGCGCTCGTTCTGGTCACCGGCCTCTATCGGCTCGAACAGCTTCAGGCTCAGCCCGCCGTATGCCGTATCGATATCCCCGCCCGTCACGTATTTTACCACAGTTCCATGCCTTTGCGCACTATCAAGTATTCCCTCCAGCATGCCATCCTCATCATCGGCGCCAAATGGCAGGTACAGCTCATCCACGTCCACCCTTGAGAGCAGGCGTTCCACCCCGTTCGCGTGGTCAGCGTGCAGGTGGGTCAGCACCACGGCATCTATGCTGCTTCGGCCTCTGCCGAGCAGGTATTCCGCCGCTGTGTCCCCGGCGTTGTCCCAGCTGCTCTTGCCGCCGCAGTCCACCAGCACGGCATGCTCGCCGTGCAGTATTGCCACACTCTGGCCCTGTCCCACGTCCAGCACCGTCACCGAGCTCTCGCTTCTGCTCTGGCTCCACGCGCTGAACAGCACGAAGGCCAGCGTCAGCATCGAGCACACAGTTGGCGCCAGCGCGCGGAACCCGCGCTTCCTGTCGCGGAGCAGCCATGCCGCGCCGAACTCGGCATAGGCCAGTACCAGCCACCACGGGACCAGCCTGTCTACGGTATAGATAGCCGAGTACGGCAGCGCTGCCAGCGTCTTTGCCGCAAAGCTGATATACCGCGCAAACCACGCCGTCGTCCACGCCACCGCCGTGCCGAGCGGCGCGAACACCAGGCCGCAGAGAACCGCCGCGTATCCTGCCGTGAACGCCACAGACACCGCCCAGAGCGTCACCAGATTTGTAAGCGGC
The DNA here is from genome assembly GCA_900546615.1 of uncultured Eubacteriales bacterium. Lineage (GTDB taxonomy): Bacteria > Bacillota > Clostridia > Oscillospirales > Oscillospiraceae > Scatomorpha > Scatomorpha pullistercoris. The sequence goes on along the minus strand of URDJ01000006.1, from coordinate 65,953 downwards.
GCCACGAGCGACACGTAGCCGAACAGCAGCGCCACCACAGGCGTTGTGAAGGCCATCGAGCCGACCGAGCTTGACACGCTCGCCATGACGAACCTGAGTACCGCGTTCGGCCGGCGCTTCTTATCTCCCCTGCTGTACAGCGAGTCCAGTTTAGCATAGACACGCGGTGTCAGCAATATCATGCCCGCCATGGCCGCGAAGGACAGCTGCAGGCCCGCCGCCGCAATGGACAGGGGGTTTGCTATGAGCAGTATCAGCAGCCCCGCGCACAGCGAGGTGATGCCGTCCGCCTCACGTCGGAGCAACGGCGCCGTCATTACGAGTATCAGCATCACACAGGCCCTGACCACCGAGGCCGTGCAGCCCGCGACGAAGGTGAAAAGCACCAGCACCGGCACCCCGACGACGGACGCCCGTCGCTTTCCGAACAGCGCCGTGAGCACTGCGTAAAGGAAGGACAGGTGCATGCCCGACACCGCCACTACGTGCCGTATACCAGCCACCGACAGTGCGTTATCCAGCTCATAGTCGTCGTACAATCCGCCGGTGTCGCCTATGAGCAGGCCCAGCATGAAGGCCTGCACGTCCTGCGGGAACAGCTCTTTGACGGTCTTCCGCACCGCGTTCGCCAGCTCCATCGGGAAACTCAGGCAGCTGCGCAAATCGCGTCTTACGTTCTCCGGCCCGCCGCTCAGGTAGGCCCTGAGCAGTATTCCGCGGGAGGAGTAGATATCCGTCTCCTCGCCGTATTTCTCGAGCGCCGGGATGAACTCCAGCGGGAACTCTGCCACGTCGCCGGGTCTCAGCTCCGGCATCAGCCCGTCGTAGTCGTACACCGCTGTCTTCAACCTCGGCAGTCCCTCCTGCTCGATGCGCAGTTCGACGGAGGCGTAATCCTCGTCGCGCTCCGGGTAGTCGAGCACTCTGGCCGTGACCGTCATCTCCTGCCCCGCCAGCTCCGCCGCGGGCTGGACATAGATATGCGTATACGCAGCATACCAGCACAGCCCCAGCGCCGCGAACGCGCAGATGATGATAGCCCTCAGCCGCGCCGTTTCCCTGAGCAGCAGGGCGAAGGGCAGGCACAGCAAAGCCAGCCCTCCCGCGCACCACAGCAGCGCGCCGAAGGGCAGCACATAATGAGCCGCCGCCGCAGCTCCCGCAAACGCGAGCGCCGCACACGCCAGCTTACGCACTCCGCTCCCCTGGCCTTCCCATCGTATCACCCATACCCATAATGCAATACACAGGCGGGTAAATTGCCCGCCTGTGCAGCTTTTTCTCAGGTTCCCAGATATGCGGCCTTGACCGCCGGGTCCGTCAGCAGCTCTTTGCCCGTGCCGGTCATAGTTATCTTGCCGGTCTCCAGCACATAGCCAACGTCTGCTATCCTCAGCGCCATGTTCGCGTTCTGCTCTATGAGCAGGACCGTCACGCCGAGCTTGTTAATCTCCTTTATGATGTCGAAAATGCCCTTCACAACTATGGGCGCGAGGCCCAGCGACGGTTCGTCCATCATTATTATCTTCGGCCGGCTCATGAGCGCTCTGCCGACCGCCAGCATCTGCTGCTCGCCGCCCGACAGCGTGCCTGCCGCCTGCCACGAGCGCTCCTTCAGCCTCGGGAAGAGCTCATACACCCATTCGAGGTCGTGCGACAGGTCGTCCTTCCTGAGATACGCGCCGATCTTTAGGTTCTCGAGGACCGTCAGGTCCGGGAACACCCGGCGTCCTTCCGGCACCAGCGTCACTCCCTTGGCCACGATCTTGTCCGGCGACAGGTTAGTTATATCCTCGCCCTGCAGATGTATCCTGCCCTTGGCGGGCTTCACGAGACCCGCTATCGTGCGCAGTGTCGTGCTCTTGCCCGCGCCGTTTGCGCCTATCAGCGTCACTATCTTCCGCTCGGGCACCTCGAAGCTGATGCCCTTGACGGCCTCTATGCCGCCATAGCTCACCTTGAGCCCGTCAATTTTCAGCATCTTCAGACACCCCCAAATACGCCTCTATAACACTCGGGTCGTTCTGCACCTGTGAAGGAGTGCCATGCGCTATCAGCTTGCCGAAGTCCAGCACGTAGATCCTGTCCGAGAACTGCATGACAAGGTCCATGTGGTGCTCGATCATGAACACCGTCAGGTGATGCGTGTCCTTTATCTGCACGATGAACTCGCCCAGCTCCTGCGTCTCCTGCGGGTTCATGCCCGCCGCAGGCTCATCGAGCAGCAGCAGCTTCGGCTCCGTCGCCAGCGCACGGGCTATCTCCAGCCTCCTCTGTATGCCGTAGGGCAGGCTGCCTGCGACCTCGTCCTTCAGGTGGCCCAGGTTCTGCTCCTCGAGCAGGGCCATGGCCTCCTCCTGCATACGGCGCTCCTCCGTCCGGTTTATCCTGAACGTCGCAGAGAACACGTTCTGCTTCGCGCGCATGTGCTTCGCTATCAGCACGTTCTCCAGCACTGACAGCGACGAGAACAGCCTGATGTTCTGGAAGGTCCTCGCTATGCCCAGCCCCGTTATCCTGTCAGGTGTCGGCGCAAGGACATGGCCCGCGAACTTTTCCGCGTTCTCGCCGAGGTAGCCCTTCTTCATCTTACCCTGCGGGTGGTTCCTGACTATCGCCTTGCCTTCAAAGCTGATCTCGCCGTTTGTCGGCTGGTATACGCCCGTCACGCAATTGAAGGCCGTGGTCTTGCCTGCGCCGTTCGGCCCGATCAGGGCAACTATCTCGCCCCTGTTGACCTCCAGCGAGAGGTCGTTGACGGCGACGACGCCGCCGAACTGCATGGTTATGTTCTGCAGCTTCAGTACATTTTCAAGCTTTTCGCTCATTTCGCGGCACCTCCCTCAGCCTGTGCCGCATTGGGCGCTCTTTTTCGTCTCTTGAACAGGTCTGGCAGCTCCTTCTGGCCCATCAGACCCTTGCGGAAGAACAGCACCACCACCATGATGATGACCGAGAACACGACCAGCCTGAAGCCGCTCCTGAACAGGCTCGACTCAATGCCGAGGAACTTGCCGCTGTCGAGGCCGCGCAGCCACCACTCGGAGCAGGCTATGAACAGGAAGCTGGCAATGCAGCTGCCGGTCACGGAGCCGAGGCCGCCGAGCACGACGATGAGCAGTATCTCGTAAGTCATCGACGACTTAAACTGCGCCGCCTGTATGGTGTTCATGAACATCGCCAGCAGTGCGCCGCCCACGCCCGCAAAGAAGCAGCTTATGCAGAAGGCCATCTGCTTGTGCTTGAACAGGCGCACGCCCATAGCTTCAGCGGCGATCTCATCCTCACGTATGGCCTTGAAGGCGCGGCCATAGGACGAGTTTATAAGCAGTACGATGATGAGTATGCAGATGGACGCCACGAACACCGGCACGAAGGTCGCGAAGGACACCTGCGTGCCGCCTATGTTGAAGGTGAAGTCCGAGAGCCTCGTATAGCCGCGCAGCACGTTCGAGCCGTTCGTGACAGGGCCGAATTTCTGCCACTGGAAGATAGCCTTTATTATCTCGGCGAAGCCCAGAGTAGCGATCGCAAGATAGTCGCTCTTGAGCCTGAGCACCGGCAGACCGATGAGCCAGGCGAAGAACGCGGCCACGACGCCGGCCAGCAGCATCGCCAGCAGTGCGCCCAGTATCATGCCCGGCGCAGCCATGGCCTCCAGCCCGAAAATGCCGTTTATTGCCTCCTGGAAGGAGAAATTTATCGCCGCGTCATAGTACTGATACACACCCGCGATGCTCTCCGACGGTATGGAGAAGATTGCATAGGTATATGCGCCTATCAGCATGAAGCCCGCCTGCCCCAGCGAGAACAGGCCGGTGAAACCGTTGAGCAGGTTCATCGATACCGCAACCAGAGCGTACACCGCGCTCTTGCGCACGACCGTGATGAGCATATAGAACTTCGAAGTGGCGGTGATGGCCTGATCCATCCAGATGCACAGCGCGTAGAGAACAATGAGGCAGACCGCCGTTATCAGCAGCTTTGTGAGTTTACTTTTCTTCGTATCCATGCTTCCGCCCCCCTCAGACCTTGTCCGTTGCCTTCTCGCCGAAGAGTCCGGTGGGCTTGAAGACGAGAATTATGATAAGCAGGACAAAAGTGAAGGCGTCAGCGAAGGTCGAAAGGCCGAGGCCCGTCGGTATGACGCCGTAGGCCACGAGCAGTGTATCGAGGCCCTTTATGATGTTCTCGCAGATTCCGATGATGAAGGCGCCGATGACCGCGCCCGGGATGGAGCCGATGCCGCCAAACACCGCCGCAACAAAGGCCTTCAGGCCCGGCATTGCACCGACCGTCGGCGTGACGCCGGGGTAGTTCGTGAAGAAGAGCATGGAGCCGATGGCCGCGAGGAAGGAGCCGATGATAAAGGTCATCGAGATGACATTGTTTATCTTGATGCCCATGAGCGTGCTCGTCTCAAAGTCCTTCGCCACGGCGCGCATTGCCATGCCTATCTTGGTGTGGTTGATGAGCTGGAGCAGCAGCACTACGAGCACGAGCGTCAGCACCGGCGTCACCAGCGTGACCACCTTGGTCGTCGCTCCGAAGATGCTCACCGTGTCAGAGATCCAGGGTATGGTCGGGTAGTTCTTGTTCAGGCCGCCGGTGATGTAGAGTGCGAGGTTCTGCAGCAGGTAGCTCACGCCTATGGCGCTTATCATGACGGACATCCTCGGTGCGGAGCGCAGGGGCTTATACGCCACGCGCTCTATGATGAAGCCCAGCAGCACTGTTAACAATATCACAAAAGGTATGGCCAGATACAGCGGCATCCATGTCACCGCATATACCATCATGAGGCCCGCGACCATGAACACGTCGCCGTGCGCAAAGTTTATGAGCCTCAATATGCCGTAGACCATCGTGTAGCCGACGGCTATGAGCGCGTACTGTCCTCCGACGGAGATGCCGGAGAGCAGGTACGGCAGCAGTTTATCAAAAAAGTCCATTGAGTGTCCTCCCCAATGCTCGCGCCGCCTCGAAAGCGCGGTCGCCGCGTTTGCCGCGTTTTCGACGCAGCGCAGGCAATATATCGGGGCTAAGGCGGAGGCTCACGCCCCCGCCCTTGCCCTTAAAAGTCTTCGCTTATCGCTTAAAATTACTCAATGCCCTGCTCGCCGATGAGATCCCAAACAGCCGTCTCGGTGTTGCAGTACTTGATGAAGGCCACGTCGCGGGTGGCGTCCTTCGCGCCCTCGGCGAAGGCGATGTTGCCGGTGACGCCGGCGTAGCTCACGCTCGGCAGAGCCTCAAGGACTGCGGCGGGATCGGCGCTGCCTGCGGCCTTGATGGCCTCGAGCGCCACATAGTATGCGTCATAGCCCATGACGGACACGGCCGCGACCATGTCGTTGCCGCCGTTGTTCTCGAGGTTCACGCTGTCGGAGTTGATCCACTCCTTGAAAGCCGCGTCGAACTCAGCGTTGCCGCCCTCCTGATAGAAGGTGGTGACGTAGATCTTGACGTTCTTGCCCTGAGCAGCGTTGACGATGACGTTGGAGTCCCAAGTATCGCCCGCCAGTATCGGCATACCCAGGTCCTGAGTCGCCGCCTGGTCGATGATCAGCGCGGCGGCCTCAGTGGAGACAGGAGCCACGAAGATGTCGCAGCCGTTGGACTTGGCGTTCGTGACATAGCTGCTGTAGTCGGAGGTGCCCTCCTGGAAGACCTCCTGCACGCAGTTCTCAGCGCCGAAGGCCTCGACAAAGTAGTTCACCAGACCGACGGAGTAGTCGTCGCCCTGCTTGGCAAGGCAGTAGGCCTTGGTCGCGCCAAGCTCCTTAGCGTAGTTCGCCAGAACAGTGCCCTGGAAGGGGTCGATGAAGCAGATGCGGTAATATGTATCGCTGACCTGGGTGACCTGCGGGTTGGTGCAGGTGACGCCGATGGCCGGGATGCCCGCGTCGCCGAAGGTGGTAGCAGCCGCTATGGACACGCCGGAGCCGTAGGAGCCGAGCACCACGCTGCAGCCCTCTGCGATGAGGGTCTGGGCGGCGGAAACGGCCTTGTCGTTGCTGGACTGGTTATCGGCATACACCAGCTCGACCGTGTAGGTCTCGCCGCCGACCTCGACGGTCGGGGTCAGGCTGTTTGCATACTGCATGCCCAGTATCTCCTGCTTGCCGCCGGCGCCGTTGTCGCCGGACTGGGGCTCGAACACGCCGATCTTGATGACCTTGTCGCCGGTGCTGCCGCCGTCGTCCGGGGCATCGGTGACAGCGCCGCCGTCGTCGGGCGCGTCGGTCGGGTCGGCGGCCGGCTCGCCGCAGGCTGCCAGCGCGAATACCATGCACAGAGCAAGCAGAAGTGCAAGTATCTTCTTCATTTAGTCTCATCCTCCTAAATCATGTTCGGCTGCGACGTCCACGCAGAGCGGACAAATGTACTTCGCAGCCTGGGCAAGATTATAAACCATCTCGCCCGCGATTGCAATACAATTTCGTACATTTTACCTGTTTTTTCTGAATATCTCAGCTGCAAAAATAATTAATGACGAATAGTTGCCCGTTTTGTCAGTTGATTTTGTGTATTTTATACAACTACACCATAGCCGGTCCGCTGCGCCAGTCGCTGCCTCCCCTGCGTTCCGCGACGGCCCCGTAGCCGAGGACGTAAAGGTCTCTGGCCGCCGCGCCCAGCTCAAAGATTTCCGCAGTTTCGCGCGGCAGCTGCCTTGCCGCGGCGGGCTTTGTTATAATGGGCACGCGGCTCTTATCCTGTGCCTGCCTGAGCAGCGCGCGGCCTGTCTCTGTAGCGGCAAGCAGCCGCGCAAAGGGCGGCGGGCCCTCGGCCATGCCCTCGCGGACGCCGAGGCAGGCGCACATGGTCATGCGCCGTATCCTTGCGAGCGCGTATCGCTTGGATTTTGCAGCCGATAGCACGCCGTCGAGCGTCGGTTCGTCCCTGACCGCCGCGCGAAGCCGGTTGCCAAGGCCCTCCGAGGCGTCGGGAAGTCTTGCAAATTCCTCGTCCGGAAGCATCCTGAGCCTTGAGAGAAGCATAGGCTCGAGCGTCTCCATGAGCACCGGTCCGCGCCCGCGCTCACGCTCCCTGTCGAACACCGCCGAGGCCGCCCCGGGTATGAACTCCCGGCAGTCTTTGCCCGCCGCGAGCCGAGACCTCAGCTCCGAGGCCGACCTGTAGGCGCCCTGTCCCGGCCCGTCGTGCTCAGCGCCCTCGCGTCTGACGGTCATAAAGCCCATGTCGAGGCCCAGCTCGTAGATGGCGCGGATATACTCGACGGCGAGGATATTGTTAGGCGTCTCAATGAGCTTTGCCGTGTCCTCCCCGGCTATGGCGGCAAGGGCGCGCTGTCTGGCGGCAGCGAAGGGCGCTCCCCCCTCGAGCTGCGCTCTCAGCTCCGTCTTGAGCTTAGGGCTGAGCAAGGCCTCGGCCGCGCGCTCGAGCGGCTCAGTCTCGCCGCATTCGCTGCCGAAGCAGAGGCAGTCCACGATGCCGAGCGAGGCAAGCAGGCCGACCCCGCCCCGCGCGAAGCCCTCCGCAGAAGACAGCGCCCATGGCAGGGGCAGCTCGAACACAAGGTCCGCCCCGCACCTTGCCGCAGCCTCCGCCCGCGCGAACTTCGACCACACCGCCGCCTCGCCCCGCTGGACGAAATCGCCCGACATGACGCATACCACGGCCGCCCCCTCGCCAATCGCCTCACGCGCCCGCTTCATTAGCAGCCTGTGCCCGTTGTGAAATGGATTGAATTCCGTGACTATGCCAGCAGCGCGCATCCCGACGCCTCCCAGATGTAGATTGCCTCTTGCGTTTTGGGGGAAATGTGGATAAAATAAAGTAGTTGGAAACTTGCTCACATTTTACTATGGGCGAATAACATTTACAATAGAAAGGATACTGCTGAAATGAAAGTATTGGTCATCAACGCCGGAAGCTCCTCCCTCAAGTACCAGCTCATTGATATGGAGACCGAGGCCGTGCTCGCGAAGGGCCTTTGCGAGAGGATAGGCATCGACGGTCATCTGAAGCACACCCCGCTCGTCGGCGGCAAGCCCGTGTTCAACGAGGATATTTCCCTGCCGACCCATTCCGAGGCCATAGCCGCGGTCATCGACAAGCTTACGAGCGCCGAGTACGGCGTCGTGGCCAGTATGAGCGAGATAGACGCTGTCGGCCACAGGGTCGTCCACGGCGGCGAGAAGTTCGCTTCCTCCGTGCGCATCACGGACGAGGTCATGAAGGCGCTTGAGGACTGCACCCCCTTCGCGCCTCTGCACAACCCCGCGAACATCACCGGCATCAACGCCTGCGTCGAGGTCATGGGCAAGGATGTGCCGCAGGTCGGCGTGTTCGACACTGCCTTCCATCAGACCATGCCGGCCAAGGCTTTCACCTACGCAGTGCCCTATGACTACTACAAGAACGACGGTATCCGCCGCTATGGTTTCCACGGCACCAGCCACCGCTATGTCTCCGGCCGCTGCGCCGAGCTGATGGGCAAGCCCATCGAGGAGCTTAAGATAATCAGCTGCCACATGGGCAACGGCTCGTCCATCTGCGCCATCGACGGCGGCAAGAGTGTGGACACCTCCATGGGTTTCACCCCGCTGGTTGGCCTGCCGATGGGCACCCGCTGCGGCGACCTTGACCCGGGCGTCATGCAGTTCATCATGAACAAGTACGGCATGAACATCGACGAGATGCTGGGCGTGCTCAACAAGAAGTCCGGCGTGCTGGGCGTCTCCGGCGTCTCCAGCGACTTCCGTGATCTCGAGACCGCGGCCGCCGAGGGCAACGAGCGCGCGAGGCTCGCGCTCGACATGTTCGACTACTGGGTCGCCAAGGTCGTGGGCAGCTACGCCGCCGCGATGAACGGCGTGGACGCCATCATCTTCACCGCCGGCGTGGGCGAGAACAGCGCCACCACCCGCGCGGGCATCTGCAAGTACCTCGGCTTCCTCGGCTGCGAGGTGGATGCGGAGCAGAACAAGAAGCGCGGCGAAGACGTGTGCATCTCCACCGCCGACTCCAAGGTCAAGCTCTTTGTCATCCCCACGAACGAGGAGCTGGTCATCGCCCGCGACACCCGCGACATAGTCGAGGGCTGAACAAAACTCAAGACAGCGCATCCACGAGCCGTCGGACCTTCTCCGACGGCTCTTTTGCATACATGAGGCCGTATGGTATGGAGTAGTCCCAGTCGACAGGCAGGCTGACGAGCGCTGGGTGCACGTCTCGCCAGCACTCGAGGGTGAGCAGCACGTTCCCCGTGGCGGCGCAGCGGTTGAAGACACTTATATCGTAAAATCTGGGCGTGTCCTCGATGTTTATCTCCGGGTGCTCGCGGCGCAGGTCGCGGCGGATGGCGTCGTTCGTCTGCGAGTCGCCCTCCGGCACCATCATGAGCGTCTCGCCGTGCAGGTCTCCGGGGCTTATCTGCGCTCTGCCCGCCAGACGGTGTTCGCGGGGGACGGCGCAGAGCTTTCTGTACCGGCCCAGCGGCAGCATATTGCAGTGCTCGAGCCAGAGCTTCGAATCACAGACGCCGATGAGCAGGTCGAACTTGTCGCCGAGCGCCGCGATCTCGCCCACGATCGTCTCGTGGCTGTCCTCGAAAGGCACGAGCTGAAGCTTGCATCCGGGGAAGCGACCGCTCACCGAATACCACAGCTCCATAAACGGCTTCGCCGGGTTCAGCAGAGAGCTGCCGACGCGAAACTCCGTATCCTCAGCGCGCATCGCAGAGCGCGCGCGCTCGAGTGAGCTTCTCGCGTAGTCGCGCAGGAGCCTCGCGTCCTTGCAAAGGCTCTCCCCTCCCCGCGTCAGCCTGATGCCTCTCGGACTGCGCTCTATCAACTTCAGGTTAAGATCAGCCTCGAGCGAATCCACCCGCTTCATTACCGCAGTTGGCGACATATATAGCCGCTCCGCCGCTTTTGTGAAGCTTCCGCAGTCCACAGCGCAGAGCAGCGCCTCGAGCCTTGCATCCAGCATATACGCTCACCTCAGTATAAACAATCAGTTAATACAAGTTTAACAGCCCGGATATTCCTCGTCAAGTGCGGATGGGGTATAATCCTTATTGAAAGGACTGGTGATATAAGCATGAGCAAGACTTTGACCATATATTTTTCCGCCGGCGGCACGACGAAGCGCGCGGCGGAGCGGCTCGCCGGGGCCATCGGCTCGGAGCTTTACGAGATACGCCCCGCCGTGCCCTATACCCGCGCCGACCTCAACTGGCAGGACCCGCGCTCGCGCAGCTCGCTGGAGATGAACTCCCCCGCCTCACGCCCGGAGTTTATTGACGACGGCTTTGACGTCGCGCCCTATGAGCGCATCTTCCTCGGCTTCCCCATCTGGTGGTACACCGCTCCGCGGATAGTGCAGAGCTTTTTGGAGAGCCGCGACTTTTCCGGCAAGACCATCGTGCTCTTTGCAACCTCGGGCGGAAGCGGCCTGGGGCACACGGCAAAAGACCTCGCCCCGAGCTGCCCCGGCGCGGTCATAAAGGACGGGCGCATGTTCCGCGGCAGCACCCCTGAGGCGGAGCTGAAGCGCTGGGCGGAGGCGATGTGACATGACGAGACGCGAGAGGACGGAGCAGAAGATGCAGCTGCTCTTTCACAGCCCCGCTGCGGGCGACGAGGGCACGGACGGCGAGTTCATGCAGCTGCTGCAGGGCCACATCTTCGGCGACCTGTGCTGGACAGGCAGCCTCGACGACCGCATGCGCGAGCTTGTGACGGTGACGGTGCTCTCGACCCTCGGCACGCTGCCGCAGCTCAAGGCGCACGTCGGCGCGGCGCTGAACGCCGGCTGCACGCCGGTGGAGATACGCGAGGCGGTCTACGAGTGCGCGCCATTCATAGGCTTTCCGATGACGCTCAACGCCATCGGCGCCATGAACGAGGTGTTCACGTCTCAGGGCATAGCCCTGCCCCTGCCGAAGCAGGGCGGAGATCCGGCGGAGCGCTATGAGCGCGGTCTTGCGGTGCAGGAGCCGCTCTATGGGGACGAGATAAGGGAGCGTTACGCCTGGCTGCCCGGCCCCTTTGCCGAGGCTGTGCCCAGGGCGCTCACCGAGTTCTGCTTCGGCGACTATCTGAGCCGGGGCGGGCTTGACACGAAGACGCGCGAGCTGCTCATCGTCGTGCTGCTTGCGGCGCTGGGCGGGGCCGAGGTGCAGGTAAAAAGCCACGTCGCCGGCGCGCTCAAGGCCGGCAACAGCCGCGAGGAAATAGTCTGTGCGCTGGTACATGCGAGCGCATACATGGGCATGCCGAGGCTGTTCAACGCCCTCAACGCCTGCAAGGAGGTTTTGTGCGACAAGGAGGAGGAAAAATGAGCGAGTTTAAAGACATGTTCGAGCGCGGCGGCGAGAATACCGGTTTCGCGCAGTATTTCATCGGCCAGAGCTACCTCTGCGACCTCTACAGCGACGAGCGCATAGGCGTGCACAACGTCACCTTCGAGCCGGGCTGCCGGAACAACTGGCACATCCACCACGCCTCTGCGGGCGGCGGGCAGCTGCTGCTCTGCGTGGCCGGCGAGGGGCTCTATCAGGAATGGGGCAAAGCGGCGCAGCGGCTGACGCCGGGCACGGTGGTGTATATCCGCCCGGGCGTCAAGCACTGGCACGGCGCGGAGAAGGAGAGCTGGTTCTCGCACATAGCCGTCGGCCTGCCCGGAGATGACTGCCGCGCGGAGTGGCTCGAGCCGGTGGACGACGAGGCCTACGCCGCCGCGAACGCCGGGGCTTGAAAAAGCCGCCGCAGGCTGGTATACTGAAGCAAATACTGAGGAAATGGGTGGGAAGATGCTGAAATAAGCTGATCTACGCAAAGCCAGCCCCGCGGCCCGGGTAACGTCGGGCCGGGCTTGCTATGCCGGATCAGGTTTCAGCAGAGAGCCGCCCTACATGGAACGGCCCGCTCTTTGCGCGTCTGCATGCCGGTTTTCGGGGCAGAATCTGCAAAGGAGCGGGCTTTTTCATGCTTACTATCGACAGGCTTTCAATAACGCACAGGCGCGACCTACGCGAAATACTGAATAACTTTTCACTTCTCCTGGGCCCCGGCGAGCGGGCCGTGCTCATAGGCGAGGAGGGCAACGGCAAGTCCACGCTGCTGAGGCTCATACACGACCCGGCCTCTGTCGAGGGCTACGCCGAGTGGTCGGGCGAGGTGTCCGCCGGCGGGCGCACAGGCTATCTGCCGCAGGAGCTGGAATCCACGCGGCTCTCGAGGCCGGCGCGCGAGCTTTTCGAGGCCTCGGCGGGCTTCATGTCGCTGACGCCGAAGGAGCGCGCGGCGCTCTCCAAGGAGCTGGGCCTGCCGCTCTCCTTCTTCACGGCGGAGCGGCCCCTGCGCGAGTTTTCGGGCGGCGAGCGCATAAAAATGCAGCTTGCCTGCATAGCGGCGGAGCAGCCGGAGCTCTACCTGTTCGACGAGCCCTCGAACGACCTCGACCTCGACTCCCTGGAGTGGCTCGAGGGCTTCATCCTGAGCCGGCGCGAGCCGGTGCTGTTCGTCTCGCACGACGAGACGCTCATAGAGCGCACGGCGAACGTGGTCATACACCTAGAGCTGCTCCGGCGCAAGACCCTGCCCCGGGCGACGGTGGCGCGCCTGCCCTACCGCGACTACGTCGAGACTCGCTATCGCAGCCTCGCGCGGCAGGAGCAGGCCGCGCGCAAGGAGCGCGAGGAATTCGAGGCGAAGCTCGAGCGCTACCGCCAGATACGCCAGAAGGTGGAGAGCGCCCAGCGCGGCGTCTCGCGCCAGGACCCGCACAGCGGGCGGCTGCTCAAGAAGAAGATGCACACGGTGCAGTCCATGGGCAGGCGCTTCGAGCGCGAGCGCGAGGCCCTGACCGCCCTGCCCGAGACGGAGGAGGCCATCTTCCTCAGCTTCCCCTCGGCGGCCTGCGTGCCTAACGGCAAGCGGGTACTCGAGCTGGCGCTGCCCGTCCTCGAGGTGGACGGGCGCGTCCTGGCGCGGGACGTGGAACTGCGCGTCACTGGCCCGGAGCGGGTCTGCATAGTCGGCGGCAACGGCGCGGGCAAGACAACGCTGCTGCGGCGCATCGCCTCGGAGCTGCTGGAGCGCCGGGACATCCGCGCAGCTTACATGCCGCAGGAGCTTGGCGAGAGGCTGGACACGGACGAGAGCCCCGTGGAGCTGCTCAACGGCTCAGGCAGCCGCGCCGAGGAACAGCGCATCCGCGCCATGCTGGGAAGCCTGCGCTACACGTCCAAGGAGATGGAGCAGCCCTGCCGGGCGCTCTCGGGCGGGCAGAGGGCGAAGCTGCTGCTGGCCTCCATGGCCCTCGAGGGCGCGGAGGTGCTCATACTTGACGAACCGACGCGCAACCTCTCCCCTCTCTCCGGCCCGGTCATACGCGAACTGCTGCGCAGCTTCCGCGGCTCGGTCATCAGCGTCTCGCACGACCGCAAATTTATAGGCGAGGTCTGCACAGCGGTCTACGAGCTGAGGCCAGAGGGGCTTTGCCGCATAAGCTGACGAGTTGCACGATTTTTGCACCCATATTTCGTCATTTTCGCCCAGTCCCCTTGATGCAAATCTGATACAAGCGCCTGCTAAACTGTGCTAAGGTGAAAAGGAGGCACAGAAAATGAAGCGGGTATTTGCACTCGCACTGGTCCTTCTCACCCTTGCCGCCTGCGGCAAGGGTGAAGCTTTGCCTGCGGCATCCCCAACGCGGGTGCCGGAGACGAGCTCCGCCGAGACGCGCATGGTCTCGGAGCCTGTGGCTGCGGACTTCTACGCTAGCGCTACCGACGTCTGCGGCGGCGAGCTCTACACCATAGCCGACGGAGCCCTCTGCCGCTGGGACGGCGCACTGCTCGAACCGCTCTTTGAGCTTGACAGCCTGTCCGAAGTAAAGAAAATCGCCGTGGCTGAGGAGGGCGTATGGCTCGAGTGCGTCCGCGAGGGCGAGAGCCTGCCCGTTCTGGAGCTGCGCTCCTACGACGGCGAGCTGCTGACTGAAATAGACCTCTCCGGCTTAGAATTTGTGCAGACATGGGGCATGCTCGGCGACCTTGAAGCCGGAGGCGGGCTGGTCTTTGCAGACTGCATAGAGAACATATTCGTCTACACTGCGGACGGCGAACTGAAAGGCTCTGTCGAGACCGAACGCAACGGGGCCGAGGGCATCGTGCTGACCGGCGCCGGGCTTACCGTCATGCAGAGCGGCATGGACTACACAAACTGCTATGACATCGACCCGGAGACCCTGGAAACGGGCAAGCCCTATCGTCTCGGGCGCGCGATGCGCCTTATCTACTCCGGCGGCGGCGTATATGACTTCGTCGCGGTCGACCGGGACTCGCTCGGCCTCTGGTCAGTCGAGTGCGGCAGCGGCAAAGTGGAGCCCATACTCCTGCTCCGCGACATCGGCCTGAGCTTTGAGGGCGGTTTCCTCCCCTATGTGCTCGGCGAGGACGACTTTATGCTCAGGCCGGTAGGCATAGGTGTGCCCATGCACTGCTTTATGGGCGACGAGGAGCGCCCCGTGCGTCAGGTAATAAGGCTTGAGTCGCTCGGCAGCGTTCCTGACCTGAGCAGGTATGCGGCCAGCTTCAACGCCTCCCAGCAGGAATACTACGTCGAGGTAACAGACCTTGCGTACTCGTTCCCCAACATCGACGACAGGCTCAAGGACCTCAGCACGCGGCTCGCGGCTGCTCATAACTTCCGACATGGGCATAGTTTCGAGCGGCAATACAACTGCGGCGTGGGAGTTCCTGCACTTTATCCTCAGCGACGAGAAGACGCAGGCGGAGCTCTCGCTCGAGGCCATACCCATATCCCGCGCCGTCGTCGAAGAACAGCTGCGCGAGTCGGGGTCTTGCTCAGATACCATGTCGAGGCTGCTGGATGGGCTGACGCACAAGGATTCGGCCGGCTCAACGCTATCGCAGATCGTCCTTGAGGAAGCCGCCGCATACTTCGCCGGGGCGAAGTCCGTTGAAGACGTCTGCACGATAATTCAGGACAGGGCTGAGACGTACATCTCTGAACAGTTCGGATAAAGGAGGCGAAACATGAAACGGATTCTTGCCCTCGCGCTCGTATTATTCACCCTCACGGGCTGCGGCGCTGCTGGGAATACTGCCCTGCCGACCGCCTCTCAGGGCGAGGCTATGAAGTATTTGTTGGATGAGATCGAGATCCAGGGCTTCCCCGCCGTCAGCGGCGGCGAGGTCTACGACTGTGCGGAAGGTTCCTGCGCCGCCGTGTGGCCCGAAGCGGGCGCGCCGCTCGACGCGCCGGATGATCTCCGGGCCACAGCCCTTGCCGCAGGCGGCGAGGGCGGCGTCTGGACGCTCGACATTTACTGGGACGAGGAGTACGCTGAGCACGTTGAGCTCAGCCTGCACAGGCTCGAGGGCGGCAGCGAGAGCTTTGAGTCGGACTGGCCCGGCGAGGTCACGGATATGTGCTGGTCCGGCGGCGCGCTCTGGCTCGCCTGCGCCGACGGCTATGTCCGCTGCATAGACGAGGACTTCAGTCTGCTGCTCGAATACGAGCTGGAAAACGTCATGGGCCTTGCCGCGACGGACAGCGGCGTGAACCTCAAATACCGCGAAAAAGCCGAGACTAAATTTGCAAATCTCAGCCCGGACGGTGCCCTCAGCCCCGGCCCGGCGGCGCTGACCGAGGACTGCGTCCTTCAGGACGCGCTCGGCGGCTGGCTCTGGACGGACACACGGGGCCTCGTCCGCGACACGGACTCGGGCGCGGAATACATCGTCCTCTGGGCCGACAGCGGCCTCGTGTTCTCCGCCGCCTCGCTGTGGGTCGCGGAGCTGGGCGATGGACTCTACGCCGCATACGACGGCAGCGCTGCGGGCGTGCTCCGCCCGGCGACGGAGGCGGACACGGAGCAGCCGGAGCGGGTGACGCTCACGCTGGCGCATATGGATGAAAACAGCTACATACCCTCGTATATCGACGAGTTCAACCGCACGCACAGCGATATCCGCGTCGAGCTGCTGCCCGAGATGCCGCATGAGGCCCTGGTCGCTCTGATGGCCTCGGACGAGGCGCCGGACATCATAGGCTTCGGCTATAATTCGCCTGAGTCCATGGCGGCAAACGGCTGGCTGCTCGATATGTACACGCTCATGGGCGACTTCCCGCGCGAGGACTTCCTGCTCGAGCCCTTCGAGACGGACGGTGCGCTTTATGCGGTCTCGCCGGAGTATTATGTGTATACCCTCGTCGGCCTCGAGGCGGATTTTGGCCGCTCTTACATCCACCCGATATCAGATTTCGAGGGTATAGGCTTCAACTATTCTGCCGGGGATGAGTTCCTGACATACTCCATCCCGCTCTGGATAGAGCACAGCAGGCAGGGCGCGGACTGCGACTTTGGCTCTCCGGAGTTCACTGAGCTGCTGGAGATGGCAGGCAGCATGAACAAGGCCGAGAGCTTCAGCCCGGACACCTTGTCCGTATCCGTCCTGACGAATCACATGGCGCTCATAAATACGGAAAAAGAGCGCGGCCTCGAGCTCTGGCCCGTGGGCTTTCCCGGCGGCTCATATATAAGCCCCATTGCCGCGATGGGCGTACACGCCGCCACACCGGAACCGGAAGCGGCTTGGGAGTTCATCCGCTGGTGCGTCGCGGAGAGGGAAAACTTCATGTTCAGCTTAAATATGGCAGCCCTGGAAGACGTCTTCTACGAGTTGCTGCACCCGCACGAGGACCTCGACCCGGAGAAGGTGGTCATCCGCGAGGACGGCACCTGGGATTACGAGGGGCGGCACTATGAGACGGTGTTTTCCTGGGAACCCTCCATCACGGAGCGGCAGGCGGACATGATGCTGGGGCTGGTGGAGAGCCTGGACACGGTCATCTACTACGACGCCGAGCTGGTCGACATCATCCGCGAGGACGCCGGGGCCTTTCTCGCCGGACAGCGCAGCCTCGAGGACACGGCGGCACTGCTGGGTGACCGGCTCGGGACGTTTCTGGCGGAGAAGTACGGATAAGCTTAGGACAGCACAATCAAGAGAATATCCTGGGCGCAGCTCCGGATATTCTCTTTTATTTTTTACTGATATGCTGATCTGTCGATGGGAAAGGCAGATCACTCTAGTAAGGATGCCGCCCAGCAATATTCGTAACACACATAAGTCCTCGCTTTTGACACGCCAACGCCGCTTCAAAGACCATGCGAGAACCCACTGAGGGGTGGCTGACATACGCGATCAGGTGTGTGCTGTGCTCTATCATATATTGATTCGCACGAACAATGGCAAGCCGCTTTGGGACGCTCTCCATTCCGGGCGGATAAAATACTGCATCAAATTCCTCCGATTTGGATAACGGCAGGTCAAAAGCATACGGATGAAGTAGCGTCTCACTGACGGCAATGGCTGCAAGCCGGTCAAAACTTCCATAACGCCCAACAACGAAATCATATACGCCATACTCCATTATATGACGCTCTATCTCCTGTATAAGCTCAGGCAAAACAGTTATGGGAGCATCCCTGTGTCCAATTAAAAAGCAGGACTTCATAAACCGTGGCCTCCCTCAGGCTATCCGAAAGTAATATTATAATTATTACTTATTATAATATTGTTAGATGGTTATGGTCAACGTCACTGTTCAATAAACTAAATGCAAAGGTGGTGTTTGGATGAAGGAGAAGAAGTCAATTAATGTTGAGATAGGTCTAAATGTAAAACACGCCAGAGAAAATGCCGGGTTCACGCAGGAGCGATTTGCTGAAATGATCGGTCTTGGAGAAAAACACGTCTCCGCAATAGAGTGCGGCGCTGTCGGCTTGTCTCTTACGTCGCTGAGGAAGATATGCAATGCGCTTTCCATTTCATCTGACGCCATACTTTTCGGGACGCCGGCAGACGATGGCAGCGAAAGGGCAGCTGCCTCAAAGATGTTGGCGGAACGGCTGGAGCGTCTGCCTGATGAACAGTTTTGGGAGGCCAAAGACATTGTGGACAAGCTGCTCGCTGCACTGATGAAATAAAATGGCAGCCTGAAACCATTTCAGGCTGCCATTTTGCGTTCAGGCCGGGCAGCCCGTGTGGGCCGCCCGGCCTTATTATTCTTTTTTCTCCGCCCCGGGGTCAGATCAGCTTTTCGGCCATGTCCGCGCCAGCGAGGATGTGGAAGTGCAGGTGCGGCACCGTCTGGCCCGCCGCCTTGCCGGAGTTCGTGATTACACGGAAGCCAGCGTCCAGCCCCTCCTGCGCCGCTATCTTCGCTATCACCTCGAAGATATGCGCCACCACTGCCGAATTCTCAGCCGTGATGCCCGCCGCAGAGTCCGCGACGTGCTCCTTCGGGATGACCAGTATATGCGTCGGCGCCTGCGGGTTTATGTCCCGGAACGCCAGCACGCTCTCGTCCTCGTACACCTTGTTCGAGGGGATATCACCCTTCGATATCATGCAGAAAAGGCAGCCATCCATTTACTTCTCCTCCTTCAAAAGTCCGAGCTTTATCGCAACGAAGTTATCGACCATGGCGAGAGCGTTGTCCAGCATGAGCGTATCCTTGCCGCCGCCCATGGCAAAGTCGGGCTTGCCGCCGCCCCGGCCGCCGGTCATCGCCGTTACCTGCTTTATGAGGTCGCCGGCCTTTACGCCCTTTTCCACCGCGTTTTTGCCGCAGACAGCAAAGAAGGTGATCTTGTCCTCGCCCTCGACCGCGGCAAATACCGCCACCAGATTGGGTGCCTTGTCGCGCAGGAAATCCCCGGCGCGGCGCATCTCGTCGGCCGTGGAACCGGGCCTCGTCGCCGTAATTACTCGCAAATCCCCAACCTTCTTTGCCGAGGCAATGAAGCCATCCAGCTCGCCCGAGCGCAGTTTGTCCTGAAGCGCTTCGACCTTGCGGCGGAGTTCCTTGATGTCGCTCATGGCGGCCTTGGCCTTCTCGACCATCTCAAACGGCGAGGACTTGAGCACGTTAGCCATCTCCATGAGCTTCAGGTTGTTCTCCTCATTCTGGCGGAAGAACTCCAGGCCCGTAACTGCCTCGATGCGCCGTACGCCCGAGGCGACGGAGAACTCTGCCTCTATCCTGAAAGGGCCAACCTTCGCAGTGTTGTCCATGTGCGTGCCGCCGCAAAGCTCGCTCGAGAAATCGCCCATCGTCACGACGCGGACAATATCGCCGTACTTCTCGCCGAACAACGCCTGCGCGCCGTGGGCCTTGGCCTCGTCTATGCCCATCTCCGCAACATCTATGGCGTCGCCGCGGAGCACTTCTCTGTTTACGATCCTGCCTACCTCAAGCAGTTCCTCGCCGGTCATGGCCGAGAAGTGCGTGAAGTCGAACCTCAGCCTGTCCGGCTCGACCAGCGAGCCGGCCTGATGCACATGGTCGCCCAACACCTGGCGGAGCGCCGCGTGCAGCAGGTGCGTCGCAGAGTGCGCGCGCATGATGGCCCGCCTTCTGTCGGCGTCCACGCTGGCGGTCACGGCCATGTCCAATCTCAGTTCGCCCTTTTTCATTGCGCCGCTGTGCAGGTACTTGCCGCCCTTGGTCTTCTGCACGTCGCGCACCTCAAAGAGCGCACCGTCAGCCTCTATAGTGCCATGGTCGGCCACCTGGCCGCCCATCTCGGCATAGAACGGCGTCCTGTCGAGAACCACCGAGCCCTCGACGCCCTCGCGCAATTCTCCCGAAAGCTCGCCCTCGACGACCAGCGCCTCCACCTTTGCCTCGTCCGTGAGCTTCTCGTAGCCCGTGAACACTGTCGGCACGGCGTCGAGGCCGAGGTCGAGGCCGGACCAGCCGCTTATTTCGCCCCTTGCTGCCCTTGCCCGCTCGCGCTGCTCCTGCATGAGGGCGTTGAAGCCCTCGGTGTCGGCGGTCATGCCCGCCTCGCCCAGCACGTCCTGCGTGAGGTCGAGCGGGAAACCATAGGTATCATAGAGCTTGAAGGCGTCCGCGCCCGTGAGCACGGTCTCGCCTTTGGCCTTCAGCTCGTCCATAAGCTCGCTGAGGATGCGCATGCCGCCGTCTATCGTGCGTGCGAAGCTCTCCTCCTCCGTGCGGATGACCTTGGTGATGAAGCTCTGCTTGTCCACCAGGTCGGGGTAGGCCGAGCGATTCTCGTTAATGACGGTCTCGCAGACCTTGTAGAGGAAAGGCTCGTTCACGCCGAGGAACTTGCCGTGCCTCGCGGCGCGGCGCAGCAGGCGGCGCAGGACATAGCCGCGGCCCTCGTTCGAGGGCAGGACGCCGTCGCCTATCATAAAGGTTGCAGACCTGATGTGGTCGGTGATGACGCGCAGGGAAACGTCGTTCCTGTGGCTCTCGCCGTAGTGCGCGCCGGTCAGCTCCGAGACCCTGTGGGTGATGTTCATGACGGTATCGACATCGAACAGGCTGTCCACGCCCTGGCAGACGCAGGCGAGGCGTTCAAGGCCCATGCCGGTGTCGATGTTCTTCTGCGCCAGCTCGGTGTAGTGGCCCTGGCCGTCGGAGTTGAACTGGGAAAAGACATTGTTCCAGACCTCGATGTACCTGTCGCAGTCGCAGCCGACGGTGCAGTCGGGCTTGCCGCAGCCGTATTTCTCGCCGCGGTCGTAGTATATCTCGGAGCAGGGGCCGCAGGCGCCGGTGCCATGCTCCCAGAAGTTGTCGGCCTTGCCGAAGCGGAAGATGCGCTCGGGGGCGATACCTATCTCGTCGCGCCAGATGTTGAAGGCCTCGTCATCGTCCTCGTAGACCGAGGGATATAGCCTGTCGGGGTCTATGCCGACCCACTCGGGGCTGGTGAGGAACTCCCAGCTCCAGGCGATGGCCTCGTGCTTGAAGTAGTCGCCGAAGGAGAAGTTGCCAAGCATCTCAAAGTAGGTGCCGTGGCGCGCGGTCTTGCCGATGTTCTCGATATCGCCGGTGCGTACGCACTTCTGGCAGGTGCAGACGCGGCGGCGGGGCGGGGTCTGCTCGCCGGTGAAGTAGGGCTTCATAGGCGCCATGCCCGAGTTTATGAGCAGCAGCGAGGGGTCGTTCTGCGGTATGAGCGAAAAACTCGGCAGCCTCAGGTGCCCCTTCGATTCAAAAAACGAGAGAAACATCTCCCTGAGTTCATTAAGTCCAAAAGCCTTCATAATTACCTCCCAGGTCAAATATCCGTATTCAACCATAATAAACACCCAAAGAAAGATTGTCAAGCGCGGGCGAAAAAATAAGAGGCTCCCTGGGAGGGAGCCTCTCTATATTATCGCACTCAGCTGATGCCCTTGGCCTTGCATTCCTTTCTCCAGGCGTCCAGCACTGCGCAGAAGACGAGGGACAGGTAGGTCTCCTCCTCGTTCGCGCTGCGGCTCGTCAGGGCTATCGGCACCCTTGCGCCGACTACCGCGCCGCAGGTGACCGCGTGCGCGTGGATTAGCCAGCTCTTTACCAGCGTGTTCGCCGTCGACAGATCCGGCGCTATGATACCGTCGAATCCTCCGCCCGACCACGGGCAATCGTAATTCTTCAGTCTCGCGGCTTCCTTGCTCAGTATCAGGTCGTACGCTATCGGACCCCACAGCTCGCAGTCTGCAAACGGGCGCTGCTTCTGCTCAGACACCAGCCTCTGCGCCTCGACCGTATCCTGCATATGGAACGTGACCTTCTCCACCAGACTCAGCAGCGCCAGCTTCGGATTCTCATAACCAAACGCCTTCAGCGCATCTGCCGTGTTCCTGATTATCTGCTTCTTCTGCGACATGTTCGGCTTGATTATGACCGTCATGTCACTGAGTGCTATGAGCTTCGGGTACTCCGGCAAACTCGCCAGCGACACGTGGCTCATCAGCCGCTCTGTCCTCAGCTTGTTCGTCTTGTCAAGCACCGGCATCAGAAAATCCCTCGTCGCTATGTTGCCGCGCATCAGTACGTCGCCGTCTCCGGCGTTGATAATATCTATTGCCTCCTGAGTTATATTGTGTCCGGGAGGCGTATCTACCATCGTATACGGCTCGCGCTCCAGCCCGAACTGCTCCAGCACCGTTATCGTCCTCGCCCGGTCGCCCACCAGAACCGGCTGCACCAGGCCCTTCTCCTGCGCCGCGAAGATGCCCTTGAGCATATTTTCACCGTCGGAACCCGCAAGGATGACCCTCATCGGCCTTGACATCTTGGGAACGCGCTCCAGGATCTTATCAAAGTTTTGAAGCTCCATATCTCACATCTCCGTTTTCCATAATCACGAGGCAAATCCTACCCCTTATACCATTATATACGACACTACCCCGGAAAACAAGCCCGAATCCAAACAAAAATACCGCCGTCCCTCTTGGGGACGGCGGCTCCTTATTCAATTAGACGAGTAGTCCTGCGTGGCTATGAAAGCTTCGAACTCGCTGTAGTTCGTAAAGAACTGGTGCGTACCCGTCTCCTTATCCAGCGCATAATAGAGATAGTTCGTATTCGAGGGGTTCAGCGCCGCGTTTATTGACGCAAGGCCAGGATTGCATATCGGCCCCGCCGGAAGCCCCGTATTCACGTACGTGTTGTAAGGGCTGTCCACCTGCAGGTCCTCCGCCGTGAGCTGCTCCTTGTGCTCGCCCAGGGCGTACATCACCGTCGCGTCTATCTGAAGCGGCATTCCGGCCTCGAGCCTGTTATAGATGACCGACGCTATCAGCGACCGCTCATCGTTGCTGCCCGCCTCTGCCTCGATCATAGAGGCCACGATAACCGCCTCGTGCAGCGAGATGCCCAGATTCTCCGCCTGCGTATACATGTCCGCCGTCAGCTTCCCGTGGAAATTCAGCAGGAACTTGTTTATCGCGCTCGACGCCTGCATGCCCTGATAGAACTCATAGGTGTCCGGGAACAAATAGCCCTCGAGCCTCGACGCGTCGCCCGGCTCCGTCCAGTCGAGGAAGCTGTAATTATAAGAGTAGTTCGCCGCGGCATCCATAAGCTCCTCGACGGTACAGATGCCCTCCTCCTCGAGCTTCTCGAATATCTCCTGCATCGTATAGCCCTCGGGGAACATCACCGTCGTTGCCACCATCGACGCGGACGCGGTCTGCATCCTCAGCACCAGCGCGTTATAGTCGCATTTGGTATTAAGCTCATAGGTGCCCGGGTCAATCTTTATATCCGCGTCGACCACCTTGCAGAACAGCTTGAACAGGGATTTGTACTCGATAAGGCCGGCCGACTTGAGCGCGTCCGCGACATAGTCCATATCGGCGCTCATTACCGTCTTGGTCGTTGTAGTGCCGTCGTCGTTCTCGACCTCTATCTCCTTCTCCGTGAAGATGCTCTGCGGCAGGGTCACGGTGCCGTTCTCAAGCGGCTTATTGAGCGCCAGCACGTCCGACGCCGCCATCCAGCCCAGACAGGCCAGTATGATGCTCAGGCTCACCACGAAGGCGAAATACATCATCCCGCCGAGGCAGCCTATCTTGCCGTCGCGCCTTCTGCGTATCGGCCTGAAGTCGCGCTCCTCCAACGGCTCGTCATCCTCGTCATAGTCATCCTCCGGCGGCTCTGGCGGCTGCTCCTGCGCGTTTTCAGCCTCCTGCTCGTGCTTCTTCGGGTCGTAGATAAAATTATCTATAAAGCCCAGGGGCCCCTTTGAGTGCCGCACGCGCTTTTCCTCCGGCGCTTCCTCGGTCTGCTGCTCCGCTTCAGCCTCCTTTTCAGGCTCGGAGGCCGGCTCAGGCGCAGCCACAGGCTCCGGTGTGCCCTTCGGCTCCGGTTCAGTCTCGGGGTCGCGCACGGGCTTTATGACCTTGGTCTCCTCCCCAGCCGGCTCCTGCTCCGGCTCATGGGCGGCCTTCGGCACAGCCCCGGAATCCTCCGCGGCCTTGTCCTTCGCTTCGTCCGGCTCTGCCTTTGGCTTTATGCCGAATATCTCATTGAGCTTGTCAAAATTATTCTGCATTTTCCTCGGTTCTCCAAAGTAACGTGTTTGCCGCGCCGGGCATATTATGGCTCAGACGGTGCGATTCCGGCGCCGGCGCCGTCCTTTACGACAGATGACCAACCTCACCCGCCCCCCGCGCGGGGCCGGATCCGGGTAAATCACATAGCGCGGAGAAAGGTCGATTAAATGTTCTGCGGAAATGGAAACGGAAGCTGCTTCTGGATCATCATCATACTCCTGCTCATCTTCTGCTGCGGCGGCAACTGCGGCTGCACCTCCAGCTGTGAGAGCAGCAGCAACTGCTGCAACAGCTGCTGCTGAAGCGGCTTAGTCCAAGGCACAGGGCTCGTCAGAGCCCTGTTTTTATTATATCCCGCTCCGTTATGACGCAGTTCACGGCAAAATCGTTCCACTCAGCCGGAACTTTTTCCATGAGCAGCCTCTCCCGGCACAGGCAGGCGGTCATGACGCTATGCCCTGCAAGGTATCTGTCATAATATCCTCCGCCGTGGCCGAGCCTCACGCCTTGCCTGTCGCAGCAGAGCGCAGGCACCAGCATGAAGTCTCTCTCCCCCGTCTCCGCCGCCTCTGCACCGTCCGGCGGCTGCGGTATGCCGAACATGCCCTCCGCAAGCTCCCCGTCATACAGGGCAAAGTCCATGACGCCGCCCCTTCTGCTCCTCGGCAGGGCCACGCGCCGGCCATCCTTGTAGAGCCGCTCGACTATCCTCCGCGTATCACATTCCCTGTCCACCGACAGATACGCGAACACCGTGCCAGCTCTTTGGAACTCCGGCATTGAGAGCACATTCCTCATGATACCCTCGTCACTGTCCAATATATACCTCTCATCGAGAGACGCTATCAGCTCTTTGATACTCCGTCGGAGGGCTGCCTTTTCCTCTTTCAAAGCGCGGCCCTCACCGCGGCGAAGATCTCCTCATGTTTTTCGTCCAGCTCGCGGATCTCGCCGTCCTTCCTCAGGGCCACCCGCCGCCAGCCGTAGTGCTCCGCGGCTCGCTCGCCTGTCCTCAGGCAGGTCTCCAGGTAGGCCACGTCCTTCTCGTGAATATCCCCGTCCTTGCCGGTCTTCTCCTGCCTGTGCCGCATCCGGGCCAGCGAGGTCTCAATATCCACGTCGAGGTATATGACCAGATCCGGCCTCGGCAGGCCGAGTTTAACATATTCCAAATCGTACAGCCAGTCGAAAAAGGCCGGTTGCTCTGCCTCCGGCAGCTTTGCGCCCTGGTGCACGGCGTTCGAGGTGGTGTACCTGTCCGATAGCACCACGCCGCCCCTGTTGTAATACTCGCCCCAGTCGGTCATGTACGAGGCGTACCTGTCCACGGCGTAGAATATTGACGCTGCGCAGGGACCGACGTCCGAGGGGTTCTCGCCGAATTTCCCCGCGAGGTACATCCTTATGAGCGCCGAGGATTCCTCCTCGTACCTCGGGAACACAATAGTCCGGCAGTCTATGCCCTCGTGCTCGAATCTTGCCTTGAGTTTTCTGTACTGCGCGGACTTGCCGCTGCCATCTATGCCCTCGAGCACTATGAGCTTGCCCTTCGTTGCCATTTTACTTACCTCTCAGCCTCGCGCCCGCCGCCTCAGCGACGAACACGGGCAGCTTCATCATCCTGCCTATCCTTCTCGGCTCCTTCAGGAGCCTGTAGAGCCACTCCAGCCCCAGCCTTTGCCAGCTCTCCGGCGCTCTTTTCACTGTGCCCGCGAAGACATCGAGGCTCCCGCCGAGGCCGCACATGAGGCCCAGCGGCAGTTTGCCCTCCTCCTTCGCCATCCACAGCTCCTGCTTCGGCGCGCCGAGGCAGACCAGCAGAAGGTCCGGCTTTGCGGCCCTTATCTTCTCTATTATAGGCGCGTCGTCCGAAAAATAGCCGTCAGACGTGCCCGACACGACCAGCCCCGGGTACTTTTCCGCGAGCGTCTCCGCAGCCTTCTCCGCCACGCCTGGCTTTGCCCCGAACAGGTATACGCTGCCGCCCTTTTCCGCCAACCGCGCCATCACGCCGCAGGCGAAATCGATGCCCGGCACCTTCTCCTTCATCGGCCGGCCGAGTATGGCCGCGCCCTTCACTATGCCCACCCCGTCGGGCAGCACCAGCGCCGCCTCGGCGAGCGCAGACTTCAGCGCCGCGTTCTCCTTCGCCAGCATGACTATCTCGGGGTTCGGCGTCACGACATAGCGGCACTCCCGCGCATCGATGAGCGCCAGCGCCCTGTCCACGGCCTCAGCCATCGTCACATCGTCAAACTCCACACCCAGTACGTCCGTCCGGCTCATACCGCGGAAAACACCTGCCCTATCTTCTCGTGAATGACCAGATCCGCATACCTGTCGTAAGGCGTCTCGGACAGGTTCACGAGCACCATTTTATTGCCCCGGTAATAGCTTATAAGCCCCGCCGCCGGGTACACTCCCAGCGAGGTCCCGCCTATTATGAGCACCTCTGCATTCCTGATATACATGAGCGCCCGCTCCATGATATCCTGATCTAGCGGCTCCTCGTAGAGCACGATGTCCGGCCTCACGACGCCGCCGCAGTAGCAGTACGGCACTCCCTTGCAGTGGTTCATCTCGTCCGCCGGAAACGGCTTGCGGCACCTCGAGCAGTAAGCTCTCAGTATGCTGCCGTGCAGCTCGAGCACGTTTTTGCTGCCCGCCGCCTGATGCAGCCCGTCGATGTTCTGCGTGACGACCGCCTTGAGCTTGCCCTCACGCTCCAGTTCCGCGAGCCGCAGGTGCGCCCGGTTCGGCTTCACGCCCTCAATAACCAGCTTCTCGTGGTGGAAACGGTAATACTCCTCCGGGTCGCGCTCGAAGAAGGTATGGCTCAGTATCGTCTCGGGCGGGTAACGCCATTTCTGATTGTAAAGCCCGTCCACGCTGCGGAAATCGGGGATGCCGCTCTCCGTGGAGACGCCCGCGCCGCCGAAGAACACGATGTTGTCGCTCTCGGCTATCCATTGCCTGAGCTTTTCAATCTTTTCGTCCATGTCATCCTCCGTTCCCGCGCCCCGCCGGGCCTCAGCCCTGCGGGTTCATGGTGTAGTTGGGGGCTTCCTTCGTTATATAGATGTCGTGCGGGTGGCTCTCCTTGAGGCCCGCGCCGGTGATGCGCACGAAGCGGGTCTTCGTCCTGAGCGCCTCGATGTTCGGGCAGCCGCAGTAGCCCATGCCGGAGCGCAGGCCACCCATCATCTGGAATATTGTGTCGGACACGGCCCCCTTGTAGGGCACACGGCCCTCGACGCCCTCGGGCACGAGCTTCTTCGAGCCGGACTGGAAGTAGCGGTCGCCGGAGCCTTTCTGCATGGCGCCGATGCTGCCCATGCCGCGGTAGACCTTGAACTGGCGGCCCTGGAAGATCTCGCTCTCGCCGGGGCTTTCCTCGCAGCCCGCGAGCATGGAGCCCATCATGACGACCCTCGCGCCTGCGGCCAGAGCCTTCACGATATCACCGGAGTACTTGATGCCGCCGTCGGCAATGACGGGGATGCCGTACTTGTCGGCCATGGCTGCCGACTCGAGCACCGCCGTTATCTGCGGCACGCCTATGCCCGAGACCACGCGCGTCGTGCAGATGGAGCCGGGGCCGATGCCGACCTTGACGCAGTCCGCCCCCGCCTTTATGAGTGCCTCGGTTCCCTCGGCCGTGGCGACGTTGCCGGCAATGAGCTGCACCTCGGGGAAGGCGTTCTTCACAAGGCCCACGCAGCGCATGATATTCGCAGAGTGGCCGTGCGCCGAGTCGAGCACAAGCGCGTCCACGCCTGCTTGGACAAGCGCGCCGGCACGGTCGAGTATGTCGTTCGTCACGCCGATGGCGGCGGCGCAGAGCAGGCGCCCGTGCCTGTCCTTGGCCGAGTTCGGGTATTTGACGACCTTTTCAATGTCCTTTATCGTTATAAGCCCCTTGAGGCGGAACTGCTCGTCCACTATGGGCAGCTTTTCTATCTTGTGCCTGCGAAGGATGTCCTTGGCCTCCGCGAGCGTGGTGCCCTCCCTGCCGGTGACGAGGCCCTCACTGGTCATGACCTCGCGGATCTGCCTGTCCATGTTCTCCTCAAACTTCATGTCGCGGTTCGTGATGATGCCGATGAGCACGCCGTCGGTGTCCACGACCGGCACGCCGGAGATGCGGTACTTCGCCATGAGCGCGTCCGCCTCGCCGAGGGTGTTGTCCGGCCCCAGATAGAAGGGGTTCGTGATGACACCGTTCTCCGAACGCTTGACCATATCGACCTGCTCGGCCTGGTCGTCTATCGGCATGCTCTTGTGGATGACGCCGATGCCGCCCTCGCGCGCTATGGCGATGGCCATGCGGTATTCCGTCACGGTGTCCATGGCCGCGCTCATGATGGGCGTGTTGAGCCTGATGGTCTTGGTCAGGTTCGTGGACAGGTCGATGTCGGGCGGCAGGACGCTGCTCTCCGCAGGGACGAGCAGTACGTCGTCAAAGGTCAGGCCCTCGCCGACAAAGCGCTCGGAAAAGCTGTTCAACCGGTTCATATGAAACGCACCTCCGCAAAGAATTTTGTATATGCTATTCCTCATATTTTATCACAGCCTCGCCCTAAGTCAACCATTTCCGCATCCCATCCCACAGAAAAAGCGGGCGTCCCGCGCCCGCTTTTTTGACTGATATTCCTGATTTTCAGCTCATTTTATCCCTGCGCTTTGCCGCCATCCCCAGCAGCAGCCCGCCGATGACGAGCATAGAGGGTGAGTTTATTACCCATGTGGTGTGCTGTGTCCTGTACCAGTGCAGCCAGTACATATTCGTCACCGTCAGCAGAAGGATGGCGGGCAGCACCGCGCCGGCAATTATCAGCGCCCAGCGCACGCCGCGCGACTGCGGCCTCAGGCCGAACGCGGCCAGCAGCGCCGCAACTCCCCAGCCCAGTGCGAGCCAGCCGAGCGGTTTTATCAGAATCGGCTCGAGCCGCCACAACAACGGGGCCCCTATCAAATAACTCAAGCTGTCCGCAAATGTCAGCTTGGCGTACAGACACACCCCGGCCATGAGCGGCGTAGTGACGAAGGCGAGATAATCAAACCACGCGAGCTTCGCCCGCCGTGCCTGACGCGGCTCTGGCGCTCCTGAGGCGGACTCATCGAGCAGCCATTCGGGGTTCACGTCGAAGGTCTGCGCCAGCCTTGTGAGGCCCATGGCGTCGGGTAGGCACTCGCCGCGCTCCCAGCGTCCCACGGCCTGCCGGGTCACGCCCAGCTCTCCCGCCAGCTTCTCCTGCGACCACCCGCGCCCCGCGCGGAGGGTTATGAGCTTCTCAGGAAACGTCATGTCCCGCACCTCCCTTTTAGGGCGAATGTACCACGCCAGTCGGCGGACAGCAAACGCAATCTTTGTTGCAGGAGAGGAAAAACCGCCTTGTGCAGCCTGTAGGGCGCATCGACCCCGATGCGCCGTAAAAGGCGGGCGAAAACTTCATGCTTTTGCAGCGGTCTCGCGCGCGTGGAAGAACATGTACTGCTGCGCGAGGCCCGCGTATTTGCCCAGGGACGAGGGTTCGAAACCTTCTGGCATATTCGCCGCCAGCGCGCGCTTTATCCACACGTCCACAGGGAAGGCGTCCAGCTGGTGAAGCCCGAACAGCACGACGCAGTTTGCCACCTTGTCGCCCACGCCATTGAGCCGCTTCAGCTCTGCCCGCGCCTCGACGCAGGGTAAAAGCGCCGTCGCCTCAAGGTCAATGTCACCGCTCGCCACAGCCCGCGCCGCCGAGAGTATATACGGCGCGCGGTAGCCCGAGCGCAATGGCGCGAGGTCATCCTCGCTCAGCGCCGCAACCCGCTCCGCCGTCGGGAAGGCCCTCGCATCGCCCCATGGCGCCTCCACCGGCTCGCCGTACAGGTCACATAGCTTTTCCACGATGCCCTTTATCCTCGGTATGTTGTTGCACTGGGACACGATGAAAGAACACAGCGCCTCCCACTTGTCCTGCCGCAGGATGCGTATGCCCTCGCCATAGGCCGCGCAGTCGCGCAGGTAGTCGCAGACCTCTATGCTCCGCCGGGCCTCGACATAGTCCGTCTCCATGTCGAGGTAGTCGCGCCAGAAATATATATCACTCACAGCACACTCTATGTAAGCCCGGCCGCCCTCGGCCCAGACCACGGCCGCCCTGCCGGACGCCACGCCCCTGTATTTTCCCTCCGTGTCCGCGTTCCAGCGGAAACACTGCCCGCAGTCGAAGGTCCGCTGAGGGTTCAGATCCTGTACTCCGCAGAGTTCAAAAACCAGAGTATCCACCTAAATCACACCATTCTTTGTCTGTTTTGCCTCGATTATATACCGGGATTTCGTATATTTCAACAACAATCGGCGCTTGAAGGCAACTGGAAAATGTGGTATAATGTTGTGCATTAAATTCTAAAAGCGAAAGAAGGTGCAGCTATGAGCTGGCAGAAGGAATTGGAGAACGGCGTCAGGAGCATGGAGCAGCTGGCGCAGAAGCTTGGGCTGTCACCGGAGGAGGCAGAACGGAGAGAAGAGATAGCGGAACGTTTTCCTATGATGATAACGCCTTATTATCTATCCCTTGTCGATACCTCGGACCCGGATGACCCCATAGCGAGGATGTGCATACCCTCGACAGACGAGATGGACCCCGACGGCGAGTTTGACACCAGCGGCGAGGCCTCGAACACGAAGCTGGAGGGCCTGCAGCACAAGTACGCGCCGACTGTGCTGCTGCTTTCGACGAACCAGTGTGCGATGTACTGCCGGCACTGTTTCAGAAAGCGCATGGTCGGGCTGACGGTGGATGAGCTCAACCGCGTGGCTGACGAGGCGATCGCCTATGTTGCGGAGCACAGAGAGGTGCGCAACGTGCTCATCTCCGGCGGAGACTCGCTCATGAACCCGAACAGCGTTGTGGAGCGCTATCTGGATGGACTGTGCAAAATCGACCATCTGGATTTCATCCGTTTCGGCTCGAGGCTGCCGGTGACGCTTCCTGAGCGAATCTATGGCGACGCAGCGCTGCTGGACATGTTTGGGCGCCATGCAAAGGAGAAGGCCATCATGGTGGTGACGCAGTTCAACCACCCGAGGGAACTGACCTGCGAATCGAAGAGGGCCGTAGACGCGCTGCTGACGCAGGGCGTACAGGTGCGAAATCAGACGGTGCTGCTCCGGGGCGTGAACGACCGTCCGGAGGTATTGGGCGAGCTGCTGCGCGGCCTGACGGCGATGAACGTCGCGCCGTACTACATCTTCCAGTGCCGCCCGGTGCGCGGCGTAAAGGGCCGTTTCCAGGTGCCGCTGGCCGAGGGTCTCAGCATCGTGGACGGCGCAAAGGCGATGCAGAGCGGGCCTGGCAAGGCAGTAAGGTACGCCATGAGCCACCCGCGCGGGAAGATAGAGATCATAGGCAAGCTTCCCGGCACTGATGAGACGATATTCAAGTTCCACCAGAACAAGTGCCCGGAGGACAACGCGAGAATATTCACGCGGCAGCTGACGGAACACGACACCTGGCTGGACAACGAACTGAATCCTGTATAAAAAGGCTGCCGCCCCGAAAAAGGGGCGGCAGTTAATTGTTTAAAAGGCCCGCTATATCCCGGCCAGCGGCAGCGTAATGCTGAACGCTGCGCCGCAGGGACGGTTCTCGGCCTCGCAGCGGCCGCCGTGGGACTCCGCCGCCGCGCGCACTATCGCCAGGCCAAGCCCCGTACCTCCGCTCTCGCGGCTCCGGGACTTGTCGCCTCGGTAGAACGCCTCGAACAGATGCGGAAGGTCATCCTCGGCTATATGCTCGCCGTCGTTGTACACCGTCAGTACCGCCTCGCCGTGCACGGCGCGCAGGCTCACCTCTATCTTGCCGCCCGCCGCGCAGTGCCGCAGGGCGTTCGAGGCAAGGTTCCCGACGGCCTGCTTCAGCCGCTCACGGTCTCCCACGACGTGCGTCTCCTGCAGCTCCAGCACGAGCTTCAGGCCTCGCTGCCGCACAGCAAGCTCGAGCGGCTCCCATACCTCACGCACGAGCGCCGCCAGCTCGAGCGGCTCCTTCGTCACCGGCGCGCCCGACTCGAACCTCGACAGCTCGAGCAGCTGCGCCACAAGCCGGGTCATGCGGTCGCTCTCGTCCAGCACGATGTCCAGATATTGCCCGCGCTTTCCCGCGTCTATGTCCTCGCGCAGGGCCTCGGCGTGGGTGCGCAGGATGGCCAGCGGCGTTTTTAGCTCGTGCGCCGCCGAGCGCGTGAACTCCCGCTCGCGCTCGAGCTGGCCCGCCAGCCGCGCCTGAGCGACGTTGAAGGCCGACGCCAGCGCGTTCAGCTCCGTCACCGGCCCGTCCTCCGCGCAGCGGCCGGACTCAGCGCCCCGGCAGAGCTCCTCCACCGGCCCCGTCACCTTCCACGAGAGATACGCCGCCAGCCCCAGCGCAACCAGGGCCGACAGTATAAAAGTGCTCAGGTACGTGAACAGCTCGCTCTCCACCGCCGCCCGGCCCAACTCGGTCTGCGCCGATATCAGGCTCGTCATGCCGCTGCTGGTCGTGTTGCTTCTCAGACTGCCTCCGCTCGTCAGCACGCTGCGCTCCTCGCCGGCCAGGTCGCGGTCTATTATCGCCTGGGCCTCGCGGAAGTTTTCCAGCCTGCGCTCCATGTCAGAGCCCGAGTATCCCTTGCCGTTTGACGATGAGAGCAGCACGCTGGCCACTTGAATATACCTCAGCTCGATCGTGACCGGCTCCTCGCCCTGCATGGACGTTTCGAAGGAAGCCGCAAGCTCCCCGTCCGGTCCCACTATCTCTATCTTCCGCACGTCCAGCGAGTATCCCTCGCGCGCAAAGCCTGTCACGCGCGCGGTGCAGCCGAGCAGGGATGACGGGCTCACGGCGGTCGTGCCGTCCGCGTCGAGCGTCAAAGCAGAGGACGCGCCCATGTCCGTCAGCCAGCGCGCAAAGGCCAGCTGTCCCTCGTCGTCCAGGCCCTCGTCGAGCCAGAAGTACCAGAGCCGGCCCGTGCTGAACCCGTCCTCATACCCGCTGCCCCAGGCGAGCTGGCTGCGGAATTCGCTGCCCTCCCCGTCGCTTACCAGCAGGGCCATCGCGCTCTCTCCGATGCCCGTCAGCCTCATCGAATCCCAGCTGAGGTTGGAGCGCAGATAGTCCCCGGCATACTCGGCGCTGTCGCCCTCGAGCCGTTCGAGGTGCAGCTCCAACTCGGTCTGAAGGTCGCGCCGCAGGTCGTTTATGGTCGAGTCCGCTTTCAGCTCGAGCTCGTCCCTCGCGGCGGCGGTGAGCAGGGCCATGCAGCCGAGCCAGAGTATGGCGAAGGCCAGAAACAGCGGCAGGGCTATCCTCCGCCGCAGCCTGCGCGGTCTTGTCAAACCCATGTTCACACCTCCTCCAGCCTGTAGCCGGACTTGAAAACGGTCTTTATCTGCCCGCCGGCCTCGCCGAGGGCCGAGCGCAGGCTGCGTATCCGCGCGTCGACGGCCCGGTCGCCGCCCTCGAAGTCGAGGCCCCAGACCCTGTCGAGCAGCTGCTCACGGCTGAGCACGCGGCCGCGGTTGCGCATGAGGCAGCAGAGCAGCTCGTATTCCCGCGGCTGGAGCTTCACCGGCTCGCCCGACACGGTGCAGGAGCGAGCGCCCGTGTCGAGCGCTATGGCCCCGCAGACGATGAGGCCCGCCTCGTCCCCGCCTCCGCCGCGCCGGATGAGCGCCTCCGTCTTTGCCAGCAGCACGGCCAGCGAAAAAGGCTTCGTCACATAGTCGTCGCAGCCGAGCGCGTAGCCGCGCAGCACGTCCCGCTCCGAGCCGAGCGCCGTCAGGAACAGTATCGGCACCCGGCTGCCGCGCCTGACCGCCTCGCAGACTGAAAAGCCGTCCGGCCCGGGCATGAGCACGTCGAGCAGTACCGCGTCGTAGTCGTTGTCGCGCATAAGGTCAAGCGCCTCCGCGCCATTTCTCGCAAGGTCGCAGTCGAGACCGTGGCTCATGAAATAGTCGCGCACGATGTCCCGTATCCGCACCTCGTCCTCCACAATGAGCACGCGGCTCATGTTCATCCCTCCCTTTGAGGCCAGAATAGCACACACATGTGTCGGAATTATGACGCAAAAGCTGTTGACAAGTGTAGACAGATATGTTAAGCTGAGTTTACAAACGTAAACAGGAGGACGGGCCAATGGCACATACGAGCTTGACTGAGGCGGAGTGGAGTGTGATGGACGCGCTTTGGGAGCGCGGCGCGCTGACGGGGCGCGAAGCGGCGGAGCTTTTGCGCGAGCGCTGCGGCTGGAGCCGGAGCACGGTGCTGACGCTGCTCGGGCGGCTTGAGGCGAAGGGCGCGGTCTCAGGCGAGACGGAGGGCGGCGTCAAACTCTACCGTCCGCTCACGGGGCGCGAGGACGCCGCCGTGAGCGAGACGCGGGATTTCCTCGGCAGGGTATACAACGGCAGCGTCAGCCTGATGCTGAGCGCCATGACGAAAAAACAGGCCCTCTCGCGCGAGGAGATAGACGAGCTGTATGAGCTTTTACGCGGATTGGAGGCGGAAAGCGGTGCTTGAATGGATAGTTTCATCCTCGGTGCTTATCTTCGCCGTGGTCGTACTGCGGCGCGTCCTGCGCGGCAGGATAAGCCCGCGGCTGCAATATGCCGTGTGGCTCATCGTGCTCCTGCGCCTGCTCGTGCCGCTGAACATAGGCCAGGCAAAGGTCAGCGTGCAGAACGTTGTGCACGAGGCGGACGTGAAGATGGACGAGCAGGTCGTGACTTATGTAAACTACGAGCTGCCCGACATCTCCATCTCCGAGCCCGACCCGGCGCTGCCGGAGGCGGAGCGCGAGGCGCAGTACGAGCAGAACGCCGCCGAGTACGAGGCGCAGATAGAGGCGGCGAAGGCCGAGACGGGCACGCCGGTCACGCTGTCGGATATCCTGCAATACGTCTGGTACGGCGGCATTGCCGCGATGGCGCTGTGGTTCCTCGGGACGAACCTCGTGTTCCGCGCGAGGCTCCGTAAGGGCAGGGAGCGCCTCGAGCACGACTTTGCTCTGCCGGTGTACGTCACGGACGCGGTGGAGACGCCCTGCCTGTTCGGCCGGGCCATCTACGTCACGCGCGAGGCGGCGGCGGACGCCCTGACGCTCCGGCACAGCGTCGAGCACGAGCTGACGCACCATCGCCACGGCGACCACGTCTGGGCCATCCTGCGCTGCGCCTGCCTCGTCCTGCACTGGTATAACCCCCTCGTCTGGCTGGCGGCGATGCTCTCGCGCCGCGATGCGGAGCTGGCCTGTGACGAGGCGACGATAAAGCGCCTGGGCGAAGATGAGCGCGCGGCCTATGGCAGGACGCTTATCGGTATTTCCTGCGAAAAGCGCGCGACGCTCCTGCGCACGGCGACGACCAT
Source organism: uncultured Eubacteriales bacterium (assembly GCA_900546615.1). Lineage (GTDB taxonomy): Bacteria > Bacillota > Clostridia > Oscillospirales > Oscillospiraceae > Scatomorpha > Scatomorpha pullistercoris. The sequence goes on along the minus strand of URDJ01000006.1, from coordinate 30,676 downwards.
GAACTGCGGCAAGGCGGGCCTCAAGGAGCGCATCCTGCTCATAGCGAAAAAGCCCAGGACCATGACCTATGCCCTCGTCATCCTCATCCTCGCCGCCGTAATCGTCACGGGCTGCACCTTCACGGGCGCGCAGGAGGGAAGCACGGTGCCGGGGCTTGAGGGCGCGTACACGGCCATGGTGCACCGTTATCCCGGCGATGCCGAGGCGGACTGGCGCTACGACATAGGCGGCGCGGAGCTGGAGCGGCTGACGTCCGCGCTCGAGGGCATCAGGCTGCTGGGCGAGGCGGAGGAACCGCTGTTTGACGAGGCGACCGGGATGTATACTGAGCCGGCTGAGCTGTATCAGGTGCTGGTGAACTGCGGCGGCGCCTCGGGCGAGGTGCGCGGGTACAGCTTCTTTGAGGGCGGCGTGCTTGGTCTGCCGGACGGGAGTTTCCGGAATTATGTGCCGGAGAGTCTGGATTTTGAGGTGTTTGAGGAGCTTATCGCGGCCTGGACGCCGCCCGCCAAGGACGAGGCGGACATAGAGGCGGCCATGGCGGCCTTCGAGCGCATGGTCGAGGAGGACATGCCCGGCTGCGAGCTGGTGTCGCTCCGGTACGACAAGCTGATAGACGAATACGTGACGGACATGTACATGCACGACAGCCTGCTCATGCCACGGGACTGGCTGGACAGAAACGACTTCATGGCGCTGCAGTGCATTCTGGACACACCCGACGCCGGCGGAGAACAGCCTGAGACGGGCTATGTGCTTTACCGGACGGAGAACGGCTGGGCCGAGCTGGATGTGATGCAGCTGCTGCAGGGCCCGCCTGAGCAGTCGGAGCTGGAGGGCGCGTACACGGCGTATATCGAGTCCACCGGGCAGGGCGCGCAGCGCGCCTGGCGCTACGACATCGAGGGCGCGGAGCTTGAGCGCCTCGTCGCGGCGCTCGAGGGCATGGAGCTCGTCGACCCGGCCGAGGAGCCGGTGTACGACCAGGAGAGTTTCCGCTACGTCGACCCGGCGACGCTCTACTCGGTGAGCGTCAACTGCGGCGGCGAGGACGGCAGCGTACTCAGCTACGAATTTCTCGAGGACAACGTGGTCATCCTGCCCGGGAAGCTCATATACACCTTCGCGCCGGAGAGCCTGGACTACGCGCTCTTTGACGAGCTCATGGCGGCGCGGAAGGCGGTCACGAAGCCCGAGGCGGATATCGAGGCGGCGAAGGCGGCCCTCGAGCGGTATATAAAGGCGCAGGCCGCGCCCGGCTGCGGCATTGAGAGCCTCGCCTGCCAGCCCGAGACGGACGCGTTCTGGACGGACGTCGCCCTGCATGACAGCTGGCTGATGCGGCGGGAGGGCCTCGACGAGTACGACTTCATAGCACTGTCCGCCGTCCTGTCGCCCGGCGACGGCGGCGTGGCCCTCTGGACGATAGAGCCCTGGAAGGAGACCGTCTTCATCATGCGGCGGGCGGGCGACAGCTGGGAAATGTTCGACTGGAACCAGCCGGGCAGTACCGGCGAGGCCTGGTCGTCGCTGCCCGCAGCGGACAAGGTGAGCCTCGGCGTCACGCTGACGGGGCGTTCGCCGGAGAACTGCGCCTGGTACACGCCCGAGGCCCAGGACGAGTGGCGCGAGCTGATGGACGAGGCCATGGCCGCGGCGCAGTACGGTACGCACGTCAGCGAGGGCGCATACCTGCTGGGCCAGCGCATCACGGACGGCGAGCGCGAGCTGTACTTCAACACGGACGGCTCGCTGTGCAGCCTGGACGAAAACTTCCTCATAAGCGCCGCCGACGCCGCGCCCCTGCGCGAGCTTACGGACGAGACGCTCCGCTCCCTCGGCGTCTTCGGGCACGTGGAGCCCGCGGATATACACAGCCTGAGCTCCGCGTCCTTCACGTTCTTCGGCGGCACGGCCAGGCTGACGGACGAGGCCGCGCTTTCTGAGATCGAGCGCATACTCTCGGCCTCGACGCTCACCTATCCCTCACAGTGCGGCTTTTCCTCGGTCATGAAGCTCGAGTGCGAGGACGGCTCGATGCTGAGCCTCGGCATGGCCGGCGACGGCTGCGGCGTCTGGCAGTCGAACGGCTGGTTCTACAGCTATACCGGCGACAACCTCGCCCTGTACTCGCTCTTTGCCGCGCAGCTCATACACGACCTGGACACGGATGTGATCTTCGACGACTACTTCGGCGGCGCACTGCTGAAATACCTCGACTGGCAGCGCTACTGCGATGAATACGGCGAGGACGGCGGCCTTGCGCTGCTCGACCGGCTCTTTGACGCCGCCATGGCGGACGCGGGCGCGGGCGCGCGGATCAGCCTGCTCACATACATGCCCGCACCCGAGGGCGCGCTGGCAGAGCATTACGCGGTTCGGATGACCGAGCTGCAGGAGCTGTGGGAAAAATACGCAGCCGAGCCCTGGCCGGAGTTCGCCGCGGGGCCCGCAGAGGGCGGCTATGAGTTTAGCAGCGCGAAGCTGGGCCTGACCTTCACCGTGCCCGCCGAGGTCTCGGAGAAGGTGGCCGTGGCCTCCGGCGTGAGATACTACGACCCGGACGGGGCGAGCCTTACGCTCTACTACGTCCCCGAAAACGGGTGGTATCCCCTGACCATGTTCTATCTCGTCGCCGAGTCGCCGCGCGCGGACTTCTTCAGGCCGGGCAGCTGGTACTACTCCACCGCGACCGGCCACCCTGTCGCGGCCATGAGCGAGAACAGCGTGTACTTCACGATGGGCCCGCTCGGCGGCTCCGAGATAGGCCGGGACGACCCGCTTTGGGACGACTATATAGCGACCAGCTCGGCCGTCAGCGCGGCGATAAGGGAAAGCATGGCCGTCGATGACGCCTCGTCGATACCGGCGCTGGACACTTCCGCCGTTTCCGCAGCGGCAAAGGAGCTTGCAGCGCGCGGCGGCGATGCCCTCACCCGCTCCGAGGCGGCGCAGCTGGCCTTTGGCTTGCTCTCGGCAGGCAACAAGGCGCAAAAGTATCCGCTCGATTACACGGACGTGGAACCGGGCAGCGAATCTGCGCAGGCCATCGCGTATCTGGACAGCTACGGCCTGCTCAGGCGGTATTCAACGGACGGCGAGGACCTGGACGGCACGCGCTTCCGTCCCGGCGGGGACATCACGCGCGCGGAATTTGTCACGCTGCTGCACCGCCTGTCCTTCAGTCCCTTCCCGCTGGCTTACGGCGATCCGGAGGGCATCGACAGCGGCCACTGGGCGTACGCCTATGTGAACTACGCTTTGAAATGCGGCTGGCTGGAGCAAGCCGGAGGCGGCGTCCGCGCCGACGAGCCGATCACCTGCGCCGAGGCCGACCATGCGCTGGAGTGCGTCGCCGAAAACGGCTGGCCCACCCCGGGCGTGGATTTCTGACTCAGCCAGCCCGCGCCAAAGGCTCCCCCGGTTCAGAGGAGCCTTTGCTCAGCTGCATAAATAAAAAGCTCCGTCTCACGAGGACGGAGCTTTTTTCATCAATAATACCGCTTATTCTTGTTCTTGCGGGCGGCTTCGGACTTCTTGCGGCGCTTTACGCTGGGGCTCTGGTAGTACTCCTTCTTCCTCAGGTCGGCCAGGACGCCGGCTTTGGCGCAGCTGCGCTTGAAACGCTTGAGTGCGTTATCCAGCGACTCGTTTTCCTTCACGTAGATCTCAGACATTCTATTCCCTCCCTCCAAAACACCTTTCGGCGCTGTAAGGGCGATTAACCCGTTAGCATTAGCATTATAATGATTTCGAGCGCCGATGTCAAGCAAAACTCATTTGGAGGGCTTAACGATAATATTTACCAGCTTGTCCCTCACTACTATCGTTTTAACTATGGCGCAGCCGTCGGTGAACTTTTTCACCCTCTGGTCAGCCAGTGCCGTCTCAACGGCCACGGCGTCCTCACAGCCCGCCGGGACCACTACCGTGCCCCTCAGCTTGCCGTTAACCTGCACCGCGATCTCCTTCTCGTCGTCCAGCGTCTTCGCCTCATCGTACTCCGGCCACGCGCTCATGCTGGCTATGCCCTCGAAGCCCTGTATCTCCCACAGCTCCTCGGCCATGTGCGGCGCGAAAGGACTCAGCAGCGCGAGGAAGGTCTTTATGTCCCCCCTGCTCGGCGCGTGCTCGGCAAACTGGTTCACCAGCGTCATCATCGCGGCGATGGCCGTGTTGAACTTCATGCTCTCGATATCCTCGCTGACCTTCTTGATACAGCGGTGCATGGCCTTCTCATTGGCGGCAGAGTAGCTCTCGTCGCCCTCTATGCGTTTTTCCGCCATCGCCCAGATGCGGTCCAGGAAGCGCTTGCAGCCCTTGACCGCGCTCGGGTTCCACGGCGCTGCCTTCTCAAAGTCGCCCAAGAACATGATATACAGCCTCAGCGTGTCCGCGCCGTACTCCTTCACGACGCTGTCCGGGTTGACTACGTTCCCGAGGCTCTTGCTCATCTTGACGATCGGGTGGTCGGCCATCTCTCCGTACTTGTGCACAAGATACTCGCGCACAGCCGCCTCGCTGCCGTGCTCGGCCAGCAGCCTGGAGCGCTCCTCGTCGGACAGGTTCGAGTAGTTGTGCGGGTTCAGGCCCAGTATCATGCCGTGGCTCGTGCGCTTGGCATACGGCTCCTTCGTCGGCACCACTCCGATGTCATACAGGAACTTGTGCCAGAAACGGCTGTACAGCAGGTGCAGCGTCGTGTGCTCCATACCGCCGTTATACCAGTCTACGGGGCTCCAGTAGTCCAGAGCCTCCTCGCCCGCAAAGGCCTTGTCGTTGTCCGGGTCTATATAGCGCAGGAAGTACCAGCAGGAGCCGGCCCACTGCGGCATGGTGTCGGTCTCGCGCTGGGCGGGCCCTCCGCAGCACGGGCAGGTGGTGTTGACCCACTCAGTCATCTTGGACAGCGGGCTCTCGCCATTGTCCGTAGGCTCGTAGCTGTCCACATCCGGCAGGAGCAGAGGCAGCTCGCTCTCGTCTATCGGCTGCCAGCCGCATTTCTCGCAGTACACCAGCGGGATGGGCTCTCCCCAGTACCTCTGGCGCGAGAACACCCAGTCGCGCAGCTTGTAGTTGACCTTGCTGCGGCCAAGGCCCTTCTCCTCCAGCCACTTCGTCATGGTCGGGATGGCGTCCTTGACGCTCAGACCGTCCAGGAACCCGGAATTCACCATTATGGCGCTCTCGTCCTTGGATATCCACGCCTCCTTCGTCACGTCGCCGCCCTTGACGACCTCAATGATCGGCAGGTCGAACTCCTTCGCGAACTCCCAGTCGCGCTGGTCGTGGCCCGGAACGGCCATGATGGCGCCCGTGCCGTAGCTTGCGAGGACGTAGTCCGAGATGAAGATGGGTATGGTCTCCCCTGTCACGGGGTTCACGGCGTCGACGCCCAGCGTGCGCACGCCGGTCTTGTCCTTGTTCAGCTCCGTGCGCTCGAGGTCGGACTTCGCGGCGGCCTCGGCCTGATACTTTCTGACCTCGTCCGGGTTGGTGATGGCTCCGCTCTCGAGCCACGCCCTCACCAGCGCGTGCTCCGGCGAGAGGACCATGTACGTCGCGCCGAACAGCGTATCGCAGCGGGTGGTGAACACCTTGATGATATCGCCGGTCGTGGCCTTGAAATCGACCTCGGCACCCGTGGAACGGCCTATCCAGTTGCGCTGCTGTATCTTGACGCGCTCTATATAATCCACGTCGTCCAGGTCGTCTATGAGTCTCTGGGCATAGGCGGTGATGCGGAGCATCCACTGGCTCTTTTCCTTGCGGATGACAGGGCTGCCGCAGCGCTCGCACACGCCCTCGACGACCTCCTCGTTGGCCAGCACGCACTTGCAGCTCGTGCACCAGTTCACGGGCATGGACGCCTTATACGCCAGGCCGTGCTTGTACATCTGCAGGAATATCCACTGCGTCCACTTGTAGTAATTCGGGTCGGTGGTATCGACCATGCGGTCCCAGTCAAAGCTGTAGCCCAGCATCTGCAGCTGCTTGGAGAAGCGCTCTATATTCCGCTTCGTGACCTCTCTCGGGTGGATGTGATTCTTGATGGCGTAGTTCTCCGTCGGCAGGCCGAAAGCGTCGAAGCCTATCGGGAACAGCACGTTCTCGCCCTGCATGCGGCGCTTGCGCGCGACGATGTCCATCGCGGTATACGGCCTCGGGTGGCCGACGTGCAGCCCGTCGCCCGAGGGATACGGGAACTCTATGAGCGGATAGAATTTCTTCCTCGTGCTGTCACCGGTGACGGCTCTATACGTCTTGTTCTCAAGCCAGTAGTTCTGCCATTTTTTCTCTATCCTCGAAAATTCGTAAGCCATTTCCTGCTCTCCCCTTTTTAATAATTACAAAACCGCAGGCCCCTTTGACCCGAGCGCAAGGCTCAGACCGTAGGGCCGGAGAGGGCAGAGAGGCTTATCTCCTCCGCATCGCTCCACAGGTGCTCGAGATTGTAGAACTCGCGCATGTCCTGCTGGAAGATGTGCACGATGACACAGCCGAAGTCCAGCAGTATCCAGCCGCCGCCGCGATATCCCTCGCGTCTCAGGGGCGGCTCTCCCAGCTCCGAGAGCGCTTTGTCCACCTCGTCGGTCAGGGTCTTGACATGCGTGGAGCTGATCGCCGTGCATATGACGAAATAGTCCGCCAGCACGGTCAGCTCCGTCGTGCGCAGGAGCTTTATGTCCTTCGCCATCTTGGAATCCAGCGTCCGCACCGCTGTTTCGGCTATCTCTTTAGGTGTCAGCATTGATATCTCCCCTTCTTCCCCTCTGCGCTCACTGGCCGGCGATGTAGCCCTGGGTCATGTCCCATTCGCCGGTGTCCATGTCGTAGGAGATCATGTTTATATTGTCCCTCGTTATCTCAGTATCGAACGGGTTCAGATACTCGTTGAGCATGACCAGCCACTCGTCAATATCCGCAAGGTAGTAGCTCAGATTAAAGACATAGCCGTCGCCCCTGCCGGGGATAGTGTGGAACGTAATATTCTCAGCGTCTATCTTCATGAACTCCTGCGCGAAATAGGCCAGGTTGCCCAGGCTGACGTTGGTGTCCACGCGCTTTTCGTAGATATCGAATATCTTCGTCAGGTTCGGTATATTCTCCAGCGACAGCGTCTGCCTTGCCAGCGCCATGAGCAGGCTCTGCTGGAACTGTATCCTCTCGATATCGCCGCCTAAATAGGTGTGCGAACCGTCGTTCGACATACGGAAACGCATGGCGTTCACAAAGTCGTCCCCGTCCAGCAGCTGGTAGCCCTGCTTAATATGGATGCTGACGGGAGGGTTCTGGTCCGGCGCATCCCAGTCCATGTCATATGGTATATCGTAATAGACTCCGCCGATAGCGTCAACTATATCCGCCGTGGCCTGTATATCAATGATAGCATAGCAGTCCACCTCGTAGCCGAGGATGTCCTTCACCGCGTCCAGCAGCGCCGAGACCCCGTCCCCGCCGCTGTTGATGCTGGCGGGATAGGGGATGTTCATTTTTTTGTAGGTGTAGTCGATGTTTATGAGCAGGTCGCGGGGCAGGTTCACGAGGTTCAGCTCGCCCGCCGCGGTATCGAACATGCCGACGATGTTGGTATCCGTGTGCAGGCCCTCTCTGTCCAGCCCGCTCACGAGGAAGGTCCAGACCCCGTCGCGCCGCTTGCTGTCCGCCTGATCGGGAGCCACGCCCTCTATCCCGCCGCTGCCGTCGCCGTTGTTCGCGTCGTCGTAGGTGTTGAGCCCGCCATCGCTCACAGCCGCGGGCTTGGCCCAGATCTTGAAGGCCGCAAAGCCGCCGATGACCAAAATCAGCAGCACGCCCAAAAACACCAGCGCGCCCCGGCCGCGGTGCTTGCGGCTTCTGAGTTCCTCTCTCGAAACATAGTCATCCGAGGCGAAGTGCACCTCGTCCTCATAGTCGTAGCCGTTGCCGCTGTATACCGTGTGGTTCGTGCTCTTTATATCCCGGCCCCGGCTTTTGGACGTCTGGTGCCTCGGCCGCGGCTTCGGCTCGTAATCCTCATATTCGTCCTCGTACTCGTACTCGTTTTCATACTCGTTCTCGTACTCGTACCCGTATTCCTCGCGGCGCTTATCCTTTTCAGGCTTCTTCTTCGAATGCTTTCCGCTTCCGCCGTAGAGATGCATTACACCTTGTCCTTTCCGTACCACTCAAGGGCGCTTACGGTGGCGCCGTGTGGCTCTATGCCGCTCTGCCGCAGCTCCTCCAGGCTCATTTTGAGTCCCAGTGCCATGGCCGAGTCAATGTCCTCATAGGCCAGCCGCCTGAGCTCGTCCACGCCCTCGAAGTCGCGCGTCGGCTCTATATAGTCGGCAATGTAGATTATCTTTTCCAGCAGCGTCATGTCCGCGCGGCCCGTCGTGTGCCAGCGGATGGCGCTGTATATCCTGTCCGGCACGCCGAAAAGCTCTCTGGAAAGCTCGGCGCCGGTGATGGCGTGCGTGAGCTTTATGTTCTCACGCTCAAATTTATCGAACACTATACCATATTTCTCCGCCAATATCAACTGTTCTTCCATGGTCAGCTTCTTCGTGATATCGTGGAGTATGCCCGCTTCGGCGGCGTCGCCGGGGTCCTCGCCCCAGCGGCGGGCGAGCTGTGCCGCCTCCTGCTCGCAGCCTGCGACGTGCGGGATACGCTTCGGCTTCAGATACGCGTAGGCACGCTCTCTGAGCCAGTCCAGCTGGGGCTTCGCGGCGTAGTCGCGCAGCCTTATTATCCGCGCGTAGACCTCGCCGTCGAGCACGTCCGCGCCGCGCCGGGATACCAGCAATTTGCGAATCTCCGATGAGGACATTGGCAGAGGTGCTGCATCTATGACGCGCACCCTGGCGCAGTAGAGTTCCTCGAAACGGCGCGAAAATCGCTCAATTACCGGCATGTCGCCCTCCCCGCGCGGCAGCACACAGAGCGCCGATAGCGCGAGTATGTCCTGAAAGTTGTGCCAGCGCTCAAAGCTCGTGAGCATGTCCGTGCCGACGACGAAGTACAGCTCCGCGCCCGGATATCGCGCGGCAAGCTCCGTGAGGGTATCCGCTGTATAGCTCGCGCCGCCGCGGCTTATCTCCATGTCAGAGACCTCGGCCTCGGGAAAATCCCGGAAGGCCAGCCTCGTCAGCTCAAAACGCTCCTGCGGAGTTGGGCTGCCCTCCGCGAGCTGCTTGTGCGGCGGGTCGGCAGCGGGGATGATGAGCATTTTGTCCGGCTCCAGCGCCTCATACGCAAGATGCGCGGCCCTGACATGCGCCGGATGCGGCGGGTTGAAGCTGCCGCCGTAGACCGCGATCCTCATTTCTTCTTCTGCGCCTTCGGCAGCTCAATCTTCGGGTCGGTCTCGTTGCGCTTGTAGAGCACGAACTTGCTGCCTATGACCTGCACCTGTTCCGCCCGGCAACGCTCCGAGAGCACCTCTATGGCCTCCTTCGCCGTGAGCATCGAGCTTTCCAGCACCCGGCCCTTCACCAGCTCTCGCGCGCGCAACGCGTCCGAGAGCGCCGCCGTCGTATTCTCTGTTATCCCGTCCTTGCCTATCTGGAGGATGGTGTCTTCCTTCGCGGCCAGCCCGCGCAAATAGGCCCTCTGCTTACTTGTCAGCATCGCAATACTCCTTCAGCACCTTCGCGAACTCCCTGAGCGCGCGGCCCCGGTGCGATATCTCATTCTTTTCCTCGTGCGTCATCTCGGCCATGGTGCGCTCCTCGCCCTCGTATATAAACATGGCGTCGTAGCCGAAGCCGTTCTCACCCTTCATATAGGTCGCTATCCTGCCCTCGCAGGTACCACGGGCGCGCAGCACGTCCCCGTTTGGGAACACACAGCATATAGCTGAGACGAACCTTGCCTGCCGATGTTCCACTCCTTCGAGCTTCTTCATGAGGAATTTGCGCCTGTCGAGGTCGGAATCCTCATGGTTGCCCGTATATCTCGCGCTGTGTACGCCTGGCTCGCCTCCGAGGGCATCCACCTCGAGGCCCGAGTCGTCTGAGACGGCGGGCAGGCCCGTGGCCTTCATCGCGGCCTCGGCCTTGAGAAAGGCGTTTTCCTCGAAGGTATCGCCGGTCTCGTCCACCTCGAAGTCGCAGCCGGCCTCACGCTGGGGGATGACCTCTATGCCGGTCCCGGCGAGTATCTCGCGGAACTCCACGACCTTGCCGGCGTTATTCGATGCAAGTATCAGCTTCATGACAGCAGCGCCTCCGAGAAGGATTTCGGCTCAAAGGGCATAAGGTCGTCCATTCCCTCGCCCACGCCGATGAATTTGACGGGCAGGCCCATCTCCTTCGCTATTGCGAAGACGATGCCTCCGCGCGCCGTGCCGTCGAGCTTCGTGAGCACTATACCCGTGAGCTGGGCGGTCTCGGCGAACTGCTTTATCTGGATAAGCCCGTTCTGGCCCGTCACCGCGTCGAGCACTGCGAGGGTCTCGACGTCCGCCTCGGGCAGCTCGCGGGTAATTATCCTGCGTATCTTTGCCAGCTCGTTCATGAGATTGGCCTTGTTGTGCAGCCTGCCGGCCGTGTCAATGATAACGATGTCCGCGCCCCGCGCCTTTGCGGCGGTCAGGGCGTCAAAGACCACGGCGCCGGGGTCGGAGCCTTCGCCGTGCTTTACTATATCGGCCCCGGAGCGCTCGGCCCAGACCGTGAGCTGCTCCGCCGCCGCCGCGCGGAAGGTATCCCCCGCCGCGAGCAGCACCTTTTTGCCCTCGGACACGTACTTCGCCGCGAGCTTGCCGATGGTCGTGGTCTTGCCCACGCCGTTCACGCCCACCATCAGTATAACGGAGGGCTTCGTGCCCAGCTTTAGCTCGAAACTGCCGACGCTGAGCAGCTCCGTGAGTATCTCCACGAGCGCGGCGCTGATCTCTGCCTTGCCGATAAGCCCCTCGTCGCGCACCTTTTCCCTGAGTGCCGAGACCGCCTTGAAAGCCGTGTCCGCGCCCGAGTCGGCCACGATGAGCGCCTCCTCAAGCTCGTCGTAAAACTCCTCGTTCTCGCCGGTGAACTCCGCGAAAACGCCGCCCATCTGACGCCGGGTCTTTTCCAGCCCGGCCTTTATCTTGTCGAAGAATCCCATTCTTCCGCAGCCTCCTCAGTGTGTTTCTCGGCCTCCTCAAGGTCAAGCTCTATGACCTTGGAAACGCCCTTTTCCTGCATCGTCACGCCGTAGAGGAAGTCGGCCTCCTCCATCGTGCCGCGCCGGTGCGTGATGACTATGAACTGCGTCCTGCCGGATATCTGCCTCATGTGCTCGGCGAATCTTATGACGTTGGCCTCGTCCAGCGCCGCCTCTATCTCGTCCATGACGCAAAACGGCGTGGGCCGCACCTTGATTATTGCAAAGTACAGCGCGATGGCCACGAAGGCCGTCTCCCCGCCCGAGAGCAGCGACAGCGTAGTGAGCGCCTTACCAGGCGGCTGCACCTTGATGTCGATGTCACAGGTAAGCACGTCCTCGCCCGGCTCGAGCGTCAGCTCGGCCTTGCCGCCGCCGAAAAGCTCCGTGAATGTCTCGCGGAAGCTCTCGTTTATCGCGGTAAACTCGCGGGTGAAGATACTTCTCATTTCCCCGGTTATGTCGGAAATTATACCCAGCAGCTCATTTTTGGCCTTCTCCACGTCATCCCGCTGGGATGCGAGGAACTCGTAGCGCTCGCTCACCCGCGCGTACTCGTCTATGGCGCCGAGGTTCGGCGTGCCCAGGGCCGACATCTCCTTTTTTATCTCCGCAATGCGCCTGTTCGACTTCGCTGCGCTCTCTATGGGCCTTCTGACCGCCTGCGCCGCGCTGTGGCTCAGCTCGTAGCCGTCCCAGAGCTTGTCCAGCAGCTGCTTTTCCTCCATCTCGGCGGATATCTTCTTCTGCTCGAACCTCGCGCAGGTGCGCTCCATGTCGAGCAGGGCGTTATTTTTCTCCTGCACGGCCCTGTCGGTCTTCGTGCGCTCGCCCTCGACCTCGAGCTTCTTACGCGTCGAGGCCGCGATGTCCTCCTTTATCCGCGCCGCGCCCTCGCGCAGCTCCGCTATCTTCCGCTCGCGCTCGGCAAGCTCCCGTTTCGCGCTCTCTGCCCCGGCCTCCATGTCCGCGAGTGCCTTTGCCCGCGTCTCGCTGTCGCCGGATATGCCGCGCCGGAGCAGCTCGAGCTGGGCCGCGGCATTTTCCGTCGTGCGCCGCTCGGCCTTCAGCGAGGCCAGCTCGTTATTTATGTTCTGCAGTTCGCCCGTTGCGACATCCAGCTCGTACCGCGCCGAGGCCAGCTCGCGCTTTGATTCCTCGGACCTTGCCGCCAGCTCGTCCCTCCGCTTTGCGAGTTTACCGCGGTTTGCCTGCAATCTCTCCAGCTCGGCCCTTCTCGACAGTATGCCCGCGTTCTTCGCCGCGCTGCCGCCCGTCATCGAGCCGCCGGAGTGTATGAGCTGCCCATCCAGCGTGACTATCCGCACCCTGCCGCCGCTTCTCCTCGAGATGGCCACAGCGTCGGAGAGCGTCTCGGCCACCAGCGTGCGGCCCAGGAGATTTTCAAATATGTTCGTATACCGCGCATCGAAGCTCACCAGCTCCACCGCGAGGCCGAGGCAGCCCTCGTCCTCCGAGGGTACCCGCTCGAGCCTGCCGCCGCGTATGACGTCGAGTGGCAGGAAGGTAGCCCGGCCCGCGTCTCGGCGCTTTAAGAGCTCTATGGCCCTGCGACCGTCGTCCTGCGTGTCCACAACGACGTTCTGTATCGCCGCACCCAGCGCGGTCTCAATTGCAAGCGTGCAGCGCTCGTCGGCCCTCACCAGCTCCGCCACCGTGCCGTGGACACCCCGGAGCGTGCCTCGCCGCGCCTCGCGCATGACGGCCTTGACCGCGCCGGCAAAGCCCTCGTATTCCTTCTCCATCTCGGAGAGCATGGCGATGCGCGAGTCGGCGCTTCTCAGCTCGACTATCTGCTTTGTGAGCGCGTCGTTCAGTTCCGCAGCCTCGCGCTCACGGTTATCTATGCGCATCCGACGCCCGTCCATGACGTTTCTTGCGGAGGCAGCGTCAGCCTCGAGTGCCTTGGCTCGCGCGTCTATCTCGTCCATGCGGGCGCGGTGCTCATCTATCTGCGCCGCTATGGAGGCGGCTCGCTCGGTCTGCTCGGACAGCTCACCGCGCATCCGCTCGGCGGTCTGGCGGCTGTTCTCTATGCTGTTTCGGAGCACGGCGGCTTCGGCCTCGGCCTGCGAGACCTTTGCCTCGGCCTCGGAGAGCCTCTGCCTTTGCTGCTCTGCCTCCACGTCCTTCTGGCGCATCCGCTCAGCCAGCGCCTCGCTCCTCGAGTAGAGCGCTTCCAGCTCGCGCCGTGCGGCGTCGAGTCCGCTTTTGGCCGTCTCATAGTCGTTCGCTATGGTCTGCGACTGCTCGCGCAGCTTGTCCAGCGCGTCCATCCACGCGCTGACCTCCTCGACCCTCAGCTCATCGCGCAGGGCGAGGTAACGCTTTGCGACCTCGGACTGCTCGCGCAGCGGGCCGACCTGCAGCTCCAGCTCGTCTATCTTGTCGTTTATCCTCAGCAGGTTCTCATCCGTCTTGGCAAGGCGGCGCTCGGCCTCCTCCTTGCGGTAGCGGTATCTCGAGATACCGGCGGCCTCCTCGAGCACCTCACGGCGCTCGGCGCTCTTGCCGTTTACGATCTCGGCGATACGCCCCTGGCCGATGATGGAGTACCCGTCACGCCCGAGGCCGGTGTCCATAAGCAGTTCGTTCACGTCGCGCAGGCGCACCTGCTCGCGATTGATATAGTACTCGCTCTCCCCCGAGCGGTAGTAGCGCCGGGTGATCGTCACTTCCTCCGAGTCGATGCCGAGGATACCGGCGGAGTTGTCTATGATGAGCGAGACCTGGGCAAAGCCCATGGCGCCGCGCTTGGCGGTGCCGCCGAAGATGACGTCCTGCATCTTGCCGCCGCGCAGGGTCTTGGAGCTCTGCTCGCCCATGACCCAGAGTATGGCGTCGGAAATATTCGATTTGCCGGAGCCGTTCGGCCCTACGATGGCGGTTATCTCCCGCTCGAAGGTCAGCCGGGTCTTCTCCGGGAAGGACTTAAAGCCCTGGATCTCCAATGCCCGTAAATACAATCCCATTACCTCACAGCAGTTTGGCCCGTGAATTCAAGACACAGGCATAATATTATATTACGCCCTCAACTTTTTTGCAATCGTTTATGCGTCCGTCGGGCGACAAAAAAGCGGCGGATGTGCAGGGCATCCGCCGCTTTTTTCACCAAGTCCTCACCGTTCGACCCCGTCCCGGTGTTCCAGCCTTCTGAATAGCCTCACCAGCACCACAACGGCCACGACAGCCAGTACTATCTCCGCGACGGCCTGAGCATACGCGAGGCCATAGAGCGGGAAAAGCCTGTTTAGCAGCCACAGCGCCGGGATCTCCAGCACTATCTTCCTGAGTATCGCGAACACGAGCGCGTTCTTTCCAAAGCCCACCGCCTGGAACACGCCGACCGCGAGGAAATCTATGCACATGAACGGCCCGGCTATCGACATGCATCTGAGGAAGTGGGAACCGTAATCAACTATCGCCTCATTGTCCATAAACAGCCCTACAAAGAACCCCGGCGCTATGAAATACGCCGCCGCGACGGCTGTGATGAGCGTAACCGAGGCCACGCCCGAGAAGCGGACCGCGTCTTTCATCCTCTTGCTGTTGCCGGACGAGTAGTTGTAGCTTATGAGCGGCATGACGCCCTGCGACAGGCCCATCGCGACATACATCGGCAGCATGTTGATCTTCTGCGAGATGCCCATTGCGGCTATCGCGTCGGCCTTGTACGCCGAGGTGAAGTTGTTCAAAATGGTCATGCCGGTGACGTTCAGCAGGTTCTGGATGGCGGCCGGCACACCCACGCCGCAGACTGCCCTGACGATTTTCCTGTTAAAGCTCAGCTGGCGTATGTCGATGCAGACGAAGGTCCTGCCGCGTTTTACGAAGATGAGCACAAAGAAATAGAGGCAAGCCACACAGTTTGAGATGAAGGTCGCCAGTCCCGCGCCCGCGGCACCCATGCCGAGTCCCCAGGGCATGATAAAGATGGGGTCGAGCACAATATTGAGCGCGCAGCCGCTCATCGTGCCGATGCTCGCGTGCAGTGCGGAACCTTCGGCGCGCACCAGATAGGCCAGCACCACGTTCAGTATGCTGGGCGCCGCCCCGAAATACACCGTCCAGAGCATGTAAGCCTGAGTAGCGTCTCTGGTCGTTTCATCCGCGCCGAGTATGTTCAGCAGCGGTCCGTTGAGGGCGGCGCAGAATATTGAAAATATAACGCCGGAAAACAGCGCGCAGTAGAAACCGAAGGCCGAGCTTTTCGACACCATGTCGTAGTCCTTGCAGCCCAGCGAACGGCTCATGAGGCTCGAGGAACCGACGCCGAAAAGGTTATTTACTGCATTGAACGCCAGCAGTACCGGGGCCGCCAGCGTGACAGCCGAGTTCTGTATGGCGTCATTCAGCATACCGACGAAATATGTATCGGCCAGGTTATACAGCACCATGACCAGCGAGCTGAGTATGGTCGGCACCGCCAGCTTGGTCACCGCGCTAGCTATCGGCGCCGTTTCGAACAACCAGGTTTTTTTGTCCAGCTCCTGCAAGGGGTAACGACCTCCATATAAAGAAAGCATTAAACCAAAATAGCTTAAATTTTATAATATCACATTTATTCCGGCTATACAAGTGCTCATAACAGGACATCTGTAATCCTGCGCGCCCCGGTAAATCGACGGAGCAGAAATGCCACCGCATTTCTTTTGCACTTCACAAAAGAAACGGAAGTGGCGCATTTGCACCTGAACCTGGAGCTGCAAAGGCAATATAATCTTCCCGGAGGCGATTGCTGTGACTGTTGACACAAGAGGCGATCTTACTGCGGGCGCTCCGGGCAGGAAGCTGCTTGAATTTGCGCTGCCGATACTGATCATCAATCTCCTGCAGGCGGTATACAACGTGGCCGACATGGTGATACTCGGGCAGGCGACGGGAGCGGCCGGCATGAGCGCTGTCGGCACCGCCGGGCAGGTCACGAACGTCGTACTCGTAATCGTCGTCGCCGTAGCGAACGGCGGTGCGGCCATGATGGGCGGGCATTTCGGCCGCGGCAGGTATGGGGAAATTAGACGTCTGCTCTCGACCATGCTTGGCTTTGTGCTCATCGCCGCACTTGTGCTCACCGTGCTCGTAATTGCGGCCTGCCGTCCCATCCTGCGCTTTCTCAACACGCCGGACGAGAGCTTTGCGGGCGCGCCGCAGATCGTCCAGATGGTGCTGACAAACACCAGTTTCCTGCTCATAAACGGCCTCATCAACGTATTCGACGTTGATCACTCCGCAGCAGCCGCGGCGGTGACAAAGATATGGAACCTGACGGTGCTGGCGGGCCAGGCGCTGATGGCGGCCATGATAAGCATGACGGCTCAAAACCTCGCAAAAGGCGAGTATCGCAGGATACTCCGCGCCCTCTATACCGGCTGCGCGGCGGCTGCAGCGATTGGCGGGGTCTTCACGCTGCTATGCGAGCTGATACCCGGCTTCATGCTCAGCCTGTTCACGAAGGAATCTCCGGTCATCGCGGCCGGCATCAGCTATCTGCGATACTTCGCAATAGGCTTCATGGCCGAGAACGTGATGTTCTGTCTGTTCGGCACCCTTACCGGCTCTGGGCACACGCTGGTGCCCATGTGCTGCGCCATCGTGACCTCCTACCTCGTACGCTACCTCTTTGCCCTTGTGCTGAGCCGGTACAGTCCGCTCGGCTTCGACGGCATCGCCATCGCCTACAGCCTTGCGCCCTTCATCAGCGCCGGCATCTGTACCTGCTACATTGCAGGCGGCAGGTGGAAGTAATAAGCCGCCCGCCCCAGTCACAGGGGCGGGCGGTCTTATTTTTTATCAATACAGCTTCGCGCCGGCGGGGATGTGCTCGTCCACCATCAGCAGATGCAGCCTTTCCTCGCCCTCCTCGTGGTGTACGGCGCTTATCAGCATGCCGCAGGAGTCGATGCCCATCATCTTCCTCGGCGGCAGGTTCGTTATCGCGATGCAGGTCTTGCCGACCAGTTCCTCCGGCTCATAGTAGCTGTGGATGCCGCTGAGTATCACCCTGTCCTCGCCCGAGCCGTCGTCCAGCACGAACTTCAAAAGCTTCTTAGACTTCGGCACAGCCTCGCAGGCCTTGACCTTCACAGCCCGGAAATCCGAACGGCTGAAGGTCTCAAAATCCACAAAGTCCTTAAACAGCGGCTCGATCTCCACCTTCGAGAAGTCTATGGCCTCCGGAGCCTTTTCCGGCTCCGCGGGCGCTTGCGCCTTCTCCTCGGCCTTTGCCGCCTTCGGCATGTCCAGCGGCTTCATCGTCGGGAACAGAATCACGTCCCTTATCGAGTCGCATCCCGTGAGCAGCATGGCGCAGCGGTCTATGCCTATGCCCAGGCCGCCCGTCGGCGGCATGCCGTACTCCAGCGCGTTTATGAAGTCCGTATCCATCATTCCGGCCTCATCGTCGCCCTTCGCGCGCAGCTCGACCTGCTTTTCGAACCTCTGCTTCTGGTCGATGGGGTCGTTCAGCTCCGAGAAGGCGTTGCCCATCTCGCTCCTGCATATGAACAGTTCGAAGCGCTCCGTCAGCCTCGGGTCCTTTGGGCTGCGCTTGGCGAGCGGCGACACGTCCACCGGGTGCATCGTGATAAAGGTCGGCTGCACCATGAGCTGCTCGACCTTCTGGTCGTAGCACTCGTAAAGCGCGTGGCCCCAGGTCGGCTCCACGCCGTCCATATCCACCCCGGCGGCCTTCGCCGCCGCGACCGCTTCCTCGTCGCCCTCTATCGCCATGAAATCCACGCCCAGGTGCTGCTTCACCGCCTCGGCCATCGTCAGCCTCGGCCAGCCCGGCGCGAGCGAGACCTTCTCGCCCTGCCACTCGACCTCATAGGTGCCCAGTATCTCCATTGCAGCTCCCGACAGCAGGTCCTCGAACAGGTCCATCATGTCGTTGAAGTCCGCGTAGGCCTGGTACAGCTCCACCGTCGTGAACTCCGGATTATGCCGCGTGTCCATGCCCTCGTTGCGGAAGATGCGCCCTATCTCGTACACGCGCTCAATGCCGCCGACTATGAGCCGCTTGAGGTGCAGCTCCGTGGCGATGCGCATGTACATATCGATATCCAGCGCGTTGTGGTGCGTGATGAAGGGCCGGGCAGTCGCGCCGCCGGAGATGGTATTGAGCACCGGCGTCTCGACCTCCATGTAGCCACGTTCCTCGAGGAAACGCCGCACGTAGCTCACGAAGCGTGAGCGTATCTCGAAGTTCCGGCGGCTCTCGTCGCTCATGATGAGGTCCACATACCTCTGCCTGTATTTCAGCTCCACGTTCGTCATGCCGTGGAACTTCTCCGGCAGCGGGCGCAGGCTCTTGGACAACAGCGTCACGCTCTCGACGTGGATGCTGGTCTCGCCCGTCTTGGTCTTGAACACGTAGCCGGATACGCCGATGATGTCGCCGATATCGTACTTCCTGAAATCCGCGAACTCCCGCTCCGGCACCGAGTCCGAGCGGACGTAGAGCTGTATCTGGCCCCGGTCGTCCTTTATGTGGCAGAAGATGGCCTTACCCATGCCGCGCTTGGACATTATCCTGCCCGCCGCCTGCACGGTCTTGCTCTCAAACTTCTCGTAGCCGTCCTTTATCTCGCTCGACCAAGCGCTCCTCACAAAGCGCGTCAACTTGAACGGGTCGCGTCCCTCCTCCTGCAGCGCGGCGAGCTTGTCGCGCCGTATCTGCAATATCTCGGAAAGCTCCTGCTCCTCAACCCTGGTCTCCTCGCTCATATATCCCCCTATGCCTCTCTTTATGCGTTCTCTACGGACAGGATGGTGAACTTTATCTCTCCCGCCGGGGCCTCGATCGTCACGGTCTCGCCGACCTTGTGGCCGAGCAGCCCGCGCCCTATCGGGCTTTCGTCCGAGATGCGCCCTGTCATTGGGTTGGCCTCCTGCGAGCCGACGATCTGGTACTCAAGCTCCTCGTTCTCGTCCACGTCCAGCAGCCTTATCCTGCTGCTGAGTGCCACGGTGCCGCGGTCCATCTCAGTCTTTTCTATTATCTCAGCCTTCTCGATGAGCGCCTTGAGCTCGGCTATCTTCGAATACAGCTTGCCCTGCTCGGTCTTAGCCTCGTCGTACTCGCTGTTCTCGGAAAGGTCGCCGAAGGAACGTGCCTCCTTTATAAGCTCGGAGACCTCCTTCTCCCTGACCGTCTCGAGATAGTGGAGTTCCTCCTTTATCTCGTCGTAGCGCTCCTGGCTCATCTTGTACTTACTTTCGGCTGCCATGGTTATCTTCCTCTCAAATTATTATGTTATTGCCCGGAACAGTTTATAACAACTGCCCAAATCTGTCAACAAGCTCTCTCACCTGAGCAGCACATCGGCCAGCGCCGCGTCAAGCTGCGCGTCGCCGCTGCTCGTGAGCGCGACCTCGTTATCCGGCCTCAGCCCGCCCTGCTCCGTCAGGTCCACCCTGTTCGGCGTCAGGTATTTGCCGTTCGAGATGTGTATGGCGCTGCCGTCCGACAGCTCAATGGTCGTCTGTATACGGCCCTTGCCGGTCGTCCGCTCTCCGACGACGCCCGCCCAGTTATAGTCCTGCAGGGCTGCCGCAAAGAATTCCGCCGCCGCATAGGTGTCCGAGTTCACGATGACCACCATCGGCATGCTCAGGCATACGTTATCCGAGCGCTCAACCGTCTCTTCGCCGGACTCGTTCACTGACACGAGGATGTCCCCGCTCGGCAGAAGGTAGTCGAGCACCTCCACCATCTCCGAGTACAGCCCGCCGGGGTTCGAACGCACGTCGAACACGAAACGCTGCGCACCGCCCTCAAGCAGGCTCTCGACGGCCTTTATCACCAGCTCTGCCGAGCCGGAGTCGAAGCTCGCTATCTTCACATAGCCGATCTCGCCGTTCTTCACCTCATAGCTCACGGGGTTCGTATACACCAGCGTGCAGTCCACGGTGAGGCTCTGCTGGTCTCCGTCGAGGTTTATGAGCGTCACCGACACGCTCCTGCTCAGGTTCGCGCTGATGAAGCTCCTCGCGTCGCCGACGGTCATGTTGGTAAGGTCTTTGTCAGCCACAGAGAGTATGATGTGCCCCGCCTTTATCCCCGCGTTCTCCGCCGGGGAGCCCTTGCTCACGCCCAGAACCTTGAATCCGCCGGTCTCCGCATCCTTGTCTATCGACACGCCGAGGCCGGTATACTGGTTCGCCGAGTACAGCTTATAAGCCGCGTACTCCGACGGACTCATGTAATAGCTCCACTTGTCACCTAAACCGTCCACCATCGCGGCAAAGGCCGAGGACGACACCGCCTCCTCGTCAACCTCTCCGACGTAGTTCTGGTCAATCGTGTTCTTTATCTCGAGGTACTTCATTGCCTGGTCATAATTTGCCCCGCTGCCTATCCTGTCGCGCTCGCTGCGCACCGTGACGCCGTATGTCACGCCGACGGCCAGTCCGCAGATGATTATAAACGCAAGCAGCGGTATCTTTATGCCGAAAAATGCGCGCAGCAGCCCGCCGGGTCCTCTTTTCATTGTAAACCTCCCATCTGCGGCACATATGCCATTGTACGGGCGGCCTTTTTCGGGCCGCCCGTAGTCGATATTCAGCCTCTCATCGAGGCTCACTCATATATGACGTAGTTCGAGAAATAGCCCAGCGGATTCACCGTCGAACCGTTCACCCTTATCTCAAAGTGCAGGTGCGGCATCGTCGCCCAGCCCGTCGAGCCGACGTAACCAATGACATCGCCCTGCGTCACGTTCTGTCCCGCCGTGACGGCGAGGCTGCTCATGTGCGCGTAGAGCGTGTAATCGCCGTTAGAGTGGTAGATCGTCACATAGTTGCCGTAGGACGAGCTGTATGTCGCCACGGCCACAGTGCCGCTGTCCGCAGCCACAACGGCGGAGCCCGCCGCCGCGCCGATGTCTATGCCCGTGTGCGGCCTCTCGTCGCCGAACAGCGGGTGCTCGCGCATGCCGAAGGTGCTCGTCACTATGTTGCAGGAGGGGCAGGGCCATATGTAGGTGCCGGTCGCGGTCGAGCCGGTGCCGGTATATTCCTCGCCGCTCTCTGCGGCCTCCTCCCTGGCGGCCTCCTCCTCGGCCTGCATCTGCGCGATTATCGCGTTTATCGAGGCCTGCGCCGCCGCCTCAGCCGCTGCGGCCTTGGCGTATTCCTCCTTAGCCTTCTCAATGTCCTCCTCGAGCTGGTTTATGACCTCGACCGCCGCGGCGATCTGCTCCTCCAGCTCGGCCTTCTCGGCCTCAAGCGTCTCCTGCTTCTCGCTGAGCGCCTCGAGCGTCTCCTCGTACTCAGCCTTGACCCGCTCCGTCGTCTCGCGGGCCTCCTTGTACTGCTCGTACAGCCGCTTGTCGGCGGCCATGATCTCTCCGATCATGTCAAAGGCCGAGAGCACCTCCGAAATGCTCTTGCACTGGAACAGGATGTCCAGATATGTATAGCTGCCGTTCTCCTCCATGTTCCGCACGCGCTTCACATAGAGCTCGTACTGCTCCTGCTCTGTCTTCTCGGCCTCCTCCAGTTCCCTGGCCTTGTCGTCTATTAGCCGCGTATAGACCTCGATCTGCTCGTTTATAAGCTCGATCTCCTGCCTCGCCAGCTCGTTCTTCCCGTCCATAGCGGCCTTCTGCTCTATGACGTCCGCCTGCTGCGCCATCAGGTCGTTTATGTTCGCCTGAATGCTCTGCTGCTGGCTCTGGAGCTCCTCTTTCTGCTGCTCCAGAGCGTCTATCTCATCCTGACCACCCGACGCAAAGGCCCCGAAGGAGCCCATCAGCGACACCACCAGCGTCACCAACATGATGAACGCCAGCGCTATGCAGATGGCGGATACTGTTTTCTTTTTCATGCTGTGTCTCCTATTACCTCGCTCAAACCTTCAGATAGTTCCTTATCGCGCTCGAACCGCCGACCACGCCGACGAGCACGCCCACTCCGAGGAATGCCGCCAGCAGCGGGTACATCACCGTCGAGAACGGCACGACGCTTATAAGCGTCCCCGTCACGCCGGTAACTATCTTGCCGGTCACCAGATCATACAGGCCCCACTCGATGAGGTAGGCCAGACCGCCGCCCAGGACACCGAGGATAAGGCCCTCCACGATGAACGGGCAGCGTATGAACCCGTTCGACGCGCCCACCATCTTCATTATCGCGATCTCCTCGCGCCGCGTGAAGGTCGCCAGCTTTATCGTGTTCGACATGATGAAGAACGACACTATGATGAGTATCACAATGAGCACGAGCGACACCACGCTCACGATGTTCCGCGCCGTGATGAAAGCCTGCGCATAGTCAAGGTGCGCGTTTACTTTGGCGATGCCGTCAAGGTTCTCGAGGTCCTGCTTCGTCTGGCTCATGAGGCTGATGTCCGTCAGGTGTATCACATACCTGTGCCTGAAGGCAGAGGCATCCAGTATCTCGAAAAGTTCCGGGTCATAGTCCTCCTGAAAGTCCTCCATGGCCTGCTCATTTGTGATGAACTCCGTGCCAGCCACGTTCGGTACCGCCTCGACCAGAGGCTGCAGGGCCTCAGCCTCCTCCAGCGTCAGCGCGTCGTCCACGAAGGCGACGACCTCGTTCTCGTTCTCCAGGCCCGCAAGCATCTCGTTTATGTTCACCACCAGCAGCCCGAAGCTGCCCATGATGATCAGACAGGCCATGATGATGGTCACCGTTGCAAAGCTCATCAGGCCGTGGCTGAAGATGCCGGTAAAGCCCGACTTTATCAAGTATCCCAGTCTATTCATAGTTGTAGTACCCGTCCATTCCGTCGCTTATGACCTTGCCCTCGTCGATCGCCACGACTCTCTTGGAGAAGGCGTTCACAAGCTCCTTTTCGTGAGTGACCACCAGCACCGTAGTGCCCAGCTCGTTTATTTTCTCGAGCAGGAGCATCAGCTCGAGGCTGCGCACGGGGTCCAGGTTGCCCGTCGGCTCGTCCGCTATTATCATCCTCGGGCTGTTCACCAGCGCCCTCGCTATCGCCACACGCTGCTGCTCGCCGCCCGAAAGCTCCTGCGGGTAGCGCTTCTCGCGCCCCTTCAGGCCCACGAGCTCGAGCACATAGGGTACACGCTCGCGGATCTCCTTATTCGTCGCGCCTACAACTCTCATTGCAAAGGCAACGTTGTCGTACACCGTCATCTTGTCGATGAGCCTGAAATCCTGAAAGATGACGCCCAGCGTCCGGCGCAGCTTCGGCAGCTTCCGCCGCTTTATCCTGCGCATGTCGAAGCCGTTCACGGTTATCTCGCCGCCAGCGGCCTGAACCTCGCCGGTGAGGAGCTTTATTATCGTCGTCTTGCCCGAGCCGGACGGCCCGACCAGAAACACGAATTCGCCCTCGTGTATCTCGATGTCTACGCCGTTGAGCGCCTCTGTGCCGCTGCTGTCGTAGATCATCCTCACGTTGTTCATCTGAACCATTGACCGATCCTCCGTTTGTCCCCGGCAACTCAGTATTTTGAGGCGTTCTGCGTGTCGAGGTATTTTTTGACCATCATTGCGACCTTGAACACTATGGCGTGGTCAAACTCGCGCAGGTCCAAGCCGGTGATCTTTTTTATCTTCTCAAGCCTGTACACCAGCGTGTTCCGGTGCACATACAGCTTGCGGCTTGTCTCGGATACATTGAGATTGTTCTCAAAAAACTTGTTTATCGTCTCCAGCGTGTCCGCGTCCAGCGCCTCTATCGGGTTCTTCTTGAAGACCTCCGACAGGAACATCTCGCACAGGGTCGTCGGCAGCTGATAGATTATCCTGCCGATGCCCAGATTCTCATAGTTTATTATCGACTTCTCCGTGTCGAACACCTTGCCGACCTCTATGGCCACCTGGGCCTCCTTGTACCTGTCGGCCAGCTCGCGCAGGTGATACGCCGTCGTGCCTATGCCGATGACCGTCTTGACCAGCAGCTCGCTCTTGACCGCCGCCTCGATATTCTCGGCCACGGTGTTAATGTCCTCAGGCCGCTCGTCCCGAGTCAGCTCCTTGATGACGACTATATCCGTCTCGCTCACCGACAGCACAAAATCCCTCTGCCGGTCCGGGAACAGATTCTGTATCACCTCAAGCGCCGCAACGTCTGAACGCTCGAGCTGCCTCACCAGAAACACCGCGCGCGGCACGTCAGTCACAAAATGCAGCTCCTTCGCGCGCACGTAGACATCCCCGGGCAGTATGTTGTCCGAGATGATGTTCTTGACGAAGGTCGCCTTGTTGTGCTTTTCCTCGTAGTTCGTCCTGGCCTCGTTCATGGCGACGGAGGCCAAAAGGCAGATGCTCCTGGCCGCCGCGTCGCGCCCCGCCACGAACACCGCAAAGTCGAAACGGGTGCCCGTCGCGCCGAGCAGTTTATATGTTCTGACGGAAGAAGTGAAAATTTGTTCCATATTATCCGCGAGCGCAGCCTGCATGTCGTCCAGGTGCGAGCCTATCATCGAAAGCTCGCTGCACGCTATAACAAAGCCCTGCTCGTCCGCCACGCCAATCGCCCTGTCCGTTGCTTCCTTCATCTGTACAATAACGCTCTGAAACACCCTGCTTGACATTTTTAGTTTCCTCCCTGCTTCTTCTCAGACGTCCTTCGAGGACGTTTCCCCTCACCCTCGGCGGCAGCCGTCGGCTTTAGTTATAATACACAATATTACTCGATTTTGCGCCTAACATAATAATACATTTCTGTGCAAATTTCAATAGAAATTTATGTTCTTTTTGTGAACATTTTTGATTTCCCTCGTTAAATGGCACAAATTAGGCAAATGCAATCGTTCAATATTGCGTGAGGACTTTGTACAACTCGCTTTTGTCCAATTCAACAAGGCTCCCAGGCTCCGATCCCTCTTTAAGCCTCAGTTCAGCAATGGAAAGTCTTCGCAGCTCAGTGACAGGCTTGCCCACTGCCGCCAACATGCGTTTGACCTGGTGATATTTTCCTTCCCGCACTCTGACAAGGCACTGTCCCGGCCCGAGCCGTTCGAGTCCTGCGGGCAGGCATTTCGTACCGTCTCCCAGCGTCATACCCTCTGCGAAGCGTCTCACGTCCTCGTCGCTGACGTCTCCGTCTATCCCGGCGAGGTAGCATTTCTCCACATTCGATTTCGGCGAGATCACCTTATGTGCGAAGTCACCGTCGTTGGTCAGCAGGAGCATCCCCGTTGTATCCCTGTCCAATCTGCCTACCGTGAACAGCCCCAGCTTCCTGTACTCCTCGGGCAGAAGCTCGAGGACGGTCGGGATGTTTCTGTCCTCGTTCGCGCAGACGTATCCCTTGGGTTTATCCAGCATGAAGTAGCGGTATTTCGCGCAGTTAATCGTACTGCCGTCTACTCTGACAGTGCACTCGCGCGCGAACCGTCTCTCTGGCGTACGTACCGTCTCGCCGTCCACGTCCACCCTTC
Source organism: uncultured Eubacteriales bacterium (assembly GCA_900546615.1). Lineage (GTDB taxonomy): Bacteria > Bacillota > Clostridia > Oscillospirales > Oscillospiraceae > Scatomorpha > Scatomorpha pullistercoris. The sequence goes on along the minus strand of URDJ01000006.1, from coordinate 5,140 downwards.
CGGCCCTTATGAGGCTCCGGGTCTCGCTGCGAGAGTACAGGCCGCTGTCTGATATCAGTTTGTCGAGGCGTTCGGCAGTCATAAGTCTCTGCACCTCACAATATACTTAAACGGGAGGGATGTCCCGTGACAAAATCAAAGTTAAGCAAAAGAAGCGCGGTATTCATCTTGATCGCCGCGGCTGCAATACTGGCGCTGATCGTACTCATCTGCTCGGGAGGCACCGGCTCCGGGCTGACGACTACTGAGAAGCGGGTAGAGTTTTTAGCCTCGCTCGGCTGGGAGGTGGATGCCTCGAGCGAGACGGCGAAGGAGATAGTCCTGCCCGAGACGCTTGGCGGCGTCCTGGCGGAATACAACGAGCTGCAGAAGCAGCAGGGCTATGACCTCTCGCAGTACTGCGGCGAGGTGTGTGAGAGCTATACCTATGTTCTCACAAGCTACCCCAGCGGCGAGACGGGCGTGATAGCCCAGCTGTTTATTTACAAGGGCCGCGTCATCGGCGGCGATATCCATTCGGCCGCGCTGGGCGGCTTCATGCACGGCCTGAAGTAGCGGCGCGGAGCGCAAATGAAGTTTTCGCCCGCCTTTTACAAAAGGCGGCGGGGGTCCAGGGGGCGGCGCCCCCTGGCCGCTGCCCGCAGGCAGCGGAACTCTCTATGCCAAATGAAGGTCAGGAAAGGGGTTCAAGGGGGAAACCCTACCAAGGGGTTTCCCCCTGTATAATTTCACCAACCAAAACCCGGAGCGCCGGGCGGGGATGGAACCCCGCCCCTACAGGGGCGCAGAGAACAAAGGGCCCGGCGTTATGCCGGGCCCTCTTTGCCTTATTCTGAGTTATTACTCGTTGATGGCGATGACAACACCGGAACCAACGGTGCGGCCGCCCTCGCGGATAGCGAAGCGGAGGCCGTTCTCGATGGCGATCGGGGTGATCAGCTCGACGTCCATGTCGACGTTGTCGCCGGGCATGCACATCTCAACGCCCTCGGGCAGGGAGATGACGCCGGTCACGTCGGTGGTACGGAAGTAGAACTGAGGACGATAGTTGTTGAAGAACGGGGTGTGACGGCCGCCCTCGTCCTTGGACAGGACGTAGACCTGGCCCTTGAACTTGGTGTGGGGGTGGATGCTCTTCGGAGCGGCGAGGACCTGTCCACGCTCGACGTCCTTCTTCGCGATGCCGCGGAGCAGGGTGCCGACGTTGTCGCCAGCCTCGGCGAACTCGAGGGTCTTGTGGAACATCTCGGTGCCGGTGACGACGGTCTCCTGGGTCTCCTTGATGCCGACGATCTCGACCTTGTCGCCGACCTTGACGCGACCACGCTCGACACGGCCGGTGGTAACAGTGCCGCGGCCGGTGATGGTGAAGACGTCCTCGATGGGCATCAGGAAGGGCAGGTCAGCCTTGCGCTCGGGGGTCTTGATCCACTCGTCAACAGCGTTCATCAGCTCCCAGATGCAGTCATACTCGGGGGCGTGAGGATCGGTGCTGGTGCTCTCGAGGACCTTCAGCGCGCTGCCCTTGATGATCGGGGTGTCGTCGCCGGGGAACTCGTACTTGTCGAGCAGCTCACGGACCTCCATCTCGACGAGCTCGAGCAGCTCGGGGTCATCGACCTGGTCGCACTTGTTCAGGAACACGACTATATAAGGCACGTTAACCTGACGGGCGAGCAGCAGGTGCTCACGGGTCTGAGCCATGGGGCCGTCGGAGGCGGCGATGACGAGGATGGCGCCGTCCATCTGAGCAGCACCAGTGATCATGTTCTTGATATAGTCGGCGTGGCCCGGGCAGTCGACGTGGGCGTAGTGGCGGGCCTCAGTCTGGTACTCGACGTGAGCGGTGTTGATGGTGATGCCGCGGGCGCGCTCCTCGGGGGCCTTGTCGATCTGGTCGTAGGCGGTGTAGGAAGCGGCGTCGGGGTTAGCCATGTTCAGGACCTTGGTGATGGCCGCGGTCAGGGTGGTCTTGCCGTGGTCGATGTGGCCGATGGTGCCAATGTTGACGTGGGGCTTGTTGCGGTTGAACATCTGCTTTGCCATTTTGGTATCCTCCTCAATGATCAGTAATGATTCTTCTTGTGGATTTCCTTTTATCAGTTCGAGGCTCAGCCCCGGTTACCGATAAGTTTTTCCTGGAGCGACTTCGGCAGCTCCACAAAGTGGCTGGGCTCCATGCTGTAGTTCGCACGGCCCTGAGTCTTGCTCCTGAGATCGGTCGCGTAGCCGAACATCGTGGACAGAGGCACGTTCGCGCTTATTATCGCCGCGCCGTTCCTGATGTCAGTACCGGAGATCTGGCCGCGTCTGGCGTTTATATCGCCCATGACGTCGCCCATATATTCCTCCGGTGCCGTGACCGTCACCTTCATGATTGGCTCGAGCAACGTCGGCCCGGCCTTCTGCATGGCCTCCTTGAACGCCATGCTGCCGCAGATCTTGAACGCCAGCTCGGACGAGTCCACCTCGTGGAACGAACCGTCGATGAGCTTCGCCTTGATATCCACGACCTGATAGCCGCCGAGCACGCCGGCCTGCATCGCGCCCTGGATGCCCTGATCCACGCAGGGGATATATTCTTTCGGTATCGCGCCGCCGTGGATGTCGTCCTCGAACTCGTAGCCCTTGCCGGACTCGTTCGGCTCGATGGTCAGCTTCACGTGGGCAAACTGTCCGCGTCCGCCCGTCTGACGCACATACCTCGTATCCACCGTCGCAGGCTTCGTGACAGTCTCCTTGTACGAGACCTGGGGTTTGCCGACATTCGCCTCAACCTTGAACTCACGCAGCAGCCTGTCCACGATTATCTCCAGATGGAGCTCGCCCATGCCGGCGATTATCGTCTGACCGGTCTCCTCGTCCGTATAGGTCCTGAACGTCGGGTCCTCCTCTGCCAGCTTCGCGAGAGCTATGCTCATCTTCTCCTGGCCGGCCTTCGTCTTCGGCTCTATCGCTACCCTTATGACGGGGTCGGGGAACTCCATCGTCTCGAGCACTATCTGGTGCTTGTCGTCCGACAGGGTATCGCCCGTAGTCGTATTCTTCAGGCCCACCGCGGCGGCAATGTCGCCGGAATAGGCCGTCTGCAAATCCTCGCGGTGATTCGCGTGCATGAGCAGTATCCTGCCCATACGCTCCCTCTGGCCCTTCGACACGTTGATGACCGTCTCGCCCGCATTCACCGTGCCTGAATACACACGGAAAAACGCCAGCTTACCCACATACGGGTCGGTCATTATCTTGAAAGCCAGTGCCGAGAACGGCTCTTCATCGCTCGCCTTGCGGGTCTCCATCTCGCCGGTCTTCGGGTTCGTACCTTCCACCGGCGGGATATCCACAGGGCTGGGCAGGTAATCGACAATCGCGTCCAGCAGCTTCTGCACGCCTTTGTTCTTATAGGACGTGCCGCAGGTCACCGGGATCATCTTCACCGCCACCGTCGCCTTGCGGATTGCGGCGCGTATCATGTCGGTGGGAACTTCCTCGCCCTCAAGATACCGCTCCATGATCTCGTCATCGAAATCCGAAACGGCCTCCAGAAGGTTCGTCCTGTACTCCTCCGCGAGCGCGCGCATATCCTCGGGTATCTCCTCAACGCGCATGTCATTGCCCAGATCGTCGTAATAGACGTCAGCCTTCATTTCCACCAGATCGATGATGCCGCGGAAATCGGCCTCCTTGCCTATAGGCAGCTGGATGGGCACGGCGTTGGCCTTGAGCCGGTCGTGGACCATGTCTATCACGTTGAAGAAATTCGCGCCCATAATGTCCATCTTGTTGACGTAGATGAGACGCGGTACGTTGTAATGATCGGCCTGACGCCACACAGTCTCGGACTGAGGTTCGACTCCGCCCTTCGCGCAGAGCACCGTCACGCAGCCGTCAAGCACGCGCAGACTGCGCTCCACTTCCACGGTGAAGTCCACGTGTCCCGGAGTGTCGATGATGTTGAGCCGGCAGCCGCGCCAGTGGCACGTCGTCGCGGCGCTCGTTATCGTGATGCCGCGCTCCTGCTCCTGCTCCATCCAGTCCATCGTCGCCGTTCCCTCGTGCGTCTCGCCTATCTTGTAGTTGACGCCCGTGTAGAACAGTATGCGCTCCGTCGTCGTGGTCTTGCCCGCGTCGATGTGGGCCATTATGCCGATATTTCTCGTATTTTCAAGCGAAAATTCTCTGGGCATAGAATGCTAAACCTCTTACCACCTGAAATGTGCGAAGGCCTTGTTGGACTCGGCCATCTTGTGAGTATCCTCACGCTTCTTGACTGCGGCGCCGAGGCTGTTGCAGGCGTCCATGATCTCGCCGGCGAGCCTCTCCTTCATGGTCTTCTCGCTGCGCTTGCGGGCATACAGGGTCAGCCAGCGCAGGCCGAGAGTCTGACGACGCTCAGGACGAACCTCGATAGGCACCTGATACGTAGCGCCGCCGACACGGCGGGCCTTGACCTCAAGGCTGGGCATGATATTGTTCATCGCCTCAGTGAACGCCTCGAGCGGGTCCTTGCCGGTCTTGTTCTTTATTATATCAAACGCATCGTACACGACCTTCTGTGCGACGCCCTTTTTGCCGTCCAGCATGATGCTGTTGATGAGCTTCGTCACCAGCACGCTGTTGTACACAGGATCCGGCAAAATTTCTCTTTTGGGAACGTTACCTCTTCTGGGCACTATACTTCCCTCCTTCATTAAAAAATGACTTCATCGGTACTCGAGAGGCTCCCCGGCCTCCCGCTGCGCCCCGGCCTATACGATACGGTCCATATCATATAAACATACAGGGCTTAGGCCTCCGGCTTATTTCTTGCCGGTCTTTCCAGCCTTCGGACGCTTCGCGCCGTACTTCGAGCGGCTCTGCCTGCGTCCATCGACGCCCTGAGTATCCAGAGTGCCGCGGATGATGTGGTAGCGCACGCCGGGCAGGTCCTTGACACGGCCGCCGCGGATCATTACGACGCTGTGCTCCTGCAGATTGTGGCCAACGCCGGGAATGTAGGCGGTCACCTCATAACCGTTCGTCAGACGCACACGGGCGATCTTACGCAGAGCGGAGTTCGGCTTCTTGGGAGTCGAAGTACGCACAGCAGTGCAGACGCCGCGCTTCTGCGGGCTCGACAGGTTGGTCTCGCAGTTCTTGATCG